>JAGGNC010000296.1 GCA_017886405.1 Pseudomonas sp. | reverse complement strand
AAAAACAGGCTGCGGCGCGGCCACTAATGAAACGGCAATAGACCCTCAGCTTCCGCTACAATCTGCACCTTTACCGCCAAAAGAGGCTTGGCATGAGCGCTTTCGCTGAATTGCCCTTACTGATCGAACCCGCACAACTGGCAAGCCGCTTGGCGGCGCCTGAGCTAATTCTGGTAGACCTGACCAGCCCGACACGCTATGGCGCCGGACATATTCCCGGCGCTCACTTTGTCGATCCTAAGCGAACACAACTGGGCCAGCCACCGGCTCCCGGCCTGCTGCCGGAGCATAAACACCTTGAGCAGCTGTTTACCGAGCTTGGGCATAATCCGAATGCCGTCTACGTGGTCTATGACGATGAAGGCGGCGGCTGGGCCGGGCGTTTTATCTGGCTGTTGGATGTGATCGGCCACCAGCACTATCACTACCTTGATGGCGGCCTACTGGCCTGGCAGGCGGAAAACAGGGAGCTGAGCACCCGTGTTCCCCCTGCTGCTACGCAAGCCGTCAGCCTGAGCATCGACCCCACACCCACGGCCACACGCGAGTACCTGCAAAGCCGTCTCGGCGCCGCTGACCTGGCGATCTGGGATGCCCGCTCGCCAAGCGAATACAGCGGTGAAAAGGCCCTGGCGCAAAAGGCCGGGCATATCCCCGGCGCGATCAACTTCGAGTGGACCGCGGGCATGGACCCGTCGCGCGCCCTGCGCATTCGTCAGGATATGCAGGCGCAGCTCGACCGCCTCGGCATTACTGCCGACAAAGAAATCATCACCCACTGCCAAACCCATCATCGCTCCGGCTTTACCTACCTAGCCGCAAAAGTCCTGGGCTACCCACGGGTAAAAGCCTATGCCGGCTCCTGGGGCGAGTGGGGCAACCACCTAGACACCCCGGTCGAGCGCTGAACATCCGCCAGACCGCCTGCCACTTGATAAGGAACCGCCATGAAAGATCGCTTATTTATCCTCAGCCAGTATCTGTTGCCGCACCACCTGCTCTCGCGCCTGATCGGTTGCGCCGCAGAATGCCGGGTCAGCTGGTTTAAGAACCGCCTGATCGGCTGGTTCGCCAAGCAGTACCAGGTCAATATGCGCGAAGCTCAGATCGAGGACCTCAGCGCTTTTGCCCACTTCAATGACTTCTTTACTCGCGCATTAAAAGAACACGCCCGACCGCTCGATAGCACGCCTGGCGCCGTTCTCTGCCCAGCAGACGGTGCGGTCAGCCAGCTCGGCAAAATCGAGCAAGGCCGGGTCTTCCAGGCCAAGGGCCACAGCTTCAGCGTGATCGAACTACTCGGCGGCGATAGCGCGCGTGCGGGCGCATTTATGGGCGGTGATTTCGCCACCATTTACTTGTCACCGAAAGACTATCACCGCGTGCATATGCCGCTAGCCGGCACCCTGCGAGAAATGGTCTATGTGCCGGGACGGCTGTTCTCGGTGAACCAGACCACCGCGGAGAATGTGCCCGAGCTGTTTGCCCGCAATGAGCGCGTGGTCTGTCTTTTCGATACCGAGCGCGGCCCGATGGCAGTGGTGTTAGTGGGCGCGATGATCGTGGCATCAATCGAGACGGTCTGGGCCGGATTGATAACCCCACCGAAACGCGCACTGAAAACATTCAAATACGATGAAGCAGCGCGTGCGCCGATCAGCCTGGAAAAAGGCGCCGAGCTGGGGCGTTTCAAACTAGGCTCCACCGCTATTGTATTGTTCGGCCCCGAACAAGTGCAGTGGACCGAGGGACTGGCCGCTAATAGTTCGGTTCAGATGGGGCAATGCCTCGCTTCGCCAAGCGCCTAACCCGTCCAATCCAGCACTGTCAGCACCCGCAGACAGTGCTAGGACGAATGATCCGAGTGAACCTGCACCCACAAAAACCAGTCACAACAATAACTTCCAGCTGTTGAGCGTTTTATGCCTGCCTGGCAAAACGGCCAAGGCCATAGCTGCGATGCCTGCGAGATGCTGCTAGAGTCGAAGCCTAACTCCAAGATTGACCCGCCTTGCCTATGTGCTGGAGTCGCCGATTTAGATGGATAAACAGAATTCTTACTTGCTGCTGCGCGTCACGTCGCCAGACAAGCAAAGCCTGTCATTCTGCCAAGCTAGCCCGCGCGACCTAAAAAAGTGGGTGGACGCTCTGCCCAAGGCTAATATTGGTGAAACCGCCCGCCAGCTTTATCAGGCCTTGGTCGAACTTAACCAGTTGCTGACCCCTTCAGAAAACCGCCTACAGCTTCTGGAAATTTTGCGTCCAGAGATCTATTTCGTCTGTAAACAGCTCGAAAAACACTTCCTTAACCAGGCCATCGTCCTCGATGAACGCCCGCGCAAGGTCGCCAATCTCTGCCAAGCCCTGCAGAACCACCTGGCAATTGGTTACAAGCTGATCGTGGCGAGCCAAGCCGCCCAGCCTAATCGTCAACGTAACCAGCTCATGGCCGTAGCACTGCAACGCTCAACTCACAGCCTGTGCGGCCAACTGATCCGCGCCAATCAACTTTATTGTCCGGTACCAGAAGGCTTGTGGCTGGAACTGCACCAGTTGTACCAGATTGCCCGGGCAGGCGACCTACACAAGGTGCTCGTTCGTGACCCCCAAGCCCTGCACACTCAAAGCCTGAGTACCGAACAGAGTTACTTGGTCGCTCTGCTGCTCGGTTGCGCGCGATGCAACCAGATGCGCCAGAGCGCGATCGCCCGCCTGGCCGAAGCACTCGAGCCTTGGAGCACGCTGGCGACCCTGCAAGCAGGTAATGATGCGTCCAGCCTGTTCGCCATCGCGCCACAAGTGGATGGCCCACCACGCTATATATCGCTGTTCCAGCACAACCATCTGCACAATGCATTAGGGATTGACCCTAGCCAATTGGTCGACGCTATCAAGGAACACTTGCTGCTGCTGCATACCGAAAGCCTTGCCCAGTCACGCCTGACAGTACCCGAGGGTTTGAGCCACGACATGCTTCAGCATCTGGCCGCAGCATGGGGCGATATAGCTGAGCGAACCTTCCAGCGCAGTGAAGGCAAGGGCACGTTAAAGCTGTGCATCGGCATGAGCTCGCTGCACTACCACTTGGCGGGCAAGCGCCCCTTCAACGAAGTACTGCAGGTGCCCGTCACCACCAACGCACCCTCTTTCAAGGCGGATAACGGTTCGCCTGATATCTGGTCGAATGCTTTCGACGCCGAGAAAACCAATCAATGGGAAGATGGACTGTCATTCGAAGAGATCAAATACAGCGAGCCCGCTAAAAAACCCTCGACTGTCGAAACCAACACACCAGAAAGTTACCCCTCCTATGCGGTGGCCATCGTCAATATCAGCCCTGGCGGCTATTGCCTATCATGGCCGAAAGAGGTGCCCAGCCAACTGCAAGCCGGTGAATTACTCGGCGTACAAGGCCTGCCGCAACAAGGCTGGAGTATCGCGGTGGTGCGCTGGGTTCGCCAGGTACGCGGTGGCGGCACGCAAATGGGCATCGAGCTGATTGCACCCCATGCGCAAGCCTGCGGCCTGCAACTGGTGCGCAAGACCGAACAGAACAGTCAGTACCTACGTGCCCTGCTGCTGCCAGAAATAAGTGCCATTTCACGACCTGCCTGCCTAATCACCGCTCGCCTGCCCTTCCAGGAAGGCAATAAGGTCAGTATCAACCTCAACGGCAATGAACACCGCGCCGTGCTCAGCCGACGACAAACCAGCACGGGCAGCTTCAACCAATTCGAATACCGCAGTATCGGGCATGTCGCAAGCGATCACGGGAAGCCTGTCACAGCAGCGAAAAGCCGCACGCCGGGTGGGGAGGAAGACTTTGACTCACTCTGGAAGTCGCTGTAGATTGCCGACGCACCACCTTTCGTCGCCTTTTCGCGCCCGTTCGACGCAGACTTGATAACACACCATGGCCATTGAAAAAAAAACCATACGGCTACTGATACTCGAAGATTCGCAAAACGAGGCCGAGCGCCTGGTTAGCTTGTTCCGTAACGCGGGGCGGGCGACTCGTGTTCATCGCCTGAGCTCCAGCGACGATCTCAATGAAGCACTGCAGCAAAGCTGGGACCTGCTGATCTGCGCGCCGAGTAGCGAACAGCTCGCGCCCAGCGAGGCCATTGGCGCGATCCGCCGTCAGGCCAAGGATATTCCAGTCATTCAGCTGCTCGCCGATAACGATTCCGACAGCGTTACCGAAGCCCTTATGCTGGGTGCTCAGGACGCGTTACCGCAAGGCGAGGACGAGCGCCTGGTACTGGTAGCCAAACGTGAACTGGCGAATTTGGAAGAGCGCCGCGCTCGCCGCGCCTCCGAAGTGGCGTTGCGCGAAGCAGAGAAACGCTGCCAGCTGCTACTCGAGAGCTCGGTCGATGCGATCACCTACGTGCATGACGGCATGCATATCTATGCGAACCGCGCTTACCTTGAACTGTTCGCCTACGAAGATGCCGATGAACTTGAAGGCATGCCGATGATCGACCTGATCGGCAGCAGCGACCAAGCCAGCTTCAAAGACTTCCTAAAGAGCTATCACAGTGCCGAGGGCCAGGCCGAACTCACATGCACCGGTATCAAGGCCAACGGCCAAAGCTTCCCCGCGCAGATGAGCTTCTCTCCCGCCACTTACGATAGCGAACCCTGCATTCAGGTAGTGATTCGCGCCGAAACCAGCAATGCCGAGCTGGAAGAGAGGCTGCGGGAAATCAGCAGCCAGGACCTGGTCACCGGCCTATTTAATCGCACTCACTTCCTAGAGCTGATGGATAACGCCGCCGAGCGCGCGGTGAATGCAGGCAAGCCTGCCACTCTGGCGTACATCCAAGTCGATAGCTACGCCAGCCTGCTCGCCGATATTGGTCTGGCGGGGATCGATATCCTCCTCACCGACCTGGCCAACCTGCTGCGCGCACATTTCAGCGCCGGCGCGCAGCTGGCGCGCTTTAGTGATGACGTCTTTGCCGTATTGCAACCAGGCGTTAGTCCGGAAAGCACCCCTGAACAGCTGAACAGCTTGCTGAAAAAAGTCGAAGGCCATCTTTTTGACATCAGCGGCCGGACCGTGCAAAGCACCCTATCGATTGGCGTCGCCGGGCTCAACGAGAGAACGGCCAAGGCTCAGGAAGTGGTCGACCGCGCGCGCCGCTGCGCCGACGAGCTGAGCGATGGCAATGCTATCAAGCTGTTCAATCCGGCTGATGAGCTGGCCGCCGCCGCCAGCCGCGGCAATATCGTTGCAATGATTCAACAGGCCCTTGAGAAAAACAGTTTCCGCCTGCTGTTCCAGCCGATCATCAGCCTGCGCGGCGACAGCTTCGAGCACTACGAAGCCCTGCTGCGCCTGATCAACCCGCAGGGCGAGGAAATCCCACCCGAGGAGCTGTTCAACGCGGCCAAAGACGCCGGCATGGCTGAGAAAATTGATCGCTGGGTCATCCTAAACTCGATCAAACTGCTCGCCGAGCACCGCAGCAAAGGCCATAACACCCGCCTTTTTGTGCATTTGTCGAGCGCCAGCATTCAGGATCAAACCCTGCTGCCTTGGCTCAGCGTGGCACTGAAGGCCGCGCGCCTGCCCTCGGACTCACTGGTGTTTCAGTTCAGCGAACCCGATGCGATTGCCTACCTTAAGCAGGCCAAGACCATCACCCAAGGCCTCAACCAATTGCACTGCAAAACAGCAATGATCCAGTTCGGTTGTTCCCTAACCCCCTTCAATACCCTCAAGCACCTGCATATCGACTTCGTCAAAGTTGACAGCTCCTTCTCCCAGGATCTGAGCAGTGCGGAGAATCAGGAGGCGCTTAAAACCTTGTTGGCTAGCCTGCACGCCCAGGCCAAGCTGACCATCGTGCCCTTCGTCGAGAGCGCCAGCGTCCTGGCCACGCTCTGGCAGGCCGGGGTCAACTACATCCAGGGGCACTACCTGCAGGGCCCGAGTCAGTCGATGGACTATGAGTTCGCCGCAGACGACGAGTAATAACCCACAGATACAACAACGCCGCCTAGGGCGGCTTTGTTGTATCAGCATCCTTAGTCAAGCCCGTCGCGATCGCGAAAGCCGAGCAGATAGAGAATGCCGTCCAAGCCCAAGGTCGAGATCGCCTGTTTGGCCGACTGTTTAACCAATGGTTTGGCCCTAAACGCCACACCGAGACCGGCAATCGCCAGCATCGGTAGGTCATTGGCGCCATCACCCACGGCAATCGTCTGCTCCAGACGCAGCCCTTCTTTGGCTGCCAGCTCACGCAGCAAGTCGGCCTTGCGCTGTGCATCGACAATGGGCTCGACCGCCACACCGGTGACTACCCCATCGACAATCTGCAGTTCATTGGCAAATACATAGTCGATACCGAGCTTGGCCTGCAGCTGCTTGGCAAAGTAGCTGAAGCCGCCTGAGAGGATCGCGGTCTTATAACCCAGACGACGCAGCTCGCTGAACAGGGTTTCAGCGCCTTCGGTCAACCGCAGCGAATCGCCGATATCGGCCAGCACGGCTTCCGGCAGCCCCTTGAGCAACGCCAGACGCTCGCGGAAGCTAGCGGCAAAATCCAGTTCGCCACGCATGGCGCGCTCGGTAATCGCGGATACCTGCTCACCCACGCCCGCCGCTTTGGCCAGTTCGTCGATCACCTCGGCCTCGATTAGCGTCGAGTCCATATCGAATACCGCCAAGCGGCGATTGCGTCTGTACAGCGAATCACGCTGAAAGGCGATATCGACATTCAACTCCTGCGCCACGCTGAGGAACTCGGCGCGCAAGGCCGCAGGATCAGCCGGTTCACCGCGCACCGAAAACTCGATGCAGCCCTTGCCCTGCTCAGCGGGCATATCCAGCGGCATGCGCCCGGAAAGCCGGTCAATATGGTCGATGTTGAGGTCGTAGCGGGCGGTAATCGCACTGACGCGTTGCAACTGCTCGGCCGTGACCTTGCGCGTCAGCAGGGTAACGATATGCCGAGCCTTGCCCTGGCCACTGACCCACTGCTGGTAATCCGCCTCGGATACCGGGGTAAACCGCACCTGCTGATCGAGCTTGTAAGCGGTAAAGAGAATGTCTTTGAGCACCGACGAGGCGCGTTCGGTGTCCGGGATCTCGACCAGAATGCCGAACGACAGGGTGTCATGGATCACCGCTTGGCCAATATCGAGGATATTCACCCCGCCCTGTGCCAGCACGCCAGTGATGGCGGCAGTCAAACCGGGACGGTCTTCGCCGGTGATATTGATCAGGACGATTTCGCGCAAGGCTAGGTCTCCAGGACAGCGTCAGGGTCAGCAGCTTGTTGAATTGATCACAAGCCGTGGAAAAGGCGCACATTCTACCCATTTCCACCAGTAAACAGCCACGCACGGCGCTTTGCCCGCTGCGGAGGCACCGTTATACTGCGCGCTACCTACAGTCGACATGAGCCGAGCTCTGTGAACCGGCCCACCCCCGTAAAGCCCGATAATTTCTTCCTGCTGCTGTTCCAGGCACTGCGCCAAAAGCGTATCCCCTTGGCACTGCGCATCGTCAGCCACAGCCTGCTGCTGGTGGCCCTGGCTCTGGTGATCTATGGCTGGGTGATCGGTATGCAGTTCAAGCATGCCATGCAGCAACAGGCCCAAGCCCTGGGTACCAGCCTGATTATCCAGACCGCCACCTCGGCGACCGAGATGCTGGTGTCCAACGACATCCTCAGCCTCAATGTGCTGGTGGGCAACCTGGTAAAGAACCCGCTGGTGGCCCATGCGGCGATCTACAGCGTAGACAACCGCATCCTCGCCGAAGCTGGCTCACGCCCAAGCCAGAGCATGCTCGGTGAAGTCGAGGGGGTGTATTCAACACCCATAACCTTCCAGGAAGTCATCGCTGGGCAACTGCGTATCAGCCTGGATATGCAGCAGTTTCAGCAGCCAATGACCATCAGCCTGCAGAGCATGGGCATTCTCAGTCTGATTCTGTTGGCCCTGGCCCTGTCCCTTAGCATGCGCCTGGGGCGGCATATCTCCACCCCGCTGCTGCAACTGCGCGTGTGGCTACGCGACCCTGACGACCCTGCTCCTGGGGCCGGTCGCCAGGATGAAATCGGCGACCTGGCGCGTCAGCTGCAAGCCCGCCTTGTGCCAGAAAGCCCTGCGCAATCCGAAGCAGAGCCGTTTCACGACGATGAGCCGATCGCGGAATACCATGGCGATTTCATCGATGATTCGTTCGATGATGAGCCGGACTTCGCGGTGCGCGACCTGCACGATAAGCACTTCGATGAGCTGGGCGACCCGCTAGAGCCGCAACATCCCGACACCATGCAATATGCCGACAGCGCAGTGGATGATCCTTTCTCCGAACTGCGCGATAACGCCGATCACCAGCCCGCACCGGCAACTGCTAAGCAACAAGCGCTGCCCAGCGCTGTGCTGGCCATTCAACTGGGCGCCCAAGAACAATTACGCCGCCTGCCGCGCACCCGCTTGATGGAGTTACTGCAACGCTACCGCGATTGCTTGGACCGGGTTGCCAGCCTGTACCAAGGCGAGCTGCATACCCTCAGCGACGGCAGCAGCCTGATGCTGTTTCATCAAGCGGACTGCGGCGAGGACTACCTGACGCATGCGATCTGCTGTGGCGAACTGATGCGTGCCCTGGGTCATGCCCTGCAGATCGAAGTGGCGGACAGCGGCATTACCCTGCAACTGCAGCTCGGCCTGACCCTTGGCGAAAACCTCACTAACCTCAGCCAGGGTGACCTGCTGCTGAGCGAGACGGCGCAGAATGCCCTGGCGCTTTCGCAGCACAGCCGCAACCTGCTGCTGGTCGAACGTAGCATTGCCGACGATACGCTTGTCAGCCAGCGTGCGCGCATTCGCGCCATTGCCAGCCCGCAGGGTGCCTGTTGCGTTGAGCGCCTGCTGGAACCCTACCCATCGCTGCTGGAGCGCCAACTGGCGCGTATGCACGAGAGCAATTAAGCGCACGCGCGGTATTGAGTAATGCAGTTAGGCGCGAGGGCTTTATCGCTAAAAGCGGAAAACTTCGCCTTCGCGACGCGTGGGCTCCACCACCGGAATACGCGGCGCAGCCGATGGCGCAGGTTTTACCGCTGCCGGCTTACGGGAAGACGTTGGCACTTCTGGCGCGGGCCTGCCGTAGGTTTCAACGGCGGCGGCCAATAACGCGACCAACTGCTGCACCACCAAGCTCTGCGCCCGCACCTGATCAACGATGGTACCGCTATGCACCTCCTGCAGGCGTACCAGTCGCCCATCAAGTAGTTTGCCGTCGACGCCCGCCAGTTGCCACTGCGCCTCAAGTACCGCCGGGCGTTGCGGACCGGAGTCCAGGCGCGTAATCGACAGCCCCAGGCGCATCTGCGGCACGAACCCAGCAGTGCCCGGGGACAGCACCAGACGTTGACTGTCCAGGCGCGAAGACAACTGGCGCAACAACTGCTGGTCAATCTCAGCCGCCAGGCTACCGGCCCAGCGGGCATCGTGGGCAGCGGTGAGGCTGCCATCGGCCTGGCGCTGCAACAGCGCCTCGCGCTGCAAGTAATCGGCGATCACCACCGGCCCAAGCAGCACGGCAATACCCTGCTCGGCTGTGGGCACGCCGATATCGCCACTGTCGAGCTGATAAAGCGGCGCTTGTTGATAGCGCACACAACCCGTGAGGACAAGCGCGCCAGCCAGAAGCAAAATTGCGGGAAAACGCAGTGCAGTCATCTCAATCATCCAGCCGGCTGTCTGCCAGCATGCATACACATCAGGGGCCGGCGGGTCGTTTACAGGCGTTGAAATACTACCTGTTAGCGAGCCAACTTGCGGCCGCGTATCATCCTTGAAAGCCGCTAGCGACTCCAGCGCAGCACGCGGGGTCGCGTTGCTTAGCCCTGACGCTTAAGCTTGAATCTCGACCAGCAGGCTATCGACACGCTGGAAGCCGCGCGGCAGCTTATTGCCGCGGCGCCCGCGTTCGCCCTTGTAGTGTTCCAGATCATCAGCCTTGAGCGACAGCGTGCGTTTGCCCGCCTGCAACACAAGGGTCGCACCAACTGGCAACACAGCCAGATCGGTGAGGTACTCCTCGCGTGAAGCGACGCGTTCACCAGGAATGCCGATGATCTTGTTGCCCTTGCCTTTGCCCAGTTGCGGCAGATCGCGAACCGGGAACAGCAACAGACGACCTTCGGTGGTCACTGCCGCCAGCCAGTCTTCTTCGCGGTTAGCCAGCGGTTTCGGCGGCACCACCAAGGCACCGGCTGGCAGGCTGAGCAGCGCCTTACCGGCCTTGTTCTTGGCTTGCAGGTCTTCGCCCTTGACCACAAAGCCATAGCCTGCGTCGGAGGCAATCACAAACAGCGCATTGTCATCGGGCAACAGCACGCACTCGAAGGTTGCGCCTGGTGGCGGCGTTAGGCGACCGGTTAGGGGTTCGCCTTGGCCACGGGCCGATGGCAGCGAGTGCGCGGCCAACGAATAACTGCGTCCGGTGGTGTCGATAAACACCGCGAACTGATTCGAGCGACCGGGCGCTGAGGTTTTGAAGCCGTCGCCAGCCTTGTACGACAGGCCGGTGGCGTCGATATCGTGACCTTTGCCGCAGCGTACCCAGCCTTTTTCCGAGATCACCACGGTGACCGGCTCGGTCGGCATCAGTTCGGTTTCACTCAGCGCCTTGGCTTCAGCGCGGGCGACGATGGGTGAACGGCGGTCATCGCCGTACTTTTCAGCGTCTTCAACAAGCTCCTTACGCACCAGCTTTTTCAGCTTGGCCTCACTGCCGAGCAGCGCCTGCAGCTTGTCGCGCTCCTTGGCCAGTTCATCCTGCTCGCCGCGTATCTTCATTTCCTCAAGGCGCGCAAGCTGACGCAGGCGAGTGTCGAGGATGTAGTCGGCCTGCATATCATCGAGGGCGAAACGTGCCATCAGCACCGGCTTGGGCTGGTCCTCGGTGCGGATGATATGAATCACTTCATCCAGGTTGAGGAACGCTGTGAGCAAGCCTTCCAACATATGCAGGCGCCGCTCGACCTTGTCCAGGCGGAACTGCAGGCGGCGGCGCACGGTATTGACCCGGTACACCAGCCACTCGGTGAGCAGGGTGCGCAGGTTCTTGACCGACGGCTTGCCGTCCAGACCAATGACGTTAGTGTTAACCCGGTAGCTGGACTCCAGTTCGGTGGTGGCAAACAGGTGCTGCATCAGCTCGCCTGCATCCACGCGGTTAGAGCGCGGAATGATCACGATGCGGCACGGATGCTCGTGGTCCGACTCATCACGCAGATCAGCCACCATCGGCAACTTCTTGGCCTGCATCTGCGCGGCAATCTGCTCCAGCACTTTAGCGCCAGAGACCTGATGCGGCAGCGCAGTGACGACGATATCGCCATCCTCGACGCGGTATACAGCGCGCATGCGCACCGAACCCTTGCCGGTCTCATAGATTTTCAACAAATCCGCGCGCGGGGTGATGATCTCCGCCTCGGTCGGGTAGTCCGGGCCGAGAATGTGCTCGCACAGCTGCTCAACCGTGGCATTGGGCTCATCCAGCAAGCGAATACAGGCTGTCGCCACTTCGCGCAGGTTGTGCGGTGGCACGTCGGTGGCCATGCCCACGGCGATACCAGTGGTGCCGTTGAGCAACAGATTGGGCAGACGCGCTGGCAGCGTGGCCGGCTCGTTCATCGTGCCGTCGAAGTTCGGCACCCAATCCACGGTGCCCTGGCCCAGCTCGGTGAGCAGCACTTCGGCATAACGCGACAGCCGCGCCTCGGTGTAGCGCATGGCCGCGAAAGACTTGGGATCATCCGGCGCCCCCCAGTTGCCTTGGCCGTCGACCAAGGTGTAGCGATAGCTGAACGGCTGGGCCATCAGCACCATGGCTTCATAGCAGGCGCTGTCGCCGTGCGGATGGAACTTACCGAGCACGTCACCGACGGTACGCGCCGACTTCTTGTGCTTGGAGTCGGCGTCTAGGCCCAGCTCACTCATGGCGTAGATGATGCGCCGCTGCACGGGCTTGAGGCCGTCACCGATATGCGGCAGGGCACGATCCATGATCACGTACATGGAGTAGTTGAGGTAAGCCTGCTCGGTAAAATCGGCAAGGGAACGGCGTTCGACACCGTCCAGGCTCAAATCGAGGGAGTCGCTCATGCGTGCCTCATTGCAAAGTGGGTTGTTGCGAAATGGGTTGCTGCAAAATAGGGTGTTGCGATGTTGTCTGGCGCAGCATCAGCGTGCCGCCACGCTGAGTGAATTCGAGTTGCTTCAGGGCACTCATGCCCAGCAATACGTCATCGCCGCCCATACCAGGCGCAATCAAAGCATCTACATCGGTCAGCACAATATCGCCCAGCTGCAAGCGCTGCAGGCGCGTACGGTGCGCCATGGCGCGACCATTGGCAGTATTGATGGTGATCGCCGCGCCGGCTTGCAAGCCAAGTCGCTGCGCCACGTCGACAGGTACGGCCACCGACGTCGCACCAGTATCGAGAAGGAATGTCACCTCCTCGCCATTGATTTTGCCGCCTGCCATGTAATGCCCTTGGCGGCTACTGGCCAGGTGCACTTCAACATAATCGCTGCCGTGCACCGAAGCAGGGACTGAGTTGGGATTGCGCTGAGCATCCTCCCAATCGCCGAAAAATTTGGTCGCCAGCAATATCGCCGCGCCCCAGGCCAGCACCAGCATCACGCGCCCGGCACGCTTTCCGGCAGGCTGCTCGCTCACGGCTTACGACCCCAACCGCCTTTGGGGGCGGCAAAGCGCCAGATAATCGGCCGCGACTCACCGTCTGCACGGCTGAAACGACCGTTATCGACACCAATCCAAGCGCCATCCTGATCCACCCATAACGCTTCGGCCAAGCCATAAGATGGCGGATAGCGCCGCTCTGGAGTCAGGGCTTCGGCGGCAAACGACCAGCAGCGCTCGACCTGGCCACTGCTAAGGCTGCGCCGACAAATGCGATGCGCCTGCCGCTCAAGGGTGAAGAGCTTTTCGTTATAGAACGACAGACCCGAGAAGTCCTTTGGCTGCTCTTTCGCACCCAGCTGCTCAGGCGCTGGCTCGCTACCCGACTCACTGAACAGCACACAACTTCCGATACACCGCCACGTAGCACGCTGCTTGTGCACCACCAGCAGACCTCGGCGCATACGCTCGGCCGCCAGGTACAGGCGCTCGCCAGCCGGATCAACGGCAATACCTTCCAGCAGCGAGTTGTAATGCAGCAGCATGCCGCTGGCACGCGCCTGGCGCACCTGCCCTTGGGGCAGTTTCAGCCAATTAGGTTCGCCAATAACCGGTATCTGCAGCACAGCGGCCTTAGCTTCACTGACCAAATAGCGGTTTCCGGCGGCATCGCAGCTCAGCCCCTCAAAATCAATCTCACCGCCGCGCACCAGGCCGGCAGCCCAGCTGCGCATACGCAACCCCCAGGGCAGCGGCACATCCGGTGCAGGCGGTGCGATAAAAGTTTCGGCCGTGGCCTGCCACTGCGAATCGTCCGCGACTAGGCGATAAAGCTGTTGATCATCGCGGTCGGAAAGGGCCCACAGCGCACCCTCACACCAGGCTAATCCAGACAGGTTGCCGCCCGTCACACCATTAACGGGTTGCTCATTGAGCAATTTCAGCTCTTCCAGTGCCGCCGCACTGGTTAGCAACGGTGAGCAGAGCAGCAGGCAAGCAGCCAACAGCCGCTGCATCAGAGCAACACCTCGGCCAGGTTGCCCTTGGACTCCAGCCAGGATTTACGATCTCCGGCGCGTTTCTTCGCCAGCAGCATGTCCATCATTTCCTGGGTGCCTGGGTAATCTTCCAGGGTCAGCTGGACCAAGCGCCGAGTATTGGGGTCCATGGTGGTTTCGCGCAGCTGCGGTGGGTTCATTTCACCGAGGCCTTTGAAGCGGGTTACCTGCGGCTTGCCGCGGCGCTTCTCGGCCACCAAACGGTCGAGAATGCCGTCGCGTTCGGCTTCATCTAGGGCGTAGAAAATCTCTTTGCCTAGGTCGATGCGGTACAGCGGCGGCATCGCCACATAGACATGACCGGCATCCACCAGCGGGCGGAAATGCTGGACGAACAAGGCGCAGAGCAAGGTGGCGATATGCAGGCCGTCGGAGTCGGCGTCGGCGAGGATGCAGATTTTGCCGTAGCGCAGCTGGCTCAAATCGCTTGAGCCGGGATCGAGCCCCACGGCCACGGCGATGTTGTGCACTTCCTGACTGGCCAGCACTTCGCTGCCATCGACTTCCCAGGTGTTCAGAATCTTCCCGCGCAGCGGCAGGATCGCTTGAAACTCTTTGTCGCGCGCCTGCTTGGCTGAACCCCCGGCGGAATCACCTTCCACCAGAAACAGTTCCGAGCGCATCGGATCCTGGCCCGCACAATCGGCCAGCTTGCCGGGCAGCGCCGGGCCTTGGGTAATGCGTTTGCGCTCAACCTTCTTGCCCGCCTTGAGGCGGCGGTTGGCGTTGCTGATCGCCAGTTCAGCGAGCTGCTGACCGAGTTCCGGGTGGCCGTTAAGCCATAGGCTGAAAGCATCTTTCACCACGCCAGAGACAAACGCGGCGGCCTCACGGGATGACAGACGCTCCTTAGTTTGCCCGGAGAACTGCGCATCCTGCATTTTCATCGACAGGACAAAGGCAATGCGCTCCCAGATATCTTCCGGGGCCAGCTTGACCCCGCGCGGCATCAGGCTGCGGAACTCGCAGAACTCGCGCATGGCATCCAGCAAACCCTGGCGCAAACCATTTACATGGGTACCGCCCTGAGCCGTGGGAATCAGGTTGACGTAGCTTTCCTGCACCGCGTCGCCGCCTTCTGGCAGCCACAGCAGGGCCCAATCTACCGCTTCCTTGTTGCCGGCAAGGCTGCCGCAGAACGGCTCGTTAGGCAGCCGCTCAAATTCACTGACGGCATCGACCAGGTAGGAACGCAGGCCGTCTTCATACATCCACTCGACTTTTTCGCCGCTGGCCTTGTCCTCGAAGCTGACCGCAAGACCCGGGCAGAGCACGGCTTTGGCCTTGAGTACATGCTTGAGGCGGCTGACCGAGAACTTGAACGCATCAAAATATTTAGCATCCGGCCAAAAGTGCACGCCGGTGCCGGTATTACGCTTGCCCACTGTGCCAACCACGGCCAGGTCGCTGGCCTTGTAACCGTCGGCAAAACTCATCTGGTACTCATTGCCATCGCGCTTGACCGTGACAATGACGCTGGTCGACAGCGCGTTAACAACCGAGATGCCAACGCCGTGCAGGCCGCCAGAGAATTGGTAGTTCTTGTTGGAGAACTTGCCGCCCGCGTGCAGCTTGGTGAGGATCAGCTCGACCCCTGGCACGCCCTCTTCCGGGTGAATATCCACTGGCATGCCGCGACCGTCGTCGAGCACTTCCAGGGAGTTATCCTCATGCAGGATCACCTGAATCGATTTAGCGTGCCCGGCCAGTGCTTCGTCGACACTGTTGTCGATGACTTCCTGGGCCAGGTGGTTGGGCCGGCTGGTGTCGGTGTACATGCCCGGGCGTTTGCGCACCGGGTCGAGGCCGGAAAGGACTTCGATGGCATCGGCGTTGTAAGAGCTAGAACCTTGCTGGGCCATGGGGTCTCTTGTTCGTCAATTGAGAGCGGATAAGTCGATATCCTGCCACAGATGGCGAGGAATACCGGCGAAAGCAAAAAGCATCGGTAGCCGTTCGGCAAAACCCTGGAAGCCATGATCGCCTCCGGCTTGAATGCGCAGCGCACAGCCCCGGTAGTAGGCCTGGGCATCGCGGTAATCGAGGGTCTCATCGCCGGTCTGCAGCCACACTTGATAGCGCGACGGGTCTTGCAGAGAGGCCACGTCCAACTCGGCCAGAGCACCCACGTGGTCAGCCGTCAGCTCCCAGGTTTCATCGTCGTAATAGTTCTTCTGCGTGCCCAGGTAACCATCGAAACGCAAATGCGGGCGCACCGCGGGATTGATCAGCAGCGCCGGCAGGCCATGGCGTTCGGCAAGAAAGGTCGCATAGTAGCCGCCCAATGAGCTACCAACCAGCACGGGGCGACCAAGCTCAGCAATCAGGGCTTCGAGTTGGGCAATCGCCTGACGCGGATGGTGATGCAGCGCCGGCACTCGGAGTTGATCGCCCAGGCCGAGGTGTTGCATGGCGCGCTGCAACAGGCTGGCCTTGAGCGATGCCGGCGAGCTGTTAAGCCCGTGAAGATAGAGAATGGATATTGTCATGTGGCGGCAGGCTAACCGGTTGCGGCGACCGGCTGCAACCGATTAGCCGCGGTGCTGTGCAATGCCTTAATAGCCTTTGATGGTGTAATCGATTTCGAAGGTGATACCCGTAACCCGCGACACACCGGTTTCCAAGCGGCCGTCATCAAACAAGCGCAGCCAGCGATAGCCGGGTGCACTTTTATCGACCTGAAACTCCTCGCTACCCGGAGCGAACTGAACGCAGGTCGAAGGGGACGCCAGTAGGCGAATCGGCCCGCGCTGCAGGTCGATCTCTTGGTGAATATGCCCCCACAACACGGCCCGCACCTGACTAAAACGCTCCAGCACAGCAAACAGGGCCTCTGGATTACGCAGCCCGATGGGTTCCATCCATTTGCAGCCAATGGACACCGGATGGTGATGCAGGCAGACCAAATGATGGCGATGCGGCGCTTCGCTCAGCGCGCGCTCCAACAGCGCCAGCTGTTGATCACTGAGATAACCCGGCACGGCACCGGGAATAGAGGAATCAAGCAGGGTCACGCGCCAGTTGCCCAGATCAATCACCGGCTCCAGCAGATCACTGCCGACGCAGACGGCCTGCATAGCGGGCACTTCATCATGGTTACCCGCAAACCAGCGCGCCGGAGCGGGGATGACGGCGGTCATGTCACGGAACCGTTGATAAGACTCAACGCTGCCGTCCTGCGAAAGGTCGCCACTGGCCAGCATCAGGTCGATCTGCGGTTGCTCCTGCAATACGCGCGCGATCACCCGCTGCAAGCTGTCCTGGGTATCCAGGCCCAATAGCTTGCCTGCCGCATCGGCAAACAGGTGACTGTCGGATAACTGCACCAGCAGTACCGAGCGATCAACAGCAGTGGTTTTAGTCGGGGCGCCCGGCAAGACCTTCTCCTTTAGCGTAGTGCAGCGATTATGCTGGCTATCCCTACGGGCGGTAAACCCGTGAAAGGGGAATAGATCACAGAACGCCCGCTGTAAATCCAAAGCCCACCTTAAGGGCTAGCGCGTCCTTGAGCGATACGCCTGCAAAAGGTTATCGGCAAAATATTGGGGATTTTCCTACCGCACTGGAGCCAGCTCGTGACCGCAGGCCAGGCAATGGCTCAACCACTCACCGAGAAACAGGTTGAGCTGGGTCTTTTCATCGGGCTGATGCATGGCTTCGTTGGGATAGGGGTAGATGCCACGAAAGCGCCGCGCACTCTGCGCACCGATGACCTCTGCCATGCGCGCATCGTGGTAAACGCGCACCTCCATTTGTGGCACTCGCAACCAAGGCAGACTGTGCTCCTGGCTCACTGAGAGCGTCGAGGTATAGGGGCAGGTTTCCAACACCTCAAGTGCCAGCACACCCAGCAGCTGCTCGCCCTGACTCATGGCTATGCGGCGCGCCTGGCGCAAAGTACCCGAGCCCTCGCGCATCGCCGGCAACAGTTGCATCAGGCGCGCATAGTTGGCCTCGCAAGCGGCTTGCAGCTCGACCAAGTCGACCCGATAACGCTCACGCGAAAGGTTCACGACCATAACCCCCGCACTTCAGTGCGGTTCAGCGCTAGCCACTGCAGCGCGATGATGCTCGCGGCGTTGTCGATACGCCCGTCCTTAACTGCATCCAGAGCATCTCCCAGCGGCCAGACATGCACGCGAATATCTTCACCCTCCTCCGCCAGACCATGCACGCCGCCCGCACCTTCACTGTTGCAGCGGCCAACATACAAGTGCACACGCTCGTCCGAGCCGCCGGGTGACGGGTAGTACTGGGTAATAGGCCACAAGGAGGTCAGTGGCAGATTGGCTTCCTCAAGCGCTTCACGGCGAGCGACTTCTTCTGGCTGCTCGTCCTTGTCGATCAGTCCGGCAACCAGTTCCAGCAACCAAGGATTGGCGCTTTTATCCAGCGCGCCGACGCGAAACTGCTCGATCAGCACCACGCAATCGCGCTGTGGATCATAGGGCAGCACGCACACGGCGTCACAGCGCACGAACAACTCGCGGCTCAGCTCAGGGCCCATGTCACCGGCAAACTGGCGATGGCGCAAACGCAGCCGATCGAGCTTGTAGAAGCCGCTAAAGCAGGCCTCACGCTCGATCACTTGAACATCTTCTCGTTGCATAACGCCCCCGTAATTAACAGGAACGGGCCCTAAGGCCCGCCCTGGTTACAGCCATACTGCTATGCAATAACACATAACAGAAGCTCTATCACTCCCTGTGGTAGAGCTGTGCACGTTGCGCCTTAACGCTGCTTGCACGCCCTGCTCGACATCCGGATGGAGTGTCGTGATGCGCTGCTCTTCAGCATAGACGCGAACTTACTGGGCTGAACTTCATCAAGCAGAACGCCGAACCACACATGGGCATAAGTGTGCCACCTTGGTCGCGTCTTAGGGTGGCGTTTCGTCGTGACAAATACACGCAGTGTCGGGATTCAGCCCCGGCTTAACGGGTCTGCCCAGCCGATCATCGCCTCCGCGATAACGCTGAAAATTAAACGCAGGGGCTTGCGCTGCTGCTGCGTAAAAGAGATGCAAGCAGATGAAAACGGTTCAGTCCGCTTCATTCGCGGCAACACCCTAGTCAAGACCGGAAGTCCTTATGAAGAGCATAACCAGTATCCTCAGCATTACCGCCCTGCTCTGCGCCAGCAGCCTGAGCGTGGCCGCCGCCAACAACGACCCAGCAATGCCGGCTCATGCTAAAGCCGGCAAGCAGCAGCAAATGCAACAACGCCTCAAAGAAGTCGACAGCAATGGCGATGGCAATATCTCCAAGGCCGAGTTTCAGGCCAACGGTGAGAAAAAGTTCGCCAAAATGGATAGCAACGGCGACGGCCAGATCAGTCCGGATGAGCGCAAGCAAATGCAGCAACAGATGCAGCACCAGCGCCAAGAGCGCAAAGGCCAACCTGAAGGCGACAGCTTCCCATAAGGACTGACGGCGAATGAGCAACGCATCGCGTGATGCAGACTTGATGGCCCAGGTGGCTGACGGTGATCAGCGGGCGTTTGCCCAGCTGGTCGAGCGTCATCTGCCACGGGCCTATGCCATCGCCCGCCGGGTACTGAGCAATCAAGCCGATGCTGAGGATGCCGCGCAAGAAGCTTTTAGCAAGGTCTGGACCCACGCCCGCGAGTGGCAACCCGCGCGGGCGACCTTCAGCACCTGGTTCTATCGCATTTTAGTCAATGCCAGCCTCGACCTAGCCCGCCGTCATGGCGGCAGACGCGAGCTGACGGATAGCGACAGTGTGCTGGCCGAGCTACTCGACTTGCAGCCAGCACTGGACAGCGTCCATGCCCAGGCGCGCGAAGCCGAGGCGATCCAGCAGGCCGTGCAACGCCTACCGGACAATCAACGCATGGCCGTGGTGCTCTGCTACTTCGAAGACCACAGCAATCCACAGGCCGCCGAATTAATGGGCCTGCATATCAAGGCGCTGGAAGGGCTACTCGGCCGCGCCCGTAACCAGCTACGCAACTGGCTGGGCAAAATGCGTGAGGAGAGCCTATGAACACGCCGAATGATCCACTGCGCGACCTGCTGCACGATCAGCCCAAGCCTGTGCCGCGCGCCGACTTAGCGGCGCAGATTATTCGTCAGGCCAGCGCGTTGCCGCAGCGCCAACCCTGGTATCGCCACGTGCAGCGTGCCTTGGGCGAGTTCAGCTATGGCTGGCCCATCAAGCTGGCCAGCCTGGCCCTGTGTGGCCTGCTTGGGGTTTATGCCGGCCAAGAGCAAGCGCCCGGCGTTGACTACGACTACCTGTTCAGCGCCCAAGCGCTGGAATACACCCTTTACCCGGAGGACTTATGAACAAGCCCTGGCTACTCGGCGGCGCCCTGCTGCTGTCATTGGCGGCCAATGTGTTTATGGCCGGTTGGCTGGTAGGTCGCCCGCCTATGCACATGCCGCCGGGACAAATGGAGCCTCCCGGTCGTCAGGGTCCGCGCCTGCAACACCTGATGGAGCGAATGGATAAATTGCCCGATACCCAGCGCCGCGCAGTGCGCCAATTGATGCGCGATTACGCCCCGCAATTGCGCGAGCTTGGCCAGCAAAATAAGCACGCCCGTGAGGCACTGCAACGCCTAATAGCCCAGCCTGAATTACCACGTACCGAGCTGGAAGCCGGTTTCGCCCAGCAGCGCGAACTGCAAGGACAAATGCACACATTGATGCAAAAAATGCTGCTGGATATCGCCGAACAGTTGCCGCCCGAGCAGCGCGCCAGGTTACTGCAGCGCGAGGCTCGTCAACCATGAACAGCCAGACGACGTATCACGCCTTGTATCGCTTCGGCCTCGGCCCCAAGCCTGGCGAAGTGCAGCACATCGGCAACGATCCGCGCGGTTGGTTGCTCGCGCAAGCCCAACACAACCCGCTACCGCCTGAGCTGCAAGCTCTAGTCGCACAGCCGGTGCAGCAAGCCCATCTGGCCGACCAAAGCGACGACGACAAACGCAAGCTCGGCCAATTTTTGCAGGACAGCAAGCAGCGCTATATACGCGACTGCGGCCTGCGCTTTCAGGTGCAACAGATCAGCAGCCAACCGCTGCAAGAACGACTGGTGCTGTTCTGGAGCAATCACTTCAGCGTATCGGTGCAAAAACCGATTCTCGCCGGCCTGGTTAATCGCTACGAGATCGAAGCGATCCGGCCCCACCTCAATCAACATTTTGAGGACATGCTCCTGGCCGTAGTCCAGCACCCGGCCATGTTGCTGTATCTGGACAATGTGCAATCGGTCGGCCCCGACTCCCGCGCGGGCAAGCGCCGCGACAAGGGCTTAAATGAAAATCTGGCGCGGGAAATTCTTGAACTGCACAGCCTTGGGGTCAACGGCGGTTATAGCCAGCAGGATGTCATCGCCCTGGCCAAGATCATCACCGGCTGGTCGCTGCAACGCAGTAATGGTGGCCCGCAGTTACGCTATGCCTTTCGCCCGGAACTGCATCAGCCCGGCAACAAAACCTTACTCGGCCGCAGCATTGCCGAAGGCGGTGAGGATGAGGGGGTCCAAGCCTTGCGCATGCTCGCCCGCCATCCCGCCACGGCGCGGCATATCAGCGTTAAGCTGGCCCAGCACTTTGTGGCCGACCAACCGCCAGAAGCGCTGGTGGAACGCCTAACCAAGGTTTACCTCAACAGCAACGGCCATCTACCCAGCCTGACTGAGGCCTTGATCGACGCGCCAGAAGCGTGGGCGCAGCCCTTAGCCAAACTGAAAAGCCCTTACGAATTCGCCCTGTCTGCGCTGCGGTTGAGTGCGTTAACGGTCAGCCCTGAGCACGTCATGCAGGGGCTTGATGCGCTCAATGCGCGGCCCTTCAATGCCAGCTCCCCGGCCGGTTTCGCCGACACCATGGACACTTGGAACAGCCCCGACGCCCTGCTCAAACGCGTGACCTGGGCCAGCCGCTTAGGCCAGCGCCTGCCCACAGTCAGTGAGCCGGTTAGCTATGCCGAACAGAGCCTCGGCGCGCTGTTGAGTGACAGTAGCCGCTTAGCCATCAGCCGTGCCGAAACCAGCCAGCAAGCCCTTGGCTTGTTGTTGGCTAGCCCCGAATTTCAGCGCAGGTAATCACCATGAACAGTCGTCGTCAGTTCTTATTGACCAGCGCCGCACTCGGCCTGAGTAGTTTTATGCCGCTCTCGCTGGCCGCTGCGCAAACCGAGCAACGCTTACTGGTGGTGGTGCTTCGCGGCGCCATGGACAGCCTCGGCGCGCTGGTGCCCTACAGCGATCCGCGCTATCAAACTCTACGGGGTGATTTGGCGATCAAGGACAGCGAACTGCTGCGACTGGACAGCACCTTCGCCCTGCACAGCGCCTTGCAACCGCTGCTACCGCTGTGGCAAAACGGCGAGCTGTTAATGCTCCCGGCCAGTGCCAGCCCGTATCGCGAGCGCTCCCACTTCGATGCGCAAAACCTCCTGGAAAACGGCGGTGAACGCCCACACCAACTTAACAGCGGCTGGCTCAACCGCAGCCTGCACGCTTTGCCTGGCACCAACGGCATTGCCATCGGCGCCAACCTGCCGTTGCTGATGCAAGGTGGCGCATCCGTCAGCTCGTGGTCACCGTCGCGCTTACCCGAGGTCAACGATGACTTCTTGCGTCGGGTGCAACAGATGTACGCCAGCGACCTGCAACTGGCTGCGCCCCTTGAGGCCGCCGTGATGATGGACAGCGGAAATGCCATGGGCGGCGGCCGAGGCAAGCAAGCCACCCTAGGCTTGTTCCAGCAAGCCGCCACCTTTATGCGTGGCAGCGCCCGCCTGGCCAGCCTGGATG
>JAGGNC010000171.1 GCA_017886405.1 Pseudomonas sp. | reverse complement strand
AACAGGTGTTGCGCTGCGCGGAAAAAATCGGTCGCCCCGTGCGTGACTGGCAGGTACTGGCGCCGGCCGCTGATTTCCCCTCGCAGGATGGCCAGCCACCGCTGAAAACCTTGATCCTGCAGTTCTGAGCCATTTAGGTGGGGTGACCGGCGCAATCGCAGGACGCCCATGAAACTGAAAACTCAGAAGCGCTGAGAAAAACCCACCGGGGCCTCTGCGGAACAGATCACGCGTGCCATACTCAAAAGCATTTCTAGGCGGGATTGATGGCGTTTCTATGCTTAAAGGAATAAAGCGCGCGGCCAGCGCCATGGTCATAATCGTTGCTCTCTACAGCCTGCTGGGCTTTTTGATTCTGCCCGGCATTGGTTTGCGTATCGTCAATCAGCAACTGACTCAATACGCCGAAGTACCCGCCACGCTGCAGCGCCTGCAACTTAATCCGTTCAGCTTGGAGCTCAGCCTCTGGGGCCTGCGGATTGGCGCAGCCGAACAAAAGCAGATCGCCTTCGAACGCCTGTATGCCAACCTGCAATTGGACAGCCTGTGGACGGGCGCATTGCACCTGGCCGATATCGAACTAGACAAGCCGCACAGCGAAGTGCTGTTTGGTAAGGACGGTCGACTCAACCTAACCCAGCTGTTCAAACTGCCAGCCAGCCCGCCGCCCGCAGTCGATGAACAGGCCAGCGAGCCGTTCCCCCTGCGCATCACGCGGATCAAGCTGAGTGGCGGTAACGTGCACTTTCAGGACCTGCGCCCCAGCGAGCCGATCGAGTTTATCTACGACGATCTCAATTTCGAACTGCACAACCTCAGCACCCTGCAGGGCGACAATGCCGATATGCTCTTGGTCGCCACGGGGCCCGCCGGCGGGCGCATCGACTGGACAGGCAACATCAGCCTGGTGCCGATCAGCTCCAGCGGCAGCCTGAAGGTCACTGACGGCAAACTGAAAGCCCTCTGGCCCTACGTGCGCGATGCGGTGCCGCTGGTACTGGAAAACGGTACTGTCACCCTCAGCAGTGACTACAGCCTGGACCTGGCCAAAGGCACCGAACTGCTCCTAAGTAATACCCGCGTCAACATCAGCAACCTCGCCATCAAGAGCCCGGCAGATAAACCGCTGCTGCGCCTGGCAAACCTGGATATCAGCGAAACCAGCCTAGACCTGGCTAAGCAAAGGGTCATCGTCGGCAAGATTCGTAGCCAGAATCTGGAAACCTGGGCCGCACGCGAGGCCGATGGCCAGCTTGACTGGCAGAAGTTGCTGGCCAGCCAACCCACCAAACCGGCTCCCGCTCCAAGTGAGGGTGGCGCAGGCTCCGCCGCGACAACAGCACCCGAGCCAGTAAAAAACACCGCAGAATCGACAACTGCGGAGCAATCCGTAGACCTGGAAGTGGCCAGCGCAAGCCAGCCAGAAGCGTCAAGCAAACCTTGGCAGGTAGTCCTGCGTGATGTGCAATTACGTGACTATCAGGTGCACTTGGCTGATCGTGCAGCCGGGCCAGAAGTGAACATAGACCTGGCTCCGCTTAACCTCGACCTAAGCAACTTCGACAGCTTGGGCACCTCACCCTTTACCCTCAAGCTCGATACCGGGGTTAACAAGACCGGGCAGATTAAGGCCGACGGCATGGTGCAATTGACCCCGGCCACGGCCAAGCTGCAAATACTTACCCGCGATATCGATCTGCGCCTGGCGCAAACCTACCTGAGCCCTTTCTTGCACCTGGAGCTGCGCAGCGCAAAGCTGGACAGCAATCTTGCAGTTGACCTAAAGAGTGTCGAGCCGCTGGCCTTCAGCATTGGCGGGCAAGCCGAGGTCAATCAGCTGCATACCCTCGACACCCTCAAAAACCGTGACTTCCTCAAGTGGCAGCAGGTGTTGGTGCAAGGCCTCGACTATCAGCACGGCAAGGGTCTCACCGTCGCGATGGTCAAACTGCAACAACCGTATGTGCGTTTTATCATCAACGAAGACCTGACCACCAATATCAATGACTTGCTTATACCTCAGCCGGCCAGCGACGCGCCTGCAGGCAAACCTCTGCCAATCCGCATCGGCGGCATCACTATCAAGGATGGTTCGGCCAACTTTGCCGACTTCAGCCTGCGCCCTAACTTTGCCACCGCTATTGGCCAGCTCAACGGCCAGATCGGTACCCTGGATAACCAGAGCGCGAAAGCCGCCAGCGTCGATATAAATGGCACGGTCGATAAATACGCACCGGTTAGCATCAAAGGCCAACTCACCCCGTTCGACCCGCTTAACAGCCTGGATATCGCCACCCGCTTCAAGAATGTTGAGCTGACTACTCTGACACCCTACTCCGGGAAATTTGCCGGCTTTCGCATCCGCAAAGGTCGCTTGAATCTCGATTTGCATTACCAGATCGAGAAAGGCCAGCTCAACGCAGAGAACAAACTACTGTTGGAAGACCTGCAACTGGGAGAGAAGGTCGACAGCAAGGATGCCATGGACCTGCCGATCCGCCTCGCGGTTGCCTTGCTCAAGGATACCCAAGGCAATATCGAAATCCAGTTGCCGGTGCAGGGTAACCTCAACAGTCCACAATTCAGCGTGATGCCCATCGTCTGGCAAACTCTGCGCAACCTGATACTGCGTGCGGCTCAAGCTCCCTTCAAATTTATCGGCGGCCTGGTTAGCGGCGGCAGCGATGTCGATCTCAGCACCGTGCGCTTCAATGCGGGTGACAGCCAACTCGACGGCGCCGCTCAACGCGCATTAGATACCCTGGCCAGCGCCTTGAAGGAGCGTCCGACTCTGCGGCTAGAGATCGAAGGGATGAGCGCCCAGGGCAGCGATGGGCCGCCACTTGCGGCCGCGCGTCTGGAACGAGAATATCAAAACACTTGGTACAAAATGCTGCAACGGCGTGGCGATGATGTGCCCGCCAACGCCAGTGAACTGGTGGTAGATGAGGACGACAAAACAGTACTGCTCGAAGGTATCTACCGTGCCCGACTCAAACAGCAACCACCTGCAGAATGGGCCAACCTTAGCGAGGAGCAACGTAGCGCAAAAATGCGCGATGCCGTGCTGCAATCCTGGGCTCAAAGTAAGATGCTGCAACGTCAGCTGGCCCAGGTACGGGCTGCGGAGATCAAAAGCTACCTCGTCGAGCGCGGCAAACTGGCCAACGAACGTCTCTACCTGCTAGATGTCGATATGGCTCAGGCCGACGCCGAAGGGCGCGTAGCCACCACCTTGCACCTCAGTAGCGAATGAAATTATGTATAGACGCGCATTGCTGACAACGCTGTTCCTTCTACTGTCAGGTTTGACACCTTTGGCACAGGCCGACACGTTGCGCTGTGGCAGCCAACTGGTGAGCCTGGATGATCGGCGCTTTGAGGTGCTGCAGAAATGCGGCGAGCCGGCTTTCCGCGACTTGGTCGGTTATGCCATCAGCGCCTCCGAGCGACGCGAGTACCAGATTGAGGAGTGGGTCTACGGCCCCGATAACGGCATGCTGAGCATTCTTACCTTCGAAGGCACTCGACTTCGTGCTATCGAGCGCCGCCGGAGCCGGTAGCAGCCTGGGACGATGTAATGAAAACTCTGTTGTTCAGCCTGATCCTTGTTATACCTATTGCGACTCAAGCCTCCTCAACCCTGCGCTGTGGCAGTGGGCTGATAAGCCTGGAGGACCCTACAAGCGTGGTCATCAGCAAATGCGGTGAGCCGCTCAGCCGTGAGTTTGTTGGCTACCGGGAAGTGTTGGATGAATATGGCTTTTACCATGAGCTTGCAGTTGAAGAGTGGGCCTATGGCCCTCGCAATGGCATGTACCAATTTCTTCGCTTCGAAGGCAACCGCCTGATCAAGATCGACAGCAAACGCGGCAGGTAAACGCTTCAATGCGTTTTACCCACATAAACCTATCCCACATAAAAAAGCCCCGCAGATTTTGCCTTCGGGGCTTTTTCATGACAGGGGCTAGAGCTTGCTGCTGAAGCCACGCAGCTCGTTCTGGGCCTTATCCTTGGTCCAGCCGTAACGCTTTGAGATAGACGAACGCAAGCGCTTCGCTAGGATTAGCCCCGCAGCCTCAAAGCATTGAAGCATTGAAGCATTGAAGCATTGAAGCACAAGGATTAAGCGCAAGTGGATTGACCAACTCCAAGACCATCCCTATAATTTTTTGCCGTTATGCCCCGGTGTGGCGGAACCAGTAGACGCGGCGGATTCAAAATCCGTTTTCGAAAGAAGTGGGAGTTCAAGTCGCCCCGGACCATAAATTTAAAGAAAGGCCTTGATCATCAAGGCCTTTTTTATGCCTGCGTTAATGATCAAGTATCGACTTTCGACCAGACGCAGCACTCGGCGACAAATCGTAGACACAAAAACGCTACGGCGCCGCCATGTTACGCCCCTTCCGCCAGCCGATTGAGTAAGGAGCCAGCCATGCCAAAGCACCTGCTACGCCCGCAGGGAGACTTCCCTCGCGCCGGACTGATCCGCCGCTTTGCCGCCATGTTTTATGACGTTCTGCTGTGCATCGCTTTGATGATCGTGATGACCTTTATCTATAAGTTGGTTCTGATGAGTTTCTACGGCGAGGCGCTGCTCAAGCAGATGTCGGACGCTGGCGCGCTTGATGGTGACCCACTGCTGTCGACCCTGCTGCTGCTCAGCCTGTTCGGCTTCTTCGCCAAATTCTGGACCCACAACGGCCAGACCCTGGGCATGCAGGTCTGGGGCCTGCGCATTCAGAATAGTGACGGTACGGCGATCAGCCTGTGGCAGGCGCTGTTGCGCTTTGTGGTCGCCATTGGCTCCTGGCTGCCGCTGGGAATGGGCTTTTTCTGGGTACTTTGGGACAAGGAAAAACGCAGCTGGCACGACATGTACTCAGAGAGCCAGGTCATCCAACTGCCGAAGAACATCCATAAGAAGTAAAACCCTTGCCACAAACAATGGTCAGGTGCCATTTTTAACGCCGCTCCGCGGCGGAACTCAGGCTGGTCGCTACGGATGGCAGAGCGCAAAAAAAACCAGCGTGCACGCAGTGCGCACGCTGGTTTTTTTATGCCTGAATCAACTAGCGCGGCGCAGCAACCAGATACCCACAAGGGCACTGATACTAGCGGGTATCAGCACCGCCAGCAGTGGCGAGAAGCCGAACACAAGGCTCGATGGCCCGAGCAGGTCTTGGCTTATCTTGAACACAAAGCCCACCAGCACGCCGGTAAACACCCGCTGGCCCAAGGTTACCGAACGCAGGGGGCCGAAGATAAAGGAGATAGCCATCAGCACCAGTGCAGCCGTCACCAGCGGTTGCAGCACCTTGGTCCAGAACGACAGCCAGTATTGGCTGTTATTGAGGCCCTGCTCAGCCAGGTAATGGATGTAACCCCACAACCCGGTTATGGACAGCGCATCGGGGGCCAGCACTACGGTACCAAGCAACTGCGGGGTCAGCTCAACATCCCAGCGCTCGCGGTCTTGCTTGATCACTTCACTGCTGCGCTCACGGAAATGCGTGGTCGCGACATCCTCCAGCAGCCAGTGATCGTCTTGGTACTGGGCGCGCCGGGCGAAGCTGGAGGACTGCATGCGCTTTTGCTCATCAAAGCGGTAGCGGGTTACACCCAGCAGCACGCCATCGACTTGCACGGCATTGATGTGCACATATTCTTGGCCTTGGCGGTGCCACAAGCCGCGTTTTGAGCTTTGCGCTTCACCGCCGCCCTGGGCCACGGCACGGCTGGCTTGGGCCTGATTCTCGCTGTAAGGCGCGAGGTATTCACCGATCAGCACGCCGACCACCATCAGCACCAGCATGGGTTTCATCACCGCCCAGACAATCCGCCCAAT
Organism: Pseudomonas sp.; assembly: GCA_017886405.1. GTDB lineage: Bacteria > Pseudomonadota > Gammaproteobacteria > Pseudomonadales > Pseudomonadaceae > Aquipseudomonas. The sequence goes on along the minus strand of JAGGNC010000171.1, from coordinate 400 downwards.
TGAAACCCCCGCGGCACGCATGATGGTCAATTCACTGTTACTGGCCAGCGAGCCCAAACCGATCAGGCAGCCGATCAACGCCGCCATGGGCAGCATTTCGTAAATACGTCGCGGGGCGGTCAGCAACACATAACCGAGGGCGTCGAGCAGGCTGTAGTTGTCCTCGACATCGCCTAACTCATCGACAAAAGCAAACAACAAGGCCAGGCCAACAATGATGCCCAGCACGGCAACGATAGCGACAAAGACTTGTGCGCCGATGTAGCGATCTAACTTAACCACGAGCCACCTCCAGCGCCACACGACGAGCCGCGAAGCGTAACCGCAGCGGCTCCCAATACAGCAGCAATAGCCCAATCAACGCGAACAGCCCATGCACCCACCACAGGCCTAAGGCCGC
>JAGGNC010000263.1 GCA_017886405.1 Pseudomonas sp. | reverse complement strand
AGCACTAGGCAGCGGTTAAAGGAAAATGAGCATGAATAAGTCAATGTTGGTCGGTGCGGTTTTGGGTGCTGTGGGTGTGACGGCGGGTGGCGCTGTGGCGACGTACAGCCTTGTTACTGCGCCAAAATATGCCGAAGTGCTTGCGGTGAAGCCTGTCAATGAAACCATCAAGATCCCGCGCGAGGTCTGTAAAGACGTGACCGTGACGCGGCAAAAGGCGGTGCAGGATCAGCACAAAATTGTCGGTACCGCGATTGGTGCGGTGGTTGGTGGTTTGCTCGGCAACCAAGTGGGCGGCGGCAATGGCAAAAAACTGGCGACAGTCGCAGGCGCTGCTGGCGGGGGTTATGCCGGCAACAAGGTGCAGGAAAATATGCAAAACAACGACACCTACACCACCACCGAAACCCGTTGCAGCACCGTGACCGACACCAGTGAAAAATTGGTGGGCTATGACGTTAAGTACGAGTTGGATGGCAAGGTGAGTGAAGTGCGTATGGCCAGCGATCCGGGTCGGCAGATTCCGGTCAAGGATGGCCAGTTGGTGTTGGGTGATCAGTCGGTTAACTGATCACCAAGATCATTTAATTGCTCACAAAAAAGCGCCCCGCAGGGCGCTTTTTCATGGCTGCAACTAATCAGCGCTTCAACGCCACCGATAGGTGCGGCTGAATGGCTGTCAGTACGGCTTTAAAGCACTTGGTGTTGCCAGCCACGATCTGACCTTTTTCAAGGAATTCGTGGCTGCCAGTGAAGTCACTGACCAGGCCGCCAGCTTCTTGAATCAGCAGTGCGCCTGCGGCCATGTCCCACTCGGACAGGCCAAACTCCCAGAATGCATCAAAGCGGCCCGTGGCAACGTAGGCCAAGTCCAGGCTTGCTGCCCCGCCTTGGCGTAGGCCGGCAGCCTGGCCAACCAGGCTGTGGAACATGCCGATGTAGTTCTCGAGGTTGTCCATCTGGCCCTCGCGGAACGGGAAGCCGGTGCCGAGCAGTGCGCCTTCCAGGCTCTTGCGATTGCCAACGCGCATGCGGCGGCCGTTCAGGGCAGCGCCACGGCCGCGGCTGGTGGTGAATTCTTCTTGGCGCACCGGATCGATGATCACGGCATGCTCAAGTCGGCCACGGTATTTGCATGCGATGCTCACGGCGTAATGCGGAATGCCGCGGATAAAGTTAGCGCTGCCATCCAGTGCGTCGATGATCCACACATAGTCAGCGCCTTCACCGCTGCCTGCGCTCAGGCCGCTTTCCTTGCCGAAGATGCCGTGAGTCGGGTAGGCCTTGCGCAGCGCCTGGATGATCAGCTGCTCGGCGGAGTGATTAAGCTCAGTTACATAGTCCTTGGCTTCTTTCTCGTCGACCGAGATGACGTCCAAGCGTTCGGTCGAGCGGAAGATCATTTCGCCGGCGCTACGGGCTGCGCGCAGCGCGATATTCAGCATGGGCTGCATGGATGTTCACCTGGGTCGTTAAAGAAAGCCGGCCATTCTAGCAGAAAAGCCCAACGGTTGAAGTGCAACCTGCGCCTTGCGTGGCGTTAGCCGGGTGGCTTCTGTAAGATTTGCCCCCTCTAAGTCTGTCTGTGAGCGTTTGCCTTGCTGGAAAATATTCGTGTTGTCTTGGTCAATACTAGTCATCCGGGCAATATCGGCGGTGCTGCGCGAGCCATGAAGAACATGGGGTTGTCGCGGTTAGTCTTGGTTGATCCGCTGGACTTCCCCAGTAGTGATGCGGTCGCTCGGGCTTCTGGCGCGAGCGATATTCTCGATGCTGCGCAAATCGTCGGTACGCTGGAAGAGGCGTTAGTGGGTTGCAACCTGGTGATGGGCACCAGTGCGCGTGATCGGCGAATTCCGTGGCCATTGCTTGATCCCCGTGAATGCGGGGTGTCGGCCTGTGAGCAGGCGCAGCAAGGCGGGGAAGTAGCGCTGGTATTTGGCCGTGAGTATGCTGGTCTGACCAACGAAGAATTGCAGCGTTGTCATTTTCACGTGCATATTCCGTCGGACCCCACGTTTAGTTCGCTGAATCTAGCTGCAGCGGTGCAGGTCTTGGCTTACGAGGTGCGGATTGCCTGGTTGGCTGCTGAAAATCAACCCACTAAGACGCTCAAACTTGAAGCCACGGCTATTCAAAGTTCACTGCCGGTAACGGCTGATGAGTTGGAGTCGTTTTATACCCATCTTGAGCAGGCGTTGGTTGAGATCAGATTTCTTGATCCGGCTAAGCCGCGGCATTTGATGAGCCGCTTGCGCCGTTTGTACGGGCGAAGTGATGTGAGCAAGCTGGAGATGAATATTTTGCGCGGTATTTTGACGGAAACCATCAAGGCGGCGCGTGGTGAACACTTAGGTCAGGAGAAGGCAGATGTTTGAGCGCATGCGAGAGGATATCCAGAGCGTATTTCATCGCGACCCAGCAGCGCGCAATGCCTTTGAAGTGGTGACGTGCTATCCGGGGTTGCATGCGCTCTGGCTGCATCGCATGGCGCATGCGCTGTGGGTGGCCGGTTGGAAGTGGCTGGCGCGCATGGTGTCGAACCTCGGGCGCTGGATGACCGGTATCGAAATTCATCCCGGCGCGAAAATTGGCCGGCGCTTCTTTATTGATCACGGTATGGGCATCGTTATCGGTGAAACCGCCGAAATCGGCAATGACGTGACTCTCTACCAGGGCGTGACCCTGGGCGGCACCAGCTGGAATAAGGGTAAGCGTCATCCGACTCTGGAAGATGGCGTTGTGGTTGGTGCCGGTGCCAAGGTGCTCGGGCCTTTCACTGTCGGTGCAGGTGCCAAAATTGGCTCCAATGCCGTGGTGACCAAGGAAGTACCGGCGGGTGCTACCGCGGTCGGTATTCCGGGGCGGGTTATTGCCAAGCCCGATGGTGAGCAGCAGGCCAAGCGCCAGGCCATTGCTGAGAAGTTTGGTTTTGACGCCTACGGTGTGGGGCAGGATATGCCTGACCCGGTTTCGCGGGCTATTGGACAACTGCTCGATCATTTGCAGGCTGTTGATGCGCGATTGGAAGGCATGTGTGGGGCGTTGAAGTCCTTGGGCAGTGACTATTGCGCAAAGGATCTTCCGCAACTGCGTGATGAGGACTTTGTCGGCGTCTGCAAGGAACAGGACGAAAAACCCGCTGCGTAAGGACTGGCGGCTTGCTGTGCCGCGCGCCGATTTTGGTAGTTCAATCCCGAGTAAGGCACTTGGTCCTATAGTTGACGTAAACACTCGGGAATTGCATACTTACCGGATATTGCGACTACGCGGTAATCCGTTATGCGACTAACCACCAAAGGCCGTTACGCCGTCACCGCCATGCTTGATCTGGCGCTGCATGCTCAGCGTGGGCCGGTGACCCTGGCTGATATTTCCGAGCGGCAGGGTATCTCCCTTTCCTACTTAGAACAGCTGTTCGCCAAGCTGCGGCGCAGCAATCTGGTCTCCAGCGTACGCGGGCCTGGCGGTGGTTATCAGTTGTCGCGAGATAAGCAGGGCATCCAGGTGGCCGAGGTGATTGATGCGGTCAATGAGTCTGTTGATGCTACTCGCTGTCAGGGCCGGGGCGATTGCCATGCGGGCGATACTTGTTTGACTCACCACCTGTGGTGTGACCTGAGCCAACAGATACACGAATTTCTCAGTGGCATCAGTCTCGCTGACTTGGTGACCCGCCGTGAAGTGCAGGAAATTGCTCAGCGCCAGGATCTGCAACGTTCTAATGGCAAGACGCCTTACCTGGATAAGATTGCTGCTTCCGCTATTGATTGAGCGTAAGGCGTTGGCGAACTGGCCTGATACCCGATTAGGAGCGTATTGATGAAGTTGCCGATTTACCTCGACTATTCCGCCACCACGCCGGTTGATCCGCGTGTTGCGCAAAAAATGAGCGAATGCCTGCTGGTTGACGGGAACTTCGGTAATCCGGCGTCGCGCTCCCACGTGTTTGGTTGGAAGGCTGAAGAGGCGGTCGAGAACGCACGTCGCCAGGTAGCTGAGTTGGTTAATGCGGACCCGCGCGAAATTGTTTGGACGTCCGGTGCTACCGAGTCGAACAACTTGGCGATCAAGGGCATTGCTGAATTTTACAAGAGCAAAGGCAAGCACCTGATTACCTCGAAGATCGAGCACAAAGCAGTCCTCGACACCATGCGCCAGCTTGAACGCGAAGGCTTTGAGGTGACTTACCTTGAGCCTGGCGAGGAGGGCTTGATTACCCCGGCGATGATCGAAGCGGCGCTGCGTGAGGACACTATTCTGGTGTCGGCCATGCACGTGAACAACGAAATCGGCACCATCAACGATATCGCGGCGATTGGCGAATTGACCCGTTCGCGCGGCGTGTTCTTCCATGTTGATGCTGCGCAGTCCACCGGCAAGGTGGTTATTGATCTGGGTTCGCTTAAGGTCGATCTGATGTCTTTCTGTGCGCACAAGACCTATGGCCCCAAGGGCGTCGGTGCGCTGTACGTATGCCGTAAACCTCGTGTGCGTTTAGAGGCTCAGACCCATGGTGGCGGCCATGAACGCGGTATGCGTTCCGGTACTCTCGCCACTCACCAGTGCGTAGGCATGGGCGAAGCGTTCCAAATTGCCAAGGAAGAAATGGCACAGGAGAACAAGCGAATTCAGGGTCTACGTGATCGCTTCTTCAAGCAGCTTGATGGCCTTAAGGAGCTGTACATCAACGGCAGCATGACTGCCCGTGTTCCGCACAACCTTAATCTCAGCTTCAACTATGTCGAAGGTGAGTCGCTGATCATGGCGCTCAAGGACTTGGCGGTTTCTTCCGGTTCGGCCTGCACTTCGGCGTCGCTGGAACCGTCTTACGTGTTGCGCGCCATTGGCCGCAGCGACGAGCTTGCTCACAGCTCTATTCGGTTTACCTTCGGCCGCTTCACAACTGATGAAGAAGTCGATTACGCCGCGCAGAAGGTTTGCGAGGCGGTCACCAAGCTGCGCGAATTGTCGCCGCTGTGGGATAAGTACAAAGACTGTGTTGACATCTCCAAAACCGAGTGGGCGGCGCACTAAGTAGTTGCTGAGCCAGAGCGGCTCTCTGGTTGGGAAGGAATACCAACATGGCATACAGTGAAAAGGTCCTCGACCATCAGCAAACCCGCGCAACGTCGGCAAGATGGATGCTGAAGATCCAGATGTCGGTACCGGCATTTGGGTGCTCCGGCTTGCGGGGATGTGATGCGCCTGCAGATCAAGGTCAACGAGTCGGGGGTTATTGAAGACGCCACATTTAAGACCTACGGCTGTGGTTCGGCGATCGCGTCCAGCCCCCTCGCGACTGAGTAGATGAAGGGTAAGACCCTAGACGAGGCGGAAACCATCAAGAATACCCAGCTGGCCGAGGAATTGGCGCTGCCGCCGGTAAAGATTCTGCTCGGTACTCGCCGAAGATGCCATCAAGGCAGCTGTGCGCGGCTACAGGCAGTCATTGTCACTCTGCTTTGTTTGATCTGCCGCCGGGCTTTCGCCTGGATACTGAGGTGCTGGCCAGCCGTTATCGCGAGTTGGCGCGCAGTGTTCATCCGGATCGGTTTGCCGCCGCTTCCGGGCGCGAGCAGCGCTTGGCGCTTGAGCAATCCGCCAGCCTCAATGAGGCGTTCCGAACGCTGAAGAATGCCCCGCAGCGTGCGCGTTATCTGCTCGCCCTGAGTGGTCCGCAACTGCCGCTGGAAGCCACCGTGCAGGATCCGTATTTCTTGCTGCAGCAGATGCAATTGCGCGAAGAGCTGGAACAGCTGTATGAAAGTGCAGACCTAGCGGGCGTTGCGCAATTCAAGCGCCGTTTGAAAGGGGCTCAGGATGAGCCCAACGAAAGCTTTGCCGTTTGTTGGGATGATGCTGTGCGGCGCGCAGAGGCCGAGCGCCTAATGCGTCTTATGCAGTTTCTCGACAAGCTTTCCCACGAGGTTCGCCAGCTGGAAGAGCGCCTCGACGATTAACGCAGGTGCGCCTGTTGCGCCGCACCTGACATCTAAGCACTGATTAACCATGGCCCTACTGCAAATCGCTGAACCCGGGCAAAGCCCCCAGCCACACCAGCGTCGACTGGCAGTGGGGATAGATCTGGGTACCACCAGTTCGCGGGTCGCCGCAGTGCGCAGCGGTCTTTCCGAGCCGCTGGCCGATGCTGCCGGGCAGGTTATCCTGCCGTCCGCCGTGCGTTATCACCCTGATCGTATTGAAGTTGGGGAAGCGGCAAAGCTGCTGCCTCGGATGATCCGCTCAATACCATTC
>JAGGNC010000291.1 GCA_017886405.1 Pseudomonas sp. | reverse complement strand
GTTTATTTGCGCCAATAGCGCCTTGACACTTCGGCGCTGTTGCTTGGGCCGCAGCGAGTAGGCTTTCAGCACCTGCTCCAGCATTGCGTGAAAATCACTGAGTTTGTTGCAGACCGCATGTCGTTGGTACACCGGCTGCTTGGCCTCCGGTGCCCTGAACCACTTGCGGATCGTGTTGCGCGCCAACCCGGTGCGCTTGGTTATCTCGTGCAGCGACAGCTTGTCGCGAAAATACATCCGGCCAATTTTTCCCATCATTTCCATACTGATCACCCTGTGTTCTCCTGCTCAAAAATTGAGCAGAAGCAGTTGAACACCTGGGTCAGTTTTCGGTCAGCGGCAACAGTTAAAAGCCTTTATTTATTCTACAGTAGGCTTTTTAAGTTCACTTCTGAGCGCGGCAACCTCCAGTTGCAGTTGTTGCATCAGCTGCACTAACTGCTGCTGAGTTGCTTGCTCGGCGTCATGCTCTTCCTGGTGATCTTCATCGTGCATGGTTTGCACCGCGTTAACTATTACTGCAATAAACAGATTTAACATGGTAAAAGTGGCAATTAAAATAAAGGGTACAAAAAAGGCCCAGGCATAGGGGAATTCAGCAATAACCGGCCGGGCAATACCCATAGACCAGCTTTCCAGCGTCATAATTTGAAACAGGGTATACAACGACGCCCCGAGGCTACCAAACCAGTCAGGAAACGCCTCGCCAAACAACTTGGTTACCATTACCGCTGCAATGTAATAAATCAGCGCCAGCACCATCGCGATTGACAGCATGCCATTTAAAGACTTGACCAAAGCGCCGACAATTTTACGCATCGACGGTACGAAGGAAAGCACCCGCAGCACTCGCAATACCCTTAGCGCGCGCAATACCGAGAATGGCCCGCTGGCTGGTAATAATGCGATACCTACCACGATAAAATCGAACACACTCCAGGGATCTTTAAAAAAGGACAAGCGGTGGGCGAAAAGGCGCAAGGTAATTTCCAGCACAAATATGCTTAGTATGGCCTTGTCCAACAGCACAACAAAGCCACCGGCCACCGCCATCACTGTCGGCATCGTTTCCAGCCCCAGCGTGATGGCATTTATCAAAATAAGCGCCAGCAGAATATGCTGTACCGTACCGTTCTCGACAAAAGCGGTGACGCGCTGCCGCATTGACGGCATGATGATGACTTCGATACTACTCATACTGCACCTCAGAATTAATCTGGGGCCATTGTATGTCAGGCTATGGCGCCGTCAATGATAACCATCAACAAATTACGCTTGGGCGCTAAGCGGTGCCATCCACTCAAACGCCGCCGCAAAATTGGCCAGCAAATCATCCACATATTCCAGGCCAATATGCAGTCGGTTCAATGGCCGCTGTAGGGCCGATTACTGGTGCTGCGCAGCTCTTACAGCTGCGGGTGGCGGCAATTAAACTCGCATAACCGCCACAGGAAAACCCACTTTAAATGGGCCATGCTGTCATTCACTGACTAAATCACCTGCAATTCTAAAGACAACAATCGATCTATCATCCAAACTAAGCATACTTAGCCATTGAGTAATCTGAGTATTTTTATTAAATTGGTCTTATTGTGTTGCCTCGAACGTAATAGTGGCAGCTTGTTAAATACCGACGAATACGAGTTTTCACTCAATAGAGTGTGCGACTGAGTGTGGGTCATTCCATATATACGGCCTGCAGGGAATGTATATGATTATCCATTCAGCCCTGTCAGGCGCCATGAACTACTGGGAAGCTCAGTAATCGAAGCCATCTCGTGTACACTCCCTGCGCATTTTTTGATACCCAGATGCTACCCTTCTCATACTCTCGTGCACACCATGTGTGCACTTAGCTTGAAGAACAAGCAGCTGGAATACTTTTTAACCGAAACACTGAAAGACAAATGTTCTTATGAATCAAGAAATTACAGAATCAAATAATCAGTCATTGTCGAGAAAATTTAGCGTAGCACCGATGATGGATTGGACCGATCATCACTGCCGCTATTTTCTGCGCCAGCTGTCACACAATGCCCTGCTGTACACCGAGATGGTCACCACCGGTGCCATTTTGCATGGCGATACTGAGCGTTTTCTACGCCATAGCGCAGCTGAGTACCCACTGGCATTGCAATTAGGCGGCAGCGTGCCGGCAGAGCTGGCAGCCTGCGCCAAGCTAGCGCAGGAAGTTGGATATAACGAGGTCAACCTGAACGTCGGCTGCCCCAGTGATCGGGTGCAGAACAATATGATCGGAGCCTGCCTGATGGGTCACCCACAGCTGGTCGCAGACTGCGTGAAGGCCATGCTAGCTGCAGTCGAGATACCGGTAACGGTCAAACACCGCATTGGCATCAACGGCCGCGATAGTTATGCCGAGCTGTGCGATTTCGTCGGCACGGTAAGCAATGCAGGCTGCCGCAGCTTCACAGTTCATGCGCGTATCGCCATTCTCGAAGGTCTGTCTCCCAAGGAAAACCGCGAAGTACCGCCACTGCGTTATGACGTTGCGGCCCAGCTCAAACAGGGTTTCCCCACGCTTGAAATCATCCTCAACGGCGGTATTAAAACTCTGGAGGACTGCCAGCAGCATCTGCAAACCTTCGATGGCGTGATGTTGGGTCGCGAGGCGTATCACAACCCCTACCTGCTGGCTCAGGTGGATCAGCTGCTGTTTGACTCCAAGCGGACCGTGATGAGCCGCTTCGACGCCATGCACAGTATGCGCGACTATATTGCCACGCACCTTACCCAAGGCGGCAGCATGCACCATATCACTCGGCACATGCTGGGCCTAGGCTTGGGTTTCAATGGCGCGCGTCGCTTTCGCCAGTTGCTCTCGGTGGACATTCACAAAACCAGTGAGCCGTTGGCATTGTTCGATCAAGCGGCGCAATTGCTGCAAGGTCACTGAGTCGGGTAATGTCGGTGCATCTGCAACGACAAGGCTGTGTCATGACCTCCAAACTGGATCAACTCAAGCAGTTCACCACCGTGGTCGCCGATACTGGTGATCTTGACGCCATCGCCCGCCTAAAACCGGTCGATGCCACCACCAACCCATCCCTGCTGCTTAAAGCCGCCGCAATGCCGGGCTATAGAGAACTACTGAAATGCGCAGTCAAGGCCAGCCAGGGCGACCTAGGCTTGGCCTGCGACCATTTTGGTGTTGCGGTGGGCGGCGAAATCCTCAAGATCATCCCAGGGCGGATTTCCACCGAAGTGGATGCGCGCTTGTCCTTCGATACTCAGGCCACTCTGCGCCGCGCCGAACGTTTAATCGGACTGTATGAAGAGGCCGACATCGGACGCGAACGCGTACTGATCAAGATTGCCTCAACCTGGGAAGGTATTCGTGCGGCCGAACAACTCGAGAAAGCCGGTATCCAGTGCAACCTGACCCTGCTATTCGGTTTCGCTCAAGCGCAGGCTTGCGCGGATGCTGGCGTGTTCCTGATTTCGCCCTTCGTCGGGCGCATCTATGACTGGTATAAGAAAGCCGAAAGCCGCGATTTTGTCGGTGCCGAAGACCCTGGCGTGCAGTCAGTCACGCGCATCTACAACTACTACAAGGCAAACGCTTACCCGACCGTCGTTATGGGTGCGAGCTTTCGCAATCTCGGTCAAATTGAACAACTGGCCGGATGTGACCGCCTGACTATAAGTCCAGAGCTGTTGCAGCAACTGGCTGACGATCATCAGTCGCTCGCTCGTCTACTCAGTCCTGGCCAGGATGCCGAGGCAAAACAGAGCCTCAGCGAAAGCCAATTCCGCTGGGCCATGAACGAAGACGCCATGGGCACCGAAAAGCTGGCTGAGGGTATTCGGCTGTTCGCCCGCGATCAGGAAAAACTGGAGAGACTACTGACAGCCCAAGCATGAATGCAAACGGGGCGCTTCATGAGCGCCCCGTTTATTTGTCTCACCGACATCATTGATGTTCGAGGGCATTGACCAGATCGTGGAAGGCTTCGCGATTGGACTCGTTCAAGCCCATCAGAATCCGGTGCGCTTCGAGCACTTTAGCCCGCACCACCTCTTCAGACTGATCCTGCGATGGCAGGTCATCCAGACAATCCGGGCATGGCAGCGGTGTGTCGACGATATTGAATACCTGATCGAACCCCATGGACTGTAACAACCTAGTGATATCCGCGTGGGTGGTCACCACAGTCGGCAATAAACCGATCTTTTGGCGCGACAAAATCGACAGCTTGGCCAGCAGCCCAAGTGTCGTGCTGTCAATACTGCGGGTCTCGGTCAGATCAATCACGATGGCTGAGAAATTCAGCGCGGTGAATATTTTCTCGATGGTCGAATCAAGGGCCGAACACAGTGTCAGACGCACTTCACCGACGAACTTCAAGATGAAAGTGCCATCCTGCTCGGCAAACTGGATTCTACCGGGGTTTATCCCAGGGTTCATGCAAGGTTCCTGCTTATCACCAGCAAGGCAATATCATCCGGCATATCCCTCAAATTGGCCAGCCCAAAAGCCTTGCGCAAGCCATCCAAGGTACCGCCTGCGGAGCTAACCAGCTGTGGCAACTGGGCTTCCTTATCTTTCAAGGTATCGCCCGGTAGCAAATCAAGGATGCCATCGGATAGCAGCGTCAAACTGAAGGACTCGGGCAATTCAAGCTCCAGATCGTTGTATTCGGCCTCGGCAAACAGACCGACCGGCAAACCACGCCCCTCTAGATAGTGCGCCGTCCCTTCACTGTAGAGCACAGGTAAAGGCAAGTGGCCACCAATGCTGTAAGTCAGCCGATTATTTGCCTGATCGATCACCCCGCCCAACATGGTCACGTGCTTACCTAATTTGCAGTTAATCAAACCGCGATTGATATGCTTGAGCACTCCAGACGGCTTGAATTCCGGCTGCCTGCCAAAACGGCGCGACTCATAGAGCAAACGGGTGGTCATAAACTTCAGCAATACCGTGCTAAACGCTGAAGATGCGCCATGGCCGGATACATCCGCCAGGTAAAATGCTACGCGGCTTTCATCGACGCGAAAATAGTCGACAAAGTCGCCAGACAGGTACAACGAAGGAATGATCTTGTGCGCAAATTTCAGGCTATCTGCCTGCCAGGGCGTCACAGGCAACATGTTCATCTGCACTTGGCGACCGGCGTTCTGATCTTCCTGCAGCAAGTGCAAGCTGGCTTGCAGTTCGCGGTTGGCGGTTTCCAACTTGTTACGGTATCGCTGGTTTTCCAGGCGCAAGTAGGCACTATCCAGCGCTCGACGTACCGAATGTTCAAGCACTGCAAGGTCAGCAAGGGGTTTGATCAGATAGTCGGCTGCGCCCAAGCGTAAGGCCTCGACGGCATCACTCATCACCCCTGCACCGGACACTACGATAACCGGGATTTCCACGTGCAGGGCGTGGATACGGCGGATCAGTTCGAGACCATCGATTTGCGGCATACGCAGGTCACAAATCACCAAGTCTGGTGACTCGGCAAGAAAGACTTCCATCCCCTGCAGGCCGTTGCTGGCTTGCAGTACATGAAAACCACTGTCTTCCAGGTAGGCAGCGAGACTCGCGCGTACTACCTGGTCGTCATCGATTATCAGCAGCGTGGCAATGGTTTTATGCATGGGGTATCCAGGCAAACTGCGCCGGGTGTGGGTTGGCTTATGCGTCAGGCCTCTAACCTGCTCGCGCGAACTCAGCTTGCATCACGGCGCAGACGGTACTCCCATCCGCTAAGTGATTCAAGCGTGCGCCGGTCGGCGAAACACGACTTTACACCTCAAATCGGCCAAGGTTATAAGAGCTACAAGAAACTCCCCATAAAAAGAGGAAATCGCCCATGAGCCAAAATGATCGTGATTACAGCGAGAAACGCGATTACATCCGCATGCGACTGGAAGCCCCCGTCACATTGAACCATGACGGCAAAGAAATCCCCGCCCTGTGCCTTGATCTGTCAAGCACCGGCATGCAGTTGGAAGCCGATAGTGCAGTCAAAATGGGCGACAGAGTTCGTGTCCATATCGCCTCTGATCACAATGAATTACGCGGCCTAGATGCCGAAGCCGAAGTGATGCGGGTCGGCGTACTAGAAGATGGCAGACAATCACTGGGGTTGGCGATTATTTCCATGAGCTAACAAATCGCGAGTAGTAAAAAGGCGGCCTTTTTGGCGGGCCGTTCGCCTAATCCGTAGAAACCTTGAGGTACATGGTCTCGTATGAGGCTGTGCACCTCATCTTTTCCGGAGACAGCCCTGGGGAAGAAATCTTCCCCAGACCAAGCAG
>JAGGNC010000054.1 GCA_017886405.1 Pseudomonas sp. | reverse complement strand
AACCATTGGTGCGCTGAGCATCAGGGGGCGCAGCTTGCTACAAACATGCGCGCCTGCAAAGGCCCAGATTGCAGCATCATCTGCCGCCAGCACGCACTTCCTCACGGGCCTTAAAGGTCGCCTCGTAGATGCGCTCAGCCAAGCGCGAGAACGGCAGGCTTTGCACCCACACCGTACCCGTGCCCTTTAGCGTGGCCAGGAGGATACCTTCGCCACCGAACAGCATGCTTTTCAGGCCGCCGGCCAGGGCGATGTCGTAATCGATACCGGCGGTGAAGGCCACCAGGCAGCCGGTGTCCAAGCGCAGGGTTTGGTTGTTCAGCTCCTTGCGGATCACCGTACCACCGGCATGCACGAAGGCCAGGCCGTCACCTTCAAGCTTTTGCAGAATAAACCCTTCACCTCCGAAGAAGCCCGCGCCCAGGCGCTTGTTGAAGCTGATCCCAACCGCTGTGCCAAAGGCTGCGCAAAGAAAGGCATCCTTCTGGCAGATCAGCGTGCCGCCATGCTCAGCCAACTGGATCGGCACCACGGTGCCCGGATAAGGCGCGGCAAAGGCGACCCGCGCTTGGGTTTTGCCGGCATTGGAGAAATGCGTCATAAACAACGACTCGCCAGTAAGCATGCGCTTACCCATGCCCCATAGCTTGCCAAACACGCCGCTGGCCGCACCGTCGCCCATGCGTGTTTCAAAGCGGATGCCGTCAGTCATGTAATTCATCACACCGGCTTCAGCGATTACTGTTTCACCTGGATCGAGAATAATCTCCACGCTCTGCGCTGAAGCACCGAGGATTTCGTAGTCGAGTTGATGGCTGGGCATGTATAGCTCCTGGCAGTTCGGGGCGGGCCGCGCGGCAATATCCCTCAATCGATGGGTTACGCCGCTGCGCGGCTAACCCATCCTACGAACTGCCTGACCGCGTGCAGGCCGAAGGATGGGTTGAGCCTAGCGATACCCATCGTCTAGGTGACCACCACAACGGTGGGTGTAATAAGCATTGCTCGGGTCGTGCGTACGCAGCCTGAGCGAGTGCAGTAGCGCCTAGAGGATATTGGCGTAGTCGGCTTCAATCCGGTCGAGACTCAGGTGATTGAGGAAGTTGGAGAAGCACATCCAGGCCGACAGCGAGTTGAGGTCACTGAACTGCGGCGGCAGGTACTTGGGTGGCGTCACCAGACCTTCATCGACCAACTGGCGCAGGGTGCGCATGTCTTCAAGGGTGGTCTTACCGCAGAACAGCAGCGGAATCTGCTCCAATTTGCCTTTGCGCACGGCCAGTTGGATGTAGTTGTAGACCATGATAAAGCCTTTCAAATAGGACAAATCCTTGGTGAAAGGCAGGCCTGTAGGCGTTGAACCACGGAATACCCGGTTGGCATTGCTATAGCTTTCTTCCTGGCTGAAACCCTGCTCACGGTAGAAGTCGAAGACCTGAAGGAAGTCCGCGCCCTCCTCGGCCATATGAATAGCGCGGGTGCGGTTGGTCAGCTTGCGCAGGCGCGTCGGATAGGAGGCAAAGGTAATCACCTCCATCAGGATCGCCAGGCCTTCCTGGGTCACCGTGGAAGACGGCGGCCCCTTGGCCAGGAAGGTACAGATCGGCTGATTCTGACCGTTCAGGGTGGTGGCGACATGCACCAGCCCCTCATGCACCTCTAGGGCCTTGACGTCACGTTCATTGAACATCGCATCAGCGCGTATTTTGATGTAGTCGGCACCTGCGGCGGCATCGGCCAAGATGCCATCGGACTCGAACACCCGAATGGTTTCTTCCGCCTCGCCAAACACCTTGTTGAGTCGGTGCTGCAACAGATCGACGGCCTGCTTGGCGGTGAGGTTTTTGGGTTCGTCTTCGAGGTCGCCACGCTTGTCGATGTTATTCAAGTAGTCGGAAAACATCAGCCCCAGGTCAGACAGGGTCGGATCACCCGCATGGAAGGCATCGGACGCCGCGCCATACAGATCCTGGCTGATCAGGCCGAAATCCTCAGTACCACGGGCTTCGAGCATGCGGATAACCATGCGGTACTCACGGCACATACGCCGCATGATCTGCCCGACGGGGTTGAACTGTCCGAGCTGACGCGTGACGTCGCGCTCGATATTCTGGAATTCCAGCTTCTTAGCCGAGGCATCGAAGGCCAGTGGGCGACCCTCGTAGTAAGCGCGATCGACGGCCGGCAATTTTTTACATTTGTGCTTGAAAAACTCACTGCGCACCGTTTCATCCCACTTCACCGCATCCAACACGCGGATCGGTGTTTGCGCCTCGACAATTCGGTCGGACAACGCACGTACGATTAACTGATAGTCGTCCAACCCATTATTGCTATTCAATACGGCGCTATTCATTAATACGGCCTAATCCCCAGCACGCTGATAGCGCGCAACTTCAATAAACACATCCGAGTTAGCCTGATCGTCGAGGTAGCTGAAAACTGCCTCCAGCGGACTGCTGATAAGAACGCCATCGCCTTCACCACCCTCAATCACTTCACCCTGCAGCGTGCCCTGCTCTAAGTCTTGGCGGATGCGATCCACATCCAGGTTGTAGATCACCAGCTCATTACTGGTGGTCAGCTCGAAACCAGCGATGGCGAAATTCGCCCCCAGGCTTTTCGGTAACCCCGCTGACAGGTACCAACGACGGCCATGATGAGCCACGGTAAAGCCGTATTCCTCAACGCTGGCGAGGTTATCCGGGCTGTCGACATAGGTCTGCGCCTTGTAAACACTCGAGCCGGCAAGGGTGACCTGCAGATATAGCTGCTCACCCCACTCGTTCTGGCGTGACCATTCGCCGAGCAGGGGAATCGGGGCTGCTTCATTGGCGGGGATCGGGTCCTTGAACGTAACCAGACAGCCACCAAGCAACAGGAAGGACACGGCAAGCAGCGCGCGCCAGGCAATCATTGAGCTCTCCTTGTGAGCGGATGTACCGGAGTAGCAGACCGTTGAAAACCTAGGTGGTTTTTCGACGACCTGATACAGGCCCATCACCAAAAGCATAAAACGTTTAAACATGGCCTAGATACTTTCGCGTCTAAGGTGACCAGCACCCTCGAGCAGGCCTTGATACTCAATGCGCAGAACAAGCGCCGTCAATAGCTTGGCCTCTTCTATAGCATGCGGCGAGCCCAGCACCGCGAAGAACGGTGTCACAGCTTTTTTCACGCAAGACGCCTTCGGTGCTACCCCAGACAATAAAAAGCCGCCCGGAGGCGGCTACTTATTACATCAGGCTTGCGGCCGCATATGCGGGAACAGGATCACGTCGCGAATCGACGGTGAGTTGGTCAGCAGCATCACCAAGCGGTCGATACCAATGCCCTCCCCGGCAGTCGGCGGCATGCCGTATTCCAAGGCGCGCACGAAATCGGCATCGTAATGCATGGCTTCGTCGTCGCCGGCGTCCTTGTCGGCCACCTGGGCGTGGAAGCGTTCAGCCTGGTCTTCGGCATCATTAAGTTCGGAGTAGGCGTTGGCGATTTCTCGACCACCAATGAACAGCTCGAAACGGTCAGTGACGCTGGGGTTATGGTCGTTACGACGGGCCAGTGGCGACACTTCAAAGGGGTACTGGGTGATGAAGTGCGGCTGCTCCAGTTTGTGCTCGACCAGCTCTTCGAAAATCATCACCTGCAGTTTGCCTAGGCCTTCAAAGCCAAGCACTTTTGCGCCCGCTTTCTTGGCGATGGCGCGGGCTTTGTCGATGTCCTGCAGATCGGCGGCAGTAAGTTCCGGATTGTACTTGAGGATCGCGTCAAACACCGACAGGCGCACGAACGGCTCGCCGAAGTGGAATACTTTATCGCCATAGGGCACATCGGTTGTGCTCAGGACCAACTGGGCCAGCTCGCGGAACAGCTCTTCGGTCAGGTCCATATTGTCTTCGTAGTCGGCGTAGGCCTGGTAGAACTCGAGCATGGTGAACTCGGGGTTATGCCGGGTCGAGACGCCTTCGTTACGGAAGTTACGGTTAATCTCGAAGACTTTCTCAAACCCGCCCACCACCAGCCGCTTGAGGTACAGCTCGGGGGCGATACGCAGGTACATGCCCATGTCTAGCGCATTGTGATGGGTTTCAAAGGGTTTGGCCGCAGCGCCGCCGGGAATGGTCTGCAGCATCGGCGTTTCCACTTCGAGAAAGTCGCGCTGCATCAGGAAACTGCGGATGTGCGCGATGACTTGCGAGCGCACGCGGAAGGTCTGACGCACGTCTTCATTGACGATCAGGTCAACGTAACGCTGACGGTAGCGCTGCTCGGTATCGCTCAGGCCATGATGCTTATCGGGCAGCGGGCGCAGCGACTTGGTCAGCAGGCGCACGTCGGTCATTTCCACGTACAGGTCGCCCTTGCCAGAACGGGCCAGGGTGCCCACGGCGCAGATGATGTCGCCCAGATCCCAGTGCTTGACCTCGGCGAGCTTTTCTTCCGGCAACGTCTTGCGGTTGACGTAGACCTGAATGCGCCCGCTCATGTCCTGAATGACCATGAAAGAGCCGCGATTGAGCATGATGCGACCCGCCACCTTGACCGGGATGGCGGCTTCGGCCAGCTCTTCCTTGGTCTTGTCGACGTACTGTTTCTGCAGGTCCGCGCAATAGCTGTCGCGGCGGAAGTCGTTGGGGAAGGCGTTGCCCAGCTCACGAATGCCAGCAAGCTTTTCCTTGCGCTGGGCAATCAGCTTGTTTTCTTCCTGCTGCTGATCTTCATGGGAAGGTGCTTGCTGATCGAGTTGTTGGTCGCTCATGGTCTTCTATCTGCCTGACGCGTAAATGCCAATGTGATTTGCTGGAATTCGGTGTTACAGCCCCTGCTTGAGGCTGGCCACTAAGTACTCGTCGATATCGCCGTCGAGCACGTTGACGCAGTCGCTGCGCTCGACATTGCTGCGCAGATCCTTGATCCGCGACTGATCGAGCACATAGGAGCGAATCTGATGACCCCAACCGATGTCCGACTTGCTGTCTTCGAGCACCTGGGAGGCGGCGTTGCGCTTCTGCACTTCCTGCTCGTACAACCGCGCGCGCAGCATCTTCATCGCGGTGTCTTTGTTGGCGTGCTGGGAGCGTTCGTTCTGGCAGCACACCACGGTATTACTCGGCACGTGGGTGATACGCACCGCCGAATCAGTGGTGTTGACGTGCTGACCACCGGCCCCGGAGGAGCGGTAAGTGTCGATGCGCAGGTCGGAGGGGTTGATCTCGATTTCGATGTTGTCATCGATTTCCGGCGAGACGAACACCGCAGTGAACGAGGTGTGGCGACGGTTGCCGGAGTCGAACGGGCTCTTGCGCACCAGGCGGTGCACGCCGATCTCGGTACGCAGCCAGCCGAAGGCGTACTCGCCCTTGATATGCAAGGTCGCGCCTTTGATGCCGGCGACTTCGCCAGCGGACAGCTCCATGATAGTGGCGTCGAAGCCGCGCTTGTCGGCCCAGCGCAAGTACATGCGCAGCAACATATTGGCCCAATCTTGGGCCTCGGTACCGCCAGAGCCGGCCTGAATATCCAGGTAGGCGTTGTTCGGGTCCATCTCGCCGCTGAACATGCGGCGAAATTCCATTTTCTCGAGGATATCGCGCAGGCGCTCAACTTCGGCGGCAACGTCATCGACAGCAGCCTGATCTTCCTCTTCGGCGGCCATCTGCAGCAGATCGCGGGAATCGACCAGGCTGCCGTTGAGATCGTCGAGCGTGTCGACGATCAGCGCCAGGGAGGCGCGTTCGCGGCCCAGATTTTGCGCGTACTCGGGGTTATTCCAGACGTTCGGGTCTTCCAGCTCGCGGTTTACTTCGACTAAACGATCGTGTTTGTGATCGTAGTCAAAGATACCCCCGAATCGTCAGGGTGCGCTCGGACAGGTCCTTGATGCTGTTAAGGATCGGGTTGATTTCCATGATGCTTGGCACTCGCAGGCGATTGAGGTGAACAGCGGCCTTGTGCGTCCCGATAAGCCAGCCTCATGGCCGCTGATCGGCTACGGCAATCTGACCGTGGCCCCGAAGTTTCAGAAAAGCCGGTGAGTATACCGCAGTCAAGGCCATGCTGGCAGTCCGCCGCAAAGCGGCGTCCTTAAGAGCGCCAGAGCAAAACAATCAACAGAAAACTGCGCATCAGCGCCGAATGGAGGCGTGTTCAAGAGCACCGCTTTTGGCCAGCTTGAGCAATGCCCACCTGATTGCGGCCATTTTGTTTGGCCAGGTAGAGCCCTCTGTCAGCTAATTCGACTAAGTAAGTAGGTGCAATATCGAAACGTGGCGCCAGGG
>JAGGNC010000144.1 GCA_017886405.1 Pseudomonas sp. | reverse complement strand
GGTATTCATGCGGCAGTCGAGCGTGGTTTGCTCAGCTGGCTGCAAGCACAGAATGCCGACGTCATCTGCCTGCAGGACACCCGCGCTGCCGCCTTTGAACTGGACGATCAAGCCCTCCAACTGGATGGCTATTTCCTCTATGCCTGCGATGCTGAAGTGCCAAACCAAGGTGGCGTGGCGCTGTATTCGCGGTTGCAGCCCAAGGCGGTAATCAGCGGCCTCGGCTTTGAAATGGCCGACCGTTACGGGCGCTACCTGCAGGCCGATTTCGACAAAGTTAGTATTGCCACCCTGCTCATGCCATCCGGGCAACAGGGTGACGAGAGCTTGAATCAGAAATTCAAGTTCATGGACGACTTCACCCATTATTTGGACAAACAACGCCGCAAGCGTCGCGAGTATATTTACTGCGGCTCGCTTTACGTGGCGCACCAAAAGCTCGACGTAAAGAACTGGCGCGACTGTCAGCAATCACCAGGTTTCCTCGCCCCGGAACGCGCCTGGCTGGATGAGGTGACGGGCACCATGGGCTACGTCGATGCGCTGCGCGAAGTCAGCCGCGAAGGTGATCAGTTCAGCTGGTGGCCGGACAGCGAACAGGCCGAGCTACTTAACCTCGGCTATCGCTTCGACTACCAACTGCTCACCCCCGGCATGCGCCGCAGCATCCGCAGCGCGCGCCTGCCGCGTCAGCCACGCTTCTCGCAACACGCACCGCTGATCGTCGATTACGATTGGACGCTTAGCGTATAAATCAGCAGACATAAAAAAGCCGGCATCGCGCCGGCTTTTTTATGTCTGCTTGCAAGAACTACTTCACCACGCGCCAGCAAATTGGGTAACGATAGGCTTCCCCGGCATTGGCTTTGATACCGGCAATAATCGTTAACACCAGCGCACTGATGCTGACCAGCAGCATTAGCGGGAAGCCGATAACCACCCAGGCCAATATGCCGCAAACGATCATGGCCAGGCTGAAGGTGATCTGAAAGTTCAGCGCCTCCTTGCCCTGATCGTTGACGAAGGGATCAAGATCCTTCTTCAACTGCCAGACGATCAAAGGCCCGATTACATTGCCAATCATCGGCATCAAAACCCAGAAAAACGCCGCATAGTGGCAGAGCATCGCCCACTTGCGCGCTTCTGGGGTAGGGGTCTGCACAAGATCCTGCGCTTCCATGGTTACCCTCCTCAACAGAACGTCACACTCATCAGTCGGCCAATGCCGCCTGCTGCAACTCAAAAAGTTCGGTCATGCCTTTCTGCGCTAGCGCCAGCATGGCGTTCAAGTCAGCCGACTGGAACGGCGCGCCTTCGGCAGTGCCCTGCACTTCGATAAACCCACCGCTGCTGGTCATCACTACGTTGAGGTCTGTTTCGGCAGCGGAATCTTCCAGGTAATCCAGATCCAGCACTGGCTCGCCCTGGTACATACCTACCGACACAGCAGCAATCATCTGCTTGAGCGGATCACCGCCTTTCAAGCCGCCACGCTTTTTGATTACTTTCAACGCATCGATCACGGCCACCATGGCACCGGTAATTGACGCGGTGCGAGTGCCACCATCGGCCTGAATCACGTCGCAGTCGACATACAAAGTGTTCTCGCCCAGCTTCGTCATATCCAGCGCAGCGCGCAGTGAACGGCCAATCAAGCGCTGAATTTCCAGGGTGCGGCCGCCCTGCTTACCGCGGCTGGCTTCACGCTGATTACGATCGCCAGTGGCGCGCGGCAGCATGCCGTACTCGGCGGTCAGCCAACCCTGGCCTTGGCCTTTGAGAAAACGCGGTACGCCCGACTCGACACTGACCGTGCAAATCACTTTGGTATCGCCAAACTCCACTAATACCGCACCCTCGGCATGCTTGGTGTAGTTGCGGGTGATGCGAATTGAGCGCAACTGATCGGGGGCGCGGCCACTGGGACGTTTCATTTTGAAGTACCTACTCTGAATAAAAATCTGCTCGTCATTATAAGGCCGTAACCCTGCAGCAGTATGCCGAATTGGGAGTGCCCGACGCATTGCGCTACAATCGCGCGCCGTTGGTTACGACTTTTTACGAGGTTCGCCCCATGATCCACAGCATGACTGCCTTCGCCCGCGCCGAGCAGGCCGGGGCCAATGGCACCCTGAGCTGGGAGCTGCGCTCAGTAAACCATCGCTATCTGGAACCGCACCTGCGCCTGCCGGAAGCCTTCCGCGACCTCGAAGGCGCAGTTCGCGAAGCGCTTCGTAACGGCCTCTCGCGTGGCAAAGTCGAATGCACCCTGCGTATCAGTGAAGACAATACCGGCAAGGCTCTGCAAGTTGATCTGCAGCGCGCCGCGCAGCTGGTTGCCGCCGCCGAGAGCGTGGCAGGCCTGATCAAGCAGCCCGCCGCACTCAACCCGTTGGAGGTGCTCGGCTGGCCCGGCGTGTTAGTGGCGGATGCGGCGGATCCACAAGCGCTGAATCAGGTCGCCTTGGCACTGTTTAGCCAGGCATTGCATGACCTGAAAAATGGCCGCGAGCGTGAAGGTGCCGAACTGGCCAAGCTGCTCAACGAGCGACTGGACAGCATTCTCGAGCAGGTTGTTACCCTGCGCGAACTGGTGCCGCAGATGCTCGCTGGGCAACGCCAGAAGATTCTCGACCGCTGCGCCGAGATGCAGGCCGAACTTGACCCACAGCGCCTGGAGCAGGAGCTGGTCATGCTCGCGCAAAAAAGCGATGTCGCCGAAGAACTTGACCGCCTTAATACACACGTCAGCGAAGTGCGCAGGGTGCTCAAAACCGGGGGCCAAACGGGCCGCCGCCTGGATTTCCTGATGCAGGAACTCAACCGCGAAGCCAACACCCTCGGCTCCAAGGCCTTCGATACCCGCAGCACCCAGGCCGCCGTCAACCTCAAGGTACTGATCGAGCAGATGCGCGAACAAGTGCAAAACATCGAATAAGCCAAACCGCTACTGCTACTCTTCGAACAACGCGTTCTAGGATTAATCCATGAGCATCACCACCGGCATCCTCTACATCATTTCTGCCCCTTCTGGCGCTGGCAAGACCAGCCTGGTCAAGGCGCTGATCGACAGCGAAGCACACATTCGCGTGTCCGTCTCACACACCACGCGCGCCATGCGCTCGGGTGAAGTGGACGCAGTGAACTACCACTTCGCCAGCCGCGAGCAATTTCACGCCATGCTCGACAAGACCGAGTTCCTTGAGCATGCGGAAGTGTTCGGCAACCTCTATGGCACCTCGCAGAAATGGGTCAAGCAGACCCTAGCCGAAGGCTTGGACCTGATTCTGGAGATCGACTGGCAGGGTGCGCAACAGGTGCGCCGGTTGATGCCGGAAGCCAAATCCATCTTTATCCTGCCGCCGACCCAGGAAGCCCTGCGCCATCGCCTGACCAATCGCGACCAGGACAGTGGCGAGATTATTGAACGGCGCATGCGTGAAGCAGTCAGCGAGATGAGCCACTATGTCGAATATGACTACCTGCTAATAAACGATGATTTTGCCCACGCCCTCAGCGACCTGAAGGCCATTTTCCGCGCCAATCGGCTTCTGCAAGGCACACAACAGCAGCGCCACAGCGGTCTGTTAAGCGAGTTACTGGTCTGAGTTATCGCACGTCGATAAATCAATGCTTCCCTTAACGCTGGTGATTTTTTAGACTGTTTAGTCCGCTCGCCCATTTGGGCCAAGCCCTATTACGCATTTGCTACGAGGAACACCATGGCCCGCGTTACCGTCGAAGATTGCCTGGATCACGTTGATAACCGCTTTGAGTTGGTCATGCTCGCCACCAAGCGCTCGCGCCAACTGGCTACCGGCGGCAAAGAGCCGAAGTTGGCTTGGGAAAATGACAAGCCTACAGTAGTCGCGCTGCGTGAAATCGCTGCCGGCCTGATGAGCTACGACGTCATCGCTCAAGACGAAATCGTGGTCGAAGAACCACTGTTTGCTGCATTCGAGGACGAGGCCAACGAGCCTCTGTAAGCTTATGCAGGGTCGAGGTCATCAGGCGCAGGGCTATTTAAATCGGCAAGGGGAACGCCCATGCCGAGCATAGATACCCTCGCCGACAGACTTTCGACCTACCTCGACGACGACCAAGTCAATTTGGTTCGTCGCGCCTATTACTACGCCGAACAAGCCCACGACGGCCAGCGCCGCCGTAGTGGCGAAGCCTACGTCACCCACCCTCTCGCGGTGGCGTGCATCCTGGCTGACATGCACATGGACCATCAGAGCCTCATGGCTGCGATGCTGCATGACGTGATCGAAGACACCGGCATCGCCAAGGAAGCTCTGGACGCGCAGTTTGGCGAATCTGTAGCGGAACTGGTCGATGGGGTCAGCAAACTGACCCAAATGAACTTCGAGACCAAGGCCGAAGCTCAAGCAGAAAACTTCCAGAAAATGGCCATGGCCATGGCTCGCGACATTCGTGTGATCTTGGTCAAGCTGGCTGATCGCCTGCATAACATGCGCACCTTGGAAGTGCTGTCCGGCGAGAAACGCCGGCGTATCGCCAAGGAAACCCTGGAAATCTACGCACCGATTGCCAATCGCTTGGGCATGCACAGCATGCGCATCGAGTTCGAGGACTTGGGCTTTAAGGCCATGCACCCGATGCGCTCGGAGCGTATTCGCGCAGCAGTGAAGCGAGCTCGGGGTAACCGTAAGGAAATCGTCAACAAGATCGAGGAGTCGATCACCCACTGCCTAGCCCGCGAAGGCATGGAAGGCGAAGTGACGGGCCGCGAAAAGCATCTCTACGGCATCTACCAGAAAATGCGCGGCAAGCGCCGGGCGTTCAATGAAATCATGGACGTCTATGGTTTCCGCATCATCGTCGACAAGGTCGACACCTGCTACCGCGTGCTCGGCGCCGTGCACAACCTGTACAAGCCCTTGCCTGGCCGCTTCAAGGACTACATCGCGATCCCCAAAGCCAACGGCTACCAATCCCTGCACACCACGCTCTTCGGCATGCACGGTGTACCGATCGAGATCCAGATTCGCACCCGCGAGATGGAAGAGCTGGCCAACAACGGTATTGCCGCGCACTGGCTGTACAAATCCAACGAAGAAGACCAGCCCAAGGGCAGCCACGCCCGCGCGCGGCAATGGGTCAAGGGCGTGCTGGAAATGCAGCAACGCGCCGGCAATTCGCTGGAATTTATTGAGAGCGTGAAGATCGACCTGTTCCCCGACGAGGTCTATGTGTTCACGCCCAAGGGCCGCATCATGGAACTGCCGAAAGGCTCCACAGCGGTCGACTTCGCCTACGCGGTGCACACCGATGTCGGCAACACCTGCATTGCCTGCCGTATCAACCGGCGCCTGGCCCCGCTGTCGCAAGCGCTGGAAAGCGGCTCAACGGTGGAAATCGTCAGCGCTCCGGGCGCTCGGCCAAACCCGGCCTGGCTGAGTTTCGTGGTCACCGGCAAAGCCCGTACGCATATTCGCCACGCCCTGAAACTGCAGCGCCGCTCAGAGTCCATTAGCCTTGGCGAACGCTTGCTAAACAAGGTACTGACCGGCTTCAACAGCCGCATCGACAACCTCTCACCCGAGCGGGTTCAGGCCGTGCTCGCTGAATACCATCAGGACGTCATCGAAGACCTGCTGGAAGATATCGGCCTGGGCAACCGCATGGCCTATGTGGTGGCGCGCCGCCTGCTCAGCGATAATAACGAAGCCCTGCAAAGCAGCGAAGGCCCGCTGGCGATTCGCGGCACCGAGGGCCTGGTACTGAGTTATGCCAAGTGTTGCACGCCGATTCCAGGCGACCCGATTGTCGGCCACCTCTCCGCCGGCAAAGGCATGGTGGTGCACCTGGACAGCTGCAAGAACATCGGCGAGGTTCGCCACAACCCGGAAAAATGCATCCAGCTGTCTTGGGCCAAGGACGTGGTCGGCGAGTTCAACGTCGAACTGCGCATCGAACTGGAGCACCAACGCGGCTTGATCGCCCTGCTGGCCGGCAGCGTCAACGCCGCCGATGGCAATATCGAGAAAATCAGCATGGACGAGCGCGACGGCCGCATCAGCGTGGTTCAGCTAATGGTCAGCGTGCAGGACCGTGTGCACCTGGCTAGAGTGATCCGCAAGCTGCGCGCCCTGACCGGGGTGATCCGCATCACCCGCGCGCGCGGTTGATTAAATCCAAAGTTGACCGCAAGAATCACCCGCCAGCTGTACTTTGACATCCGCTATGGCTTTCACCCACTCTAACTGGCCGTGCGAAATCCAAATCGCAGTATTCCTCAACACCGCTTTCAAGGAGCTCCCATGAGCAAGACAGTGATCAGCAGCGATAA
>JAGGNC010000244.1 GCA_017886405.1 Pseudomonas sp. | reverse complement strand
GTTGATGTGCTGGCCGACGAGAACAGCGGGATCTACTACAAAGGGCCACTGGCCGTGCTGGTCAACCGTCTTTCCGCGTCGGCCTCGGAGATTTTCGCAGGAGCCATGCAGGATTATCACCGAGCCTTGATTCTCGGCAGCCAAACCTTCGGCAAGGGCACGGTACAGACCATCCAGCCGCTCAACCATGGCGAATTGAAGCTGACCTTGGCCAAGTTCTACCGAGTTTCCGGGCAGAGTACCCAGCACCAAGGGGTGATTCCTGACATCCAATACCCGGATGCGATGGACACCACAGAAATCGGCGAAAGTGCGCTGCCCGAAGCCATGCCCTGGGACAGCATCAAGCCGGCGATCAAGCCCGAGCTGGACGCGATCAAACCTTTCCTCGTGGAGTTGCAAAGCCGCTACGACACCCGTTCGGCGAAGAACCCGGATTTCACCTTCACCCGTGAGCGCTTAGCCCTGACTCAAAAACTGATGGCAGAAACAAGCGTCAGCCTGAACGAAACCAAGCGCCGTGCGCAACAAACCGATATCGAAGCTCAACAATTAATAATCGAAAATAGCCGTCGCAAAGCGAAAGGCGAAGATTTGCTCAGCGAGCTGAAAAAAGAAGACGAAGACGCCACACCGGTCGAGGTTGAAAAATCCAAGCCGGAAGACGATGCCTTCCTCACTGAAGCCGGGCATATCCTGCTCGATTACCTGGGGCTGAGCTCTATGCTGGCTAAGCAATAAGCGCGGAGCGTCGCGAGCGTCATCAAAGAGTCATGGATCTGTCGTGAAATGCAGGGGCTGAAACACCATCAGCCCCTTTTGCATTTTATCCATATCGGGAATCACCATGACCGCCACCGAGCAGTTTAGCGCGCTGGATAAGATCCTCGCTCACGGCGACCTGCACAGCCTCTTTCAACCGATAATCTGCCTCTCCGAGCGACGTGTTCTCGGCTATGAAGCACTGACCCGGGGCCCGTCCAATAGTCCTCTACACTCACCTCTGACCCTGTTTGCTAGCGCGCGTAAAGCCGGTCGCCTGAGCGAATTGGAGGTAGCCTGCCGCAAGAGCGCCTGCCGGCGTTTCAGCGAATTGAAACTACCGGGCAAGCTGTTTCTCAACGTCTCGCCAGACTCCCTGATGGAACCAGGCCACCAACCCGGCCGCACCCTACAACTGTTACAAGCCTATGGCATACCGCCTAGCCAGGTGGTCATCGAGCTGACCGAGCAATCGCCCACCGATGATTTTGCCCTGCTCGATACAGCCTTGCACCACTACCGCGCCATGGGGTTTTCCATTGCCTTAGATGATCTTGGTGCCGGCTATTCAAGCCTGCGTTTATGGTCAGAGTTGCGCCCCGATTACGTGAAGATCGACCGCCACTTTATCGACGGCATCCATCAGGATGCGGTCAAGCGCGAGTTCGTTGGCTCCATCCTGAAAATGGCCAAAGCCTCCCGCGCGCAGGTGATTGCCGAGGGCATAGAGCTGCCTGAGGAGCTATCTGTGCTGGCCGAAATGGGCGTCGACCTGCTGCAGGGCTACCTGCTCTGCCGCCCACAGGAGGTGCCACCACGTGACGCCAGCAACCTGCTGCCCAGCACTTCTGGCAGCAGCTCACTGAGTGAAGATGTGAGCGACCTGCGCAACCTGCTCAACCCGCAACATGCAGTGGACCTAGACACGCCTATCAGCAAGGTCCTAGAGATGTTTAGCGCTCAGGCCAATCTCAACTCACTTGCAGTGCTCAATGAGGTCCAGCAGCCCGTCGGCATTGTGCATCGGCACTCGCTGGCTGACACCTTGCTCAAACCCTTTGCCAACGAACTGTTCGCCCGCAAACCGATCAGCCGCCTGATGAGTGATGACTACCTGGCGGTGGAACAAAGCCAATCGCTGCAACAGGTCAGCCGCCTCCTCACCAGCCGCGCACGTCAGCGTATCGAAGAAGATTTCATCATCCTTGAGGAAAGCCGCTACATCGGGCTTGGCCGGGTGATCGATGTGCTAAAGCTGATCACCGAGTTGAAGATCCAGCAGGCCCGCTATGCCAACCCACTGACCCTGCTACCAGGCAATGTCCCCATCCATCAGTGCCTGACCCGTTTGTTGCAACAGGGCCGAGAGGCCGTGGTGTGCTATGTCGATATCGACAACTTTAAGCCGTTCAACGACATCTACGGCTATGCCAAGGGCGATGAAGTGCTTCTCAGCCTTGCGCAGTGTCTGAATGACCGGGTCGACCGAACACGAGACTTTGTCGGCCATATCGGCGGCGATGACTTTCTTCTCGTGCTCGGCTCGCAGGACTGGCGCGCGCGACTCAATCGCCTGCTGGAAGATTTCCAGAGCCAGTGCAGGCGTTTCTACCGTGAAGAAGACTTATATGCTGGCTGTTTTGTTGCCCATGACCGCAGCGGTAAACGTCAGGAATATGCCCTGTTGTCGTTATCGCTGGGGGTGGTGCATGTGCACCCCGAGCAGTGTGCACAACTGGATGCCGGCCAGCTGGCGGCTCTGGCCTCGGAAGCCAAACACCATGCCAAGAGCATACCGGGCTATAGCCTGCACATTATCGACACTCAGAGTGACACGGCGGCGTAACCGTAACGGCTCAGCCTGAATGACTGGGCAGCGCGGCAAAATGCTCGGCCAAGGCCGCATTGGCGGCAACACCTGGAGCACCGGCACGATACAACTCGGCCAGCCGATGTGCTGCAGCCGGATGCCCTGCATTGGCGGCCAAGGTCCACCAGTCGATGGCCTGCTGTGCATCTGCTGAATGCTGAGTATCACCCGTCAGGCTCAACACACCCAGTTGGTAGGCTGCTTTGGCATCACCCGACTGAGCTGCCAGGCTGAGCAACCGCCGCCCTTCGTTGCGCGCCCCAAGACCCTGACCGCGAAACAGCAGAATATGCCCATAGAAGCTTTGCGCCTGGGTATTGCCCAGGTTGGCCATACGGGCAAACTGCCCTTCCAGCCAGCGCCAGGCAGGCGGCTGCTTCACCAACCAGGCCCAGTGGAACAGCCGGCGCGCCACCAGGTAACCTAACCGCGCACGCAGCGCGCCGAACATCAGGCGTCTTCCGGGTAGCTGAACTCGAACACGCGAGCCACTTCGGCGGCATGCCAAGACGCCGCAGCGATACCATCGGAAGCGCCACTAAAGCGCCCCAGCCGGGTAACACACTCGAAGAAACCGGTACGCGGCAAACGACTGGCCCCCTGGCTGATCACCAGCGCGCTGCGCAGCGGTCTTTCTGCACGGACATCCAACCCTGCCAAGTGCTCCAAAGCGGCAGTCAGGGTTTGCATGGCCGGGATGGGCAAAGCCAGACGCTCGATCAAAGCGCGATAGGTCACTAGGTGACGCTTACGCTGTGCACCCTCCAGCTCACCGAGCAACGCCTGCCAATGTTGCCGACTGATGCTTACGTTCAAGGCTGAGACTCCCATCCTTCCACCCCGAGATGCCAAGCCAGAGCACGCTGGATGGCAGCATCCGGCTGGCGCTCTAGGCTCTCGATCATGTTCAGGTAATGCGGGCTGATACCGACATTGCGCGCCAACGCTTCAACCGTCAGGCCCTTAGCTTCACGTAAGGCACTCAATTGGCTTAGGCCTGATTTACCCCCCAGCGCACTTACGGCGACTGCCTCAGGGACACGTCCGGCAGCTTGCAGCAAGGCTTGATATTGCTCCCAAGGCAACACCGCATACTCTGGCTGTCCATCACGCTCAATAACTTGCACATTCATTTGTAAATCTCCATGCAGAGCACTTCCATCACTCTCAGCAACTCCAGAACAGGCATTATCTTAACAGCCTGTCGCGGTTAAGGGCTTGATCTATACTGCGCCAATTTAATCACGCAAGACATGGGAGCACACTGTGCGCGTACTGGTAATAATGCTGTTGATTAGCTGTAGTAGCTGGGCTTGGGCGGGCGAATTGCGCTGGGGCTTCGCACCGGCTGACGGCATGCCGTATGTCGATGTGCATGAGCAACAGTTACGAGGTGGCGTCATCTACAAATTAGGCCAATTGACCAGCCAGCAACTTGGCTTCGAAGCAAAGTTTGTCGAAACACCGAACAAGCGCATTGATGAATTCATGCAGCGCGGCCGCATCCACGTGATCTGTAACAATAACCCGCATTGGATGGAAAATCCCGACCGCTATCACTGGTCCGCCCCTCTCTATAGCGAGGACGATGTGCTGTTAGTGCATCGCCAGAGTGCGCCGATCAGTAGCCTGCAGGACCTCTATGGTAAGAGCCTTGGTACCCAACTGGGTTACGTCTATAACAGCGCATTAATGGAGGCGTTCGCCGCACAGAAAGTCAATCGTGAGAATCTGCGCGACCTCAGCGCCGGACTTAATCTGCTTCAGAAACAGCGTCTAGACGCGATCATTTATATGCGCCGCTCTTTGCGCTTCCAACTGGCCAAGCGTGCGGATTCACCTCTGCAGATAAACCCTTGGGTCATTGAGCGTTATGACATGCACTGCACCTTCAGTCCGCAACTACCGGTGAACGCCGAACTACTGGACAAGACCCTGCAACAACTGCGCGACCAAGGGGTGATCGAAAGGATGCTAAACGACACCTGAGCCTGATTGCCATGGGCTAATCCAACCGCCCCTCTCCGACCGTAAGCGGCTCGCCCACATCGGGCAAACGCTCGACTACCCGAAGTACCTCTGGGGCCTGAGCCGCTCGCCAATCCTGAAACGCTGCAAGCTCAACCTGCCAGGTGCGCAGCACCCAGGCCAGCACGGCCAGATCATCGACCAGGCCAAAACCAAACAACCAATCGGGTATGGCATCCAACGGCGTGACGAAGTACAGCAAGGCCGCCACGACCGCCAGTAATGCCCGAGAGTCGATTGCTCGATACTCACCGCGCCACCAGGCCAGGCAAAGCGCCTGCAGTAACTTCAGTTGACCGGCCGCCTCGGCAAAGCCACTTCCGAGTTTTTCACGCTTTCGAGCGACCGATAACAGCAAAGCTGGTAACCGTCCGGCCTTGAGAAAACGCTTAGCTAAAAACTGGTAACGCATGAAATTTTTCGGTGTTTTCATCGCCCTCTCCCGGCAACCCCGCATGCCATCTGGGCTCGCCATGGTTATCCACTAAAGCTGTGGATAACCTTGTGAACAGTTTCTCTATAACCCTAGCAAACGCCCAGCCCATGCGGCCTCATCACAGATCGGACATTTTTTGCCCACAGGATAAAAAACTATACAAAACAACAAGTTAAAAATGGCAAAGGGTTTTTTCATAAGAGTTGCACTAGCCCGCCACGGTCATTATGGCAAATGTGCATAACCGGGTATCACTCATACGCTATAAGCCCCTCTAGTCAAGCGAGAAATGTCCTTTGTCGCCGACAGAAACGACAACGCCCCCGTCGAGACGGGGGCGCTCAGGAAACCGCTAAAAATTACTCTTGGGCGGCTGTGTCTTTGATCGCAATCAGCTCCAGATCAAACACCAGCACCGAGTTAGCTGGAATGGCCGGCGTCGGGCTCTGCTCACCGTAAGCCAGTTCACTTGGGATATACAGCTTGTACTTCTCGCCAACGTGCATCAGTTGCAGGCCTTCAACCCAACCTGGGATCACACCGTTCACCGGCAGATCAATCGGGCTACCACGCTCAACCGAGCTATCAAACACACTGCCATCGGTCAATTTACCTTCGTAGTGAACAGTCACCACGTCAGTCGCCTTCGGCTGTGCGCCGTCAGCCTTTGTCACCACTTCGTACTGCAAGCCAGAAGCGGTAGTGGTCACGCCTTCACGCTTAGCGTTGTCTTCAAGGAACTTCTTGCCCGCCTTGGCCGACTCATCATTCAAAGCAACCATGCGCTCTTCGGCACGCTTCTGCAGGAAGGCGAAGGCTTCCATCAGCTCTTCATCTTTCAGGCGCTGTTCTTTCTTACCAATGGCGTCTTCGATGCCCTGGGCAACGGCGTTGGAATCCAGATCATCCATGCCTTCCTGAGCGAGGCTTTTACCCATGTTCAGGCCAATGCCATAGGAGGCTTTCTGTGCCGGGGTTTCCAGGGTGGTTTCACTGGTTTGCGAATCGCAACCTGCGAGAACTAAACCAACCAGGGCGACCGCCGCTGCTAAACGATGTTGTTTCATGCTTGTTCCTTGTCCGGAGCGCCCTAGGGCAAAGGTATGAACCGCGAGCTTAGCAGGCTGCTGCGATCACTGGCTACCGTGTTAGGAGGCAGAAAATGCGTATAAGTTCAGGACTTTAGGCAGTTATTCGATGATTTTTAGCGAGTGCTGAAAATTGTCACAGAGGGGATGAAGCGAGGATAAAAAAAGGCGCAGCGGACGGGACTCGAACCCG
>JAGGNC010000182.1 GCA_017886405.1 Pseudomonas sp. | reverse complement strand
CTGACGATAACGATATGCTGGTCGAAAGCCTCCTGAAACAAACCAGGATCAGCCTGCAGCGCTGCAGCAAAGGCCGCCTCAATGGGCACGAAAAGCAGCACGAAATCTAGGCTATGCAGCCCCTCCAGGCGCTGATAATCCTTCAGCGACAAGCCCTTGAGGTGACTACGCAGTGACAGCACATGCTGCTTCAGAGCCAGTTGCCGAGTCGGCTCATCTTCGGCTGCAATAAACTGCTGGTAGGCGGTCAGGCTGACTTTTGCATCCACCACCACCTGCTTGTCGCCCGGTAGTTGGATCAGTACATCGGGCTGGAAACGTTCGCCGTCAGGGCTCTTAAGGCTGACCTGGGTATGGTATTCGCGCCCCTTTTCCAGGCCGGCATGTTCCAGCACTCGTTCCAGTACCAACTCACCCCAGTTGCCTTGGGTTTTCTGGCCCTTGAGGGCGCGTGTCAGGTTGGTGGCCTCATCACTTAAGCGCTGGTTAAGTTGCTGCAGGCGTTCCAGCTCCTTGCCCAGAGAAAACCGCTCGCGAGCTTCCTGCTGGTAGCTTTCTTCCACGCGTTTTTCGAAAGACTGAATGCGCTCCTTGAGCGGATCGAGCAACTGACCGAGCTGCTGCTGACTGGTTTCTGCAAAGCGCTGCTCGCGGTCATCGAATATTTTTCCGGCCAACTCGGCGAACTGTGCCCGCAACTCATCACGCGAGCCTTGCAGGTCACTCAGGCGTTGCTGATGGCTGTCCTGCTGCTCTTTAAGTTCGGCGCTGAGGGCTGCGCGCTGGGAATCCAGTCGGCGGATTTCGCCTTCCTGCTGCTCGCGCTGGTTGCTCCACGTTTGAACGGCTTCACGGGCGATCTGGCGTTCCTGTTGCAGCAAGTCGGTTTCGCGGCGCAGCGCCGCCAGCTCAGCCTGCTGGTAGGCCTTGATCTCAATGACCTTAGCGACTTCCTCGCGGCAATCATCCAACTGCGCCGCAAGACCGGCCTGAGCCAACTGCGCTGTGTTTAAGCGCTCCTGCAGCAGGCTTAACTCCAGCTGCTGGCTAGCTAAGCGACGTTGCAGCGACCAGGCCAGGCAAATAAGGGGAAAGGCCGCTGTGGCAAAGCCGAACAACGCAGGTGCTATCGCGGTGGAAAGATCGAAGGGCATAAGCAGTTCCGCAGTGAAGTACTGGCAGTATAACCAGTATTCCTGAGCCTGTTCCCGCTTCATTCATGGCTAGTTCAAGACGCCGCAACAGGCAGCTTGCGTCAGAGCTGTTTAAGCAGATGTTGCGCTTCTAGCGATCCCTGGCCCGCTGCCAGCTCCAGCCAATGCCGAGCCTGTTGTGGTTCCTTGTTGCGTGGCTGGCAAAACAGCTGGCCGAGTTCCAACTGTGCGCCCATGTCGCCGGCACGAGCAGCCTGGCGCAGCAACTCAAAGCCCATGCGCCGGTCACGCGGATTGCCGCAATCACGGCAGAGCATTTGTCCCAGCCGACTCTGTGCCTGCACCACGCCCTGCAAGGCAGGTTGCTTGAGCAGATGACCCGCAAAACGCTTGATGCTGGGTGCATGGCCGAGACGCGGGCTGTCCAGCAGCCAAAGCGCAACACGGGCTGGCAGGCAAGGAGCAGTGGGGGAAGCAATAGACATTCGAGTGATTACGCGGGGCATAAAAAGCAACGGTAGCCGGGAAAGCGCGCAACTCTACTCCTTTATTTGCCAAGGTAAAACCTTGCAAAAAGCGCAAACCCGCGATCTAGAGCAATTGCTCGAGTTAATCCACAGAAGCTGTGGATAACTTCGTGGATAACATGAGAACAGGCGGCCTAAGTGCCTATGCTGTGGGCCTCAAGGTCAACCTGATGGTTTTTTCACCAGAACAGAAAATCTATATTTTTCATTGACTTATAAAATCAACAAAAAGAATCAATGAGTTACGGCAAACCATGCATCCTGCTTGACAGGGCGCATTGCAATTGTGCACAAGTCTGCACGGCTGTTGGCCAAGCCGCCCTCTTTCAGGGCAAAAAGCCGGTAAAACCCAGGCTGCTAGGCCGGGCGCGGCAAGCGTCCATCCAGCTGATAAGCCTCAAGACGAAACACCTTGGGCGTATCGGGAACCTGGGCATTTTTGAAGGCAACATATTCGCCGGTGGTTTCGCACAGCCAACTCAACAAGTTGCGGGGGCGCTTTTCAGCCAACGCGCTAGGCACAAACAGGGCCACATTGTTGCCATTTTGGGGGCAGCGCGCCGATCGGTATTCGAAAGCCTCAACCCCAGCTGCACGCATGGCGCCACCCAGCACCTGACAGGGCTGATAGACGCTGGTATGGCAAAGCTCAGGCTGAAATTGGGCAAACGGTGGATGCTGCAACTGAATGCCGCGCTCGACCTGATAGCGCGCCTCGAAGGTGCAGTGTTCGGAAAGAATGCGCCTACTGGGTGGCGCGATGCTCATGCCGTCCCAAAGCAGAAACCGATAATAGGCCGCCTCGGCCATTGCAGTGTCGATGCGCAGTGCGCCATAGAACAGGCTTGGCTCATGCACTGAACCAAAACGCGAGCCCCAAGGCAGCGGCGGGTAACGAAACGGCGTTTTTAACAAGTAATGCAGCGGCTGAGCATTGTGCGGCAGCGGCGGCTTGCTGGTTTCCAGCAACTCCTCGAGCAGCGCTTGCTCGCCCAGCGTATCGACCAATTGCAAGGTAGCCATTTGGGCTTGGCTCTCGACCATGCGCACCAAGCGCCCACGCAGGGCGTTGATCTGAGCCGGGCCTTGGCACTGTTGCCAGATATCCATGGTGGCGTTGTCCTTAACCTTTATGAGTGTTGGGCGCTGCGCTTGTAGCTTACTGTTTAGCAACTTTTTAGGACCTCGCGAGCTAGAGTCATGCAAGGCAAAACCAGCTGAGGAAGCGGACTGGGCTCGCACACGAGTGTACTTTTGTACATGAGCATTACTCGTTTCACTCGCCCTTCGGGTCGCGCTAAAGCGCGTTAGCCGCAAGCGGCTTGCCGAATCTGTTTTTAACGCAGCAGGACCGAAGCGCAGCAGGTCATAAAGAGGTTCTAGCCTTTGCCACGAATCGCATCGAGGTACTCCACCACCCGCACCAGCCCTTGCACCTGCTGCATCAAGGACAAAGGCTGCGCATCCAGGTGGCGGTTATCGGTACGCAGAAAATGCTGCATATCGGCTAGGTTGCCACCAAACAGGGCAAATAATGAACGGTATACGCGGATCAGCAACAGGGCCAATTCGCCAGTCTTGCTGTGCACACGCAGGCCACCATCAGCCCAGCGCGAAATAGCGGTGCGATGCACGCCAATAATATCTGCCAGTTCCTGCTGGGTTAGGCCCAATTGCTCGCGAGTATTGAGCAGCGCCTTGGCCAACACCGCATCGGCATCAGCAATCGGACTAATCAATGCGCTCATCACGGACCCTCACTCAATACTTAATTGCCTGTTAGCAACAAAAATATCATTCAATGCTGCAATTACACAGAAAATAATAACACGCGATTGGCAGCATGCCAGACATGGGTTAACGTCCTGCCACGCAACTCTCCCTCTATGGATCAGTGCTTATGCCCAGCCGGCGCACCTGGCTGCGACTTATCAGTTGCCTGACTTTACTGCTCGTCCTGCTTGGCGCTTTCGGCTACATCAGCCTAATCCGCCTGCTTGAGCGCGAGCAGATCGAAAACCTTGAGTGGCAGGGCCTGGGAATATCTACCCAGGGCATCCAGCTTGACCAGCTCAGCCTGCAGCACCCAGACGGCGTATTGCAGCTGCAACAGGTGCAGCTGGGGCGGCATGAATTAAGCCTGACACTGCCCTTCTGGCAGCAAATACAGATCACGCGTCTGCAGTTGAGTCTGCCCTCAAGCCAAGGCCCCACAACCTCCGACAGCATGGATATCGACGGGCAGCTGGAGCAGCTCGCAGCGGTTATCAACCTGTTGCCGCAGCGTTTACAGATCGCAGCGCTGCAAGTCGAGCTGCCCTGTGCCGACACGCGCTGCCAACTATCGGGCGATTTACTGCTGCACAAAAACAACACAGCAGATACGCAGCAACTCGATATACAGCTCAATCTGCACCACCAGCAAGATCAACTGCGCTGGCACGCCCAGTTGCAAGGCGACGCCGCATCAGCAGAGCTACAAGTCAGCCTAGCCATCAACCAGCAGCCACAACTGCGGCTCAACAGCAGCTTGCAAAAAAATACCGCTGGACGCCTTTGGCGGGGTGATATTGCCGGCGATCTGCAGCGCAGCGCAGTGCTGCACAACTGGCTCAGCCAATGGCTGCCCACCACCATAGGCACCCTACCGCAAGCACCGACGGCTGCGCAGTTAAAGGCGAGCTGGCACCTGCAGCTCGCACCCGGCCCGTTAAGTGTGGCGAAGTTACAACAAGCCAACGGCCAACTGCAGGCCAGCGCCAGCCTGCCTGAGCCCTGGCCTATACCGGCTATCGGCCAGCTGCAGGGCAGCTTCAACCTGTCCGCCCAAGCGCTGGATGGGCAGTGGCTGGCCGACAAACTCAGCGCCGATCTTAGCCTTCAGCACATCCCCAGCACCCTTATTAGCGGCTTGCCTGCAGAGCTGCATCCAGACGCCCTGCAGCTGAATATCCAAGCGGCGCAAATGCCCGCTGTTATTGCCGAACAGTTGCGCGACCGTGCCCTGCCCCTGCAACTCCAGCTTACGGGTAAGGGGCGCAACCCATTCGAGTTAAAGGGCACGCTGATCCTGGCCAATGGCCTGCCCTGGGGGCTGCAACTGCTGGCTGGCAGCATGACCGCGACCAGCCCTGCGCTGCAGGTGAACGGCTGGGATTGGCGCGCGCTAGAGACGCAACTGCAACTCGATGCCTATCTGGACTCGAAACAGCTGGACCTTACCCTCGGCCAAGGTTCACACCTTAGCCTGCAGCACATCACCAAGGCGGATTTGCACGCGCATCAGCTCAAGGCCAGCAGCACGGGGCTGCAACTGCATGCAAAATGGACGGCAGGCGCGCCACTCGACTGGCAACTGCAAGGCCCGCTCGACCTGAGTGCGCAGTTGCAGCATGAGCAATTGCAAACCCAGCGCTGGTACTGGCAAGGGCCCTTAAATGCCAGCCAGCACCAGGCAGCGTTAAATGGCACGCTGCGCAACGACGAACAGCTGCAATTCAAGTTGCAGGCGCAACACAGCAGCGCCAAAGGCCTCAGCCTGCAAGCGCAATTGACGGAGCTGTTTCTGCGCAGCGCTAACCCACTGCAAAGCAGCTTCACCGCCTGGCCGGCCTTGCTGCAACTGAATAATGGGCGCCTGAATGCCAACGCCAGTCTGACCCTGGCCGGCGACCAGCAGCTGCCCACCGTAACGCTCGAAATAACCGGCAAGGGCCTTGGCGGCGTTTATGACCGCACCGCGCTGGAGGGCCTGAACAGCCGCATAAATGTGCGCATAGATCCCAAACAGCTGCAGCTGGAGCTGACAGAACTGCGCCTGAACCAGGCCGACCCCGGCATACCACTGGGCCCAGTGCAGCTCAGTGGCCGCTATAGCGCCACCCTAAACAAACCGGCTCAAGGCCAGCTAATGCTGCGCAAGGCTGAAGCGGCGCTTATGGGCGGTAATCTGACCCTTGCGCCGGGGCAATGGGATCTGGCTGCCGAGGCACTGTTGTTTCCCCTACAAGTTCATGGCTTAGCACTTGAGCAGTTGTTTATTCTCTATCCCACAGAGGGTTTAGCGGGCAGCGGCACCCTAGACGGCCACTTGCCGATGAAGATCAGCCGCCAGGGGGTGACCATCGCACAAGGCCAACTGAACGCACGTCCACCGGGCGGCCAGCTGCAGTTCCACTCCGAACGTATCCGTGCCCTAGGCCGCAGCAACCCGGCGATGCAATTGGTGACTCAATCGTTGGAAGATTTCCGCTTCACCACCCTGAGCAGCCAAGTTGACTACAACCAACAGGGCAAGCTGGACCTGGACATGCGACTTGAGGGGCAAAACCCAGCCATCGAACAGGGCCGGCCAATCCACTTCAACATCCACTTAGAAGAAGACATCCCGACCCTGCTGGCCAGCCTGCAACTGACCGACAAAGTCAGCGATATCATCAAGCGGCGCGTGCAACAGCGTATGCTGGAACGCAATGCCAATTCGGCTCCATCAGAGCCCTGATTCATGATCAAGGAGAAGCGCATGCGCTTGCATAGTTGTTTCGCCGCCCTGCTGCTAGGGCTGCTCAGCACGGCCTGCACCCCAACCGTGCAGCTGGCGATGCCCAATGAGCCGATCAACATCAACCTGAACGTGAAGATCGAGCACGAAATCTATATCAAGGTGGATAAAGCCCTGGACAGCATGTTCAGCGAATCCAGCGGATTGTTCTAAGGAGCCCGAGCATGAATATGTATAAACGCCTTGCCAGCCTGTTACTGCTGCTCAGCCT
>JAGGNC010000283.1 GCA_017886405.1 Pseudomonas sp. | reverse complement strand
CGGCTCCAGCCTGGCGCGATTGGGCATGGGCATCGGCATCGCTGCCCTGCTGGGTTTGTGCCTGGGTATCGCTGCGGGGGTTTTACCGCTGTTCAGCGCGCCTCTTTCACCCCTGCTGACAGTGCTGTCGATGGTCCCGCCGCTGGCAATCCTACCGATTCTGTTTATCGTTTTTGGCCTTGGCGAGTTATCCAAGGTGATGCTCATCGTGATCGGCATTACCCCGGTGCTGGCGCGCGATCTTGAACAGCGCGCCCGCGAGATTCCCACGGAGATTTTGATCAAAGCGCAGACCTTAGGCGCCAGCACCTGGACGCTGATCCTGCGCGTGGTATTGCCGCAACTGTTGCCGCGTCTACTCATCGCCCTGCGCCTGGTACTGGGTTCGGCATGGTTGTTCCTGATTGCGGCTGAAGCCATCGCCAGTACCGACGGCCTCGGCTATCGCATCTTTCTGGTTCGCCGCTACATGGCCATGGATGTGATCCTGCCCTATGTGCTGTGGATCACCCTGCTCGCCTGGCTGATGGACCTGGGCCTACGCCGCACGACCCAACTGCTGTTTCCCTGGTTCGAAGGGGCCAAAGCATGAAGCCCTTTATCGAAGTGAAAAATGTCTGGCAGGAATACGGCGACCAGGTGGTGCTTGAGCGCTTGAACCTGTCGATCAACGAAGGCGAGTTCTGCACCCTGGTAGGCGCGTCGGGCTGCGGCAAGTCGACTTTCTTGCGCCTGCTGCTGGGCCAGGAACGGCCGAGTAAAGGCGAGATTTTACTCGGCGGCACAGCGCTTGCTGGTGAGCCGGATTCGAGCCGCGGCGTGGTATTCCAGCGTTATTCGGTTTTTCCGCACCTGAGCGTACTGGACAACGTCGCCATCGGTTTGGAGTTGCCGCATGCGCCGCTGATCGGTCGCCTATTTGGCCGTGCCAAACGCGAAGCCCGCGAGAAAGCCTCGGTGATTTTGCACAAGGTCGGCCTTGGCCATGCCCTGGACAAATATCCCAGTCAGCTTTCCGGTGGCATGCAGCAGCGCCTGGCAATTGCCCAAGCGCTGATCATGCAACCGCGCGTGCTGCTGCTCGACGAGCCCTTTGGCGCACTCGACCCAGGCATCCGTAAAGACATGCATGCGCTGTTATTGGACCTGTGGAACGAAACCAAGCTCACCGTTTTTATGGTCACCCATGACCTCAGTGAAGGTTTCAGCCTCGGCACCCGTCTATTAGTGTTCGATAAGGTACGCCTCGACCCACATGCACCCGGGGCATACGGCGCACGCATCACCTACGACATCCCGCTCAACGAAGCGCGTCGGGCGCAATCGATATTGCCCGCCGAACTCGCCGAACGGATTGCCCTCAGCGTATAGACCCGCCGCGAAGTGGAGCACAGCCCTGTGCTCCCCCTCTTCGCTTAGCTCAGACCGGTTAGGTAGCGCCCCAGTGTTTCTTCCTCGGCGGCAAACCAGGCGTGCGCCTCTGGCGTCCAGGGCGTTGTGACGCCAGCATGCCAGTCCGGCTCCAGCGTATCGACGCTAAACGTGCGCACCACCGCGCGCCCACTGGGCAGTTGCAGACGCTGACTCAAGCGTGCGTCATCCTCACGCTCGAATGCGTCCAAAAGCAGTGGCTGTCCCACCCGAGCCGGCAGGGTCGACAGCGCCACACGATAACCACCCTGCTTATCGGCCAAGGCCAGCGACGTCTCAACGTCGAATAACGCGGCCAGTGCAGTCGCGTCGCCACAGGCTTGCGCGGCACGCTCGCGCAACTCCAGCGTAGAGTCAGCCAGCACCTGCGGCCGACCATGCACCCAGCCGGCCTGCTTACCACACACGATCAGGCCGCCGCCACGCTGCAGCACCTCGCCCGATTCAGCGTCGCGTTCATCAATCAGGCGCAAACCGATCAATGGCCCGCCGCTCGCTTGCAGCCGCCAGTCCTCGACATACGCACCACTGGGCGCAAACTCGATCATGCAGTTACCGATGCGCTGCAACTGCGCCGGCTCAGCCCAACGGTTGTGCAGTTGCAGAGAAACCCCGCCGCGCCAACTCAGCAGCCCGTCCTGCCAGACACTGTCAGCCACCCAGCCTTCGTGATTAGCCAAGGTGCGCAGCTGTTCGGCGTCGTATGCGTCTAGGTCGAGCAACGGCAGCGCCGGGCCAGCCGGCAGGCGCAGGTCGATGGTAAAGGTACGGCTTTGCAGCCAATGCACTTGGGTCTGCTCGTCACTGCGGCCATCGGCAAAACTGATGGTGCGACGACGGAAGTGCCCCAGCATCCAGTCGGGCACGCCGCCTTGGGCACGCAGGGGGTAACGAGCAGCCAGCGCTAGCAGGTTCATCGCATCACCTCCTGGCGATCAGAGCCAAAGCTGGCAAGCCCTAGGCTGCCATCCGGCAGTGTTAACGTGCCGTTCTCTATGCGTTGGCGAAGGTAACGAAACGTCTGCGCCGTTTGGGCGAACAGGTGGTCACCGCATATCACCGGCGAGTAGGTGTGCGTGCCACGCGGCGGCAAGCCGGCAATAGGCGCGATGCGGGTGTCGTAATCGCAGGCGCAAAACAGCGGGAAGGCATAGCGTTCAGCGCTGACCTTGCGCACCCGGTGCGATGTGGCGATGAAATGGCCATTGCTCAGCACCTCGAACATATCGCCGATATTGATAACAAAGGCATCCGCGACCAATGGCACGTCGATCCACTCGCCTTGACCGTTAAGCACCTGCAAGCCTTCTGCGGTGGGCAGCAAAATGGTGAAGCACTCGTAATCGGTGTGCGCGCCGATGCCGGGACGATCGGCCTGCGGATCAGTGTCCAGCGGATAGTGAATCATGCGCAGCTGGCTGGTCGGGCGGCGAGTAATCGCGGCAAAGCTATCCTCCGGCAGACCCAGCGCCAGCGCAAAGCCACGGAACAGGGTGTCCCCAAGCGCCAGCGCTGCCGTGTAGTAAGCACTCACCTCGCGGCGAAAATCCTCAGAATCCGGCCACTGGTTGGGCCCTAACAGGCGGAAACGCTGTGGCGCTTCGGTGTAATCGAAACTGAGGTCATAGGCCTCTTTGAGGTCCTTACTGCCGCCAGCATATTGCTCTTCGCCCTCGGGGACATAACCACTGTGGTTGCTCGAATTGCCGATATAGAAGCGCATCTTCTCGTCCATCGGGCGAGCAAAAAAACGCTGCGCTTGGGCAATCAGCCCTTCGCGTAAGTCACTGGAAATGCCGTGGCCGTATACCTGCAGAAAACCCACCTCGCGGGCGGCTTGGCCTAGCGCATCGGCAACACGCTGGCGTTCAGTGAGGTCTGAGGAATACAGGCCACTGATGTCGATCAGGGGAATGGACGTGAAGTTGGTGTGCACGCTGGCAACCTCTCTTGAGCAAGTTCCCTGGTCGTCCAGACGAGCAGCGGATCAGGGTCGTCCCAAAGGCAGCCATCTGGCTCACCCCCGCCGGCTTTGAGAAATGCGATTTCCATGCCAGCGCCAAGGCACGCTCAGCGGGCGAACTCCATCGAAATGCGCACCAAGGTGGTGCAGTATTTTTCACTAATCCCCATGAAGCAGCACAGCACTCGCTAAAGCGTGTCCGCAGACCGGCATTGCCGAGCAATAAATACTTGGCACGCTATTCGCTTCACGCTCAACGTGCAGGTTTATCCGGGACATGTCCCAGAGTCGCGGCACCACAATTTGCGAAATAGATGGCTAGGGTTCCGATCCACTTTGCTGGGTGTCTGGTCCGAGAGCTATCGACCTCCAGCGAGGTTACACGGCGGGATAAAAGCCCGGGAGATCGAGCCTTTCGACGTAAGTCGAAATGTGCCGCGAGTCCTGCCCTTTATCCAACCAAGAACCGGAGGTTAAAATGCGCAAGTACCGACTACTCTCCCTGACTGTTGCCGCGCTCACTGCGGTACTTAGCTTCAACGCCCACGCGGAGAAAAAGGATCACTTCAGCGTTTGCTGGACGCTGTACGCGGGCTGGATGCCTTGGGGCTATGCCAGCACTTCGGGCATTGTT
The DNA here is from genome assembly GCA_017886405.1 of Pseudomonas sp. Lineage (GTDB taxonomy): Bacteria > Pseudomonadota > Gammaproteobacteria > Pseudomonadales > Pseudomonadaceae > Aquipseudomonas. The sequence continues at coordinate 2,490 of JAGGNC010000283.1, read as the reverse complement.
GATAAATGGGCGAAAAAGTACGACATCAGCATTGATGTGGTTCAGCTCAACGACTACGTCGAGTCCATCAACCAGTACAGCGCCGGCCAGTTCGATGGTTGCGGCATGACCAACATGGACGCCCTGACCATCCCCGCCGCAGGCGGTATCGACTCCACCGCGCTGATCGTCGGCGATTACTCCAATGGCAACGACGGCCTAGTGATCAAGGGTAAAGACAAGACCCTGGCCGACATCAAAGGCATGCAGGTCAACCTCGTAGAACTGTCCGTCTCCCACTACTTTATCGCTCGCGCCCTGGAAACAGTCGGCCTGAGTGAGCGCGACATAAGCGTGGTGAACACCTCCGACGCTGACATCATCGCCGCCTTTACCACCCCAGACCTGCAAGCCGCCGCCACCTGGAATCCGATGCTGGCGGAAATCCTCGCCCAACCCGACGTCACTCAGGTCTTCGATTCCTCGCAGATTCCCGGCGAGATTCTCGACATGATGGTGGTCAACACCCAGACCCTCAAAGACAACCCAAACCTGGGCAAGGCGTTGGTCGGTGCATGGTTTGAAATCATGACCCTGATGCAGTCCGGCACCGCTGAAGCCACTGCCGCATTGACTGAAATGGCCAAGGCCTCCGGCACCGATCTCGACGGCTACAAGGCACAACTGGCCACTACCAAGATGTTTTACACCGCGCAGGAAGCCCTGGAGCTGGTGCTTTCGCCCACGCTGCCAGAAACCATGCGCAAGGTTGCCCGCTTCAGCTTCAGTCACGGCATCCTCAGTGAAGGTGCGAAAAGCCCTGACGCCATTGGCATCAGCTACGCCAACGATGTAGTGACCGGCGACAGCAGCAATATCAAGCTGCGTTTCGACCCGACCTATGTGCAGATGGCTGCTGACAACAAACTCTGATCTGGTTAGGCGTGCTCGGCCCCTGCGCTGGCACGCCGCCAACCCCATAGTCGCGACGGGCACCTGCTGCCATGTCGCCGTAATGCTGAACCGAGGTATTCCATGAGCACCGCGCTTACCCTGCGCCCCACCCTGTATGAAGAATTCCTGCCCGGTGGTGGCCACACTTCTTTTGTGCTCAAGCGCGGCCAGCTGCTGCGCATCACCGACCTCGAGGGCGGCGCCAATGCCAGCCTGTTGCTGCTCAATGCGGTGGAAAAAAGCGAGCGCCTGAACCTGCCAGACAGCCTCAAGTGCCAGCACACCGCCAAGCTCACCGCCGGCCACTGCCTGTACTCAGACATGGGTCGCGTACTGGCCGCCATCACCGCCGACACCTGCGGCTGGCATGACAGCTTCGGCGGCGTACTTAACGCTGCTGAAGTCGCCGAAAAATACGGTGCCGGTCGTTATCAGGAGCTGCGCAACGGCTTTTTCCGCAACGGCGTGGACAACCTGCTGGTGGAAATGGGCAAGTGGAACCTCAACCTGCAAGACCTGTTGATGAACCTCAACCTGTTCAGCAAGGTGGCGGTGGACGCTAATGGCAGCTTCCAGTTTGCCCCTGGCAATTCCAAGGCGGGCGACTACATCGAGCTGTATGCACCCATGGACACCCTAGTCGTGCTCACCGCCCTGCAACACCCCATGGACCCCGACCCTGTCTATGCACCCAAGCCGCTGCAACTCAGCTGGCACAAGGTCGATAGCGATGGCATCAGCGTGCTGTGCCGCACCTCGCGCCCGGAGAACGGCCGCGGCTTCCACAACACAGAACGTCAGTACCTTTGAGGGCCGCAGCATGTCTCTAACCGAAAGCACTCTGCACCCTGAAACCGCCGTTTACCGCGCAGTGATCGCGGCCGGCGAACCCTTTCTATGCGAAGTCAAAGCCGGGCAAACCTTGCGTTTGCTGGATATGGAAGGCAACCAGGCGGTCGACACCCTGTTCTTTAGCGCGCAGAACCCGCGCGAGCGCTTCGATCCGCAGCGCACCCTGCGCAAACAGAACAGCGTGTACCTGACCACCGGTACCGTTCTTTACTCCAACCTGGGCAACCCGCTGCTGACCATCAGCGCCGATACCTGTGGCCGTCACGACACCTTGGGCGGCGCCTGCGCGCAAGAGAGCAACACGGTCAGATACGCACTCGACAAGCGCTATATGCACAGCTGCCGCGACAACTTCCTGCGCGCCAGCCTGCACGATGGTCGCCTGGAGAAGCGCGACATCGGCGCCAACATCAATTTCTTTATGAACGTGCCGGTCACGCCCGAGGGCGGCCTGACCTTCGAGGACGGCATCTCCGCTCCCGGCAAGTACGTTGAGCTGATCGCGCACATGGACGTCATCGTGCTGATCTCCAACTGCCCGCAGCTGAATAACCCATGCAATGGCTACAACCCGACCCCGGCCGAGGTGTTGGTATGGAATTGATTCGCTCGGTGGGTTACGCCTTCGGCTAACCCACCCTACACACACGAACTACCCACCCTGGACGACCGGGGTGCCGGCCGAATACCGCCGGACGCCCCGCC
>JAGGNC010000089.1 GCA_017886405.1 Pseudomonas sp. | reverse complement strand
CCCAGGCGGTGCCGCAATTGCAGGCGCAGGTGGAGCAGATTATCGCCGAGGCCAGTAAGCAGGGTGCGAGCGCCTGTGAGGTGGCAGTATCGGTGGAACAAGGCTTATCCACCACGGTGCGGCAGGGCGAAGTGGAAACGGTCGAGTTCAACCGCGACCAGGGTTTTGGTATCACCCTGTATGTCGGTCAGCGCAAGGGCTCAGCCAGCACCTCGGCCAGTGGCGAGGCGGCGATTCGCGAAACTGTCGCGGCCGCTTTGGCCATCGCCAAGCATACCTCCGAAGATGAATGCGCAGGCTTGGCCGATGCTGGCTTGATGGCGCGTGAGTTTCCGCAGCTGGATCTGTATCACGCCTGGTCAATCACTCCGGAGCAGGCCATTGAACAGGCGCTAAGGTGTGAGGCGGCCGCCTTTGCGGCGGACCAGCGGATCAAGAATGCCGATGGCACCACCTTGAACACCCATCAGGGCTGTCGGGTTTATGGCAATAGCCATGGCTTTATCAGTGGCTATGCCAGTACACGGCACAGCCTGAGTTGCGTGATGATCGCCGAAGCGGATGGGCAAATGCAGCGCGATTACTGGTATGACGTCAATCGCCAGGGCGAGTTCTTGGCGGATGCCGGCAGCATTGGTCGGCGTGCAGCTGAGCGTGCGGTAAGCCGTTTGGGCGCGAGACCGGTGCCGACCTGTGAAGTGCCGGTGCTGTTTGCCGCCGAACTCGCGGGGGGTCTGTTTGGCAGCTTCCTGGCGGCTATTTCGGGTGGCAACTTGTATCGTAAGTCTTCATTTCTCGAGGGGACATTGGGGCAGCAGTTATTTCCCGAGTGGATGAAGATAGATGAACGCCCACATATTCCGCGTGCCCTGGGCAGTTCCGCTTTCGATGGCGACGGTTTGGCGACCTATGCAAAATCCTTCGTCGAGCGCGGGGAGTTATTGTCATACGTGCTGGGTACCTATTCCGGTCGCAAGTTGGGCATGCCCAGCACGGCCAACTCCGGCGGCGTGCATAACCTGTTTGTCAGCCATGGCGATGAAGACCAGAAGGCGCTGCTAAAGCGTATGGGTCGTGGTCTGTTGGTCACTGAATTGATGGGTCAGGGTCTGAACATGGTCACCGGTGATTATTCGCGTGGTGCCGGAGGGTATTGGGTGGAGAACGGTGAAATCCAGTTTCCGGTGCAGGAAGTCACCATTGCCGGCAACATGCGTGACATGTTTAAGCAGATTGTGGCCGTGGGCAGTGATCTGGAGTTGCGCAGTAATATCCGCACCGGTTCGGTGCTGATTGAGCGGATGACGGTGGCGGGTAGTTAATTGATGGGCATGAAAAAGGGGCTGTCGCTTAAGCGACAGCCCCTTTTTCATGCCTGGCGTTTACTCGCCTTCGTCGAAGTAGTTGTTGACCAATTCGTTTAGGGCCTGCAACGCTTCTGCGTCCTGCTCGCCTTCGGTATGCAGGTGGACGGCGGTGCCTTTGCCGGCGGCCAGCATCATTACGGCCATAATGCTTTTGCCATCGACCAGGCTTTCTGGGCTGCGGCCGACTTTTACCTGACAAGGAAAGCGCCCGGCAACGCCAACAAACTTGGCCGCAGCACGGGCGTGCAGGCCAAGCTTGTTGATGATTATGATTTCGCAGGCGGGCATCGCGGCAATTCCTTAACTGAGGTCGCGGTGGCGAATCTGGACGTTTTTCAGGATGGGTTTGAGGGTTTCACCCAGACGGTTAGCCAGGTACACCGAACGATGATGGCCGCCGGTACAGCCAATCGCCACCGTGACATAGGCGCGATTGCTTGCGGCAAAACGCGGCAGCCACTTGGTCAGGTAAGCGAGAATGTCTTGGTACATGTCCTCGACATCGGCCTGGGCCGAGAGGTATTCGATTACCGGCTGGTCGAGTCCGGAGAAATCGCGCAGATCCGGCTTCCAGTAAGGGTTTGGCAGGCAGCGAACATCGAATACCAGGTCGGCATCTACCGGCATGCCGCGCTTGAAGCCGAAGGACTCCAGCAAAAATGCGGTACCCGGCTCGGGCTGGTTTAAAAGCCGCAGCTTGAGGCTATCGCGCAGCTGATACAGGTTAAGGCGGGTGGTGTCGATCTTAAGGTCGGCCAAGTCAATGATCGGCCCTAGCAGCAGGCTTTCATCAGCAATGGCTTCAGCCAGCGAACGGCTCTCGTTGGTCAGCGGATGACGTCGTCGCGTCTCTGAGAAACGCTTGAGTAGAGTTTCTTCGTCAGCATCCAGGTAGAGAACATCGCATTTGATGTGCCTGGCGCGAACTTCCGCAAGCAGCTCGGGAAAGCGCTGGAGATGGCTCGGCAGGTTGCGTGCATCAATCGATACTGCGACCTGCGGGTGTAAAAGCTCGGTGTGCACTAGAGCGCGTTCAGCCAGTTCAGGCAGCAAACCGGCAGGTAGATTATCGATGCAGTAGAAGCCGTTATCCTCAAGCACATCAAGGGCCGTACTCTTTCCTGAGCCGGAGCGACCGCTAACGATGATCAGGCGCATGCTTAGGCTCGGTTGAGTTGGCTTTGTATGTCGACGACCACCTGATAGAGGGCCTCACTGCTCTCGGCCTGGCGCAGACTGGCTCGCACATCACTGCGATCAAGCATGCTGGCTATCTGCCGGAGCAATTCGAGGTGGGCATCAGTGGCCGCTTCGGGGACCAGCAGCACAAACAACAGGTCTACCGGTGCACCGTCGATGGCGTCAAAGTCGACTGCCGCATCAAGGCGCAACAAGGCGCTGATTGGTGCGTTACAGCCCGCCAGGCGGCAGTGCGGAATGGCAATACCATTGCCGAAGCCAGTCGAGCCGAGTTTTTCGCGGGCAATCAGGCTTTCGAAAATGCCTTGACCATCCAGGTCAGGCAGCTCGCGCGCCACCAAGTTGGCAATCTGTTCGAGAACACGTTTTTTGCTGCCACCCGGCACGTTCACCAAGGAACGGCCGGGGGTCAGGATGGTTTCAAGTCGGATCATAGGAGATAGACGACGTCAGCGGGCCATAGCGCCCTGTTGACGATCGAGCTGTTTTTCCTTGTGTTTGATGAGTTGTCGATCGAGTTTGTCGGTGAGTAAATCGATGGCAGCGTACATGTCGTCATGCTCGGCGTTGGCGACGACTTCACCGCCAGCGATGTGCAGGGTGGCTTCGATTTTCTGCTTGAGCTTCTCGACCTCCATGATGACTTGCACGTTGTTAATCTTGTCGAAGTGGCGCTCCAATCGACCGAGTTTTTCGGTGATGTAGTCGCGTAGGGCGTCGGTCACATCCAGCTGATGTCCACTGATGTTGACTTGCATACCGCTTTCTCCTTGTTGCCGTGTGTAAGAGACAGGCAAAAGGCCTGCCGCCGGAACACTGTGGCGTGGAAGACTCTGGCAGAACGAGCCTGGCACGGACGCTGATTGCTTAGTGGCAGTGTGACTACTTTTGCGAAAAGGCGTGGCCTGGGTGTTCTGTGCAGTGTGAGCTGTCTTCCTTCTTTGTACCGCCTTAGATCAATCGTTTGCGCTCGCTGGAAGGCGCTATTCCGAGTGATTCACGGTACTTGGCGACCGTGCGACGGGCGACTTGAATGCCCTGTGCCTCCAGTAAACCAGCGATCTTGCTGTCACTCAACGGCTTTTTCGCATTTTCCGCAGCGACCAGTTTTTTGATGATGGCGCGGATTGCGGTCGACGAGCATTCACCGCCCTCTGAGGTGCTGACGTGGCTGGAGAAGAAATACTTCAGCTCGTATATGCCACGCGGTGTGTGCATGAACTTCTGTGTGGTAACTCGCGAAATGGTTGACTCGTGCATGCCCACAGCTTCAGCAATATCGTGCAATACCAGAGGCTTCATTGCCTCGTCGCCATAGTCGAGGAAGCCCCGCTGGTGTTCGACGATCTGCGTGGCCACCTTCATCAGGGTTTCGTTGCGGCTTTGCAGGCTTTTGATGAACCAGCGCGCTTCTTGCAGCTGGTTACGCATAAACGTGTTGTCGGCGCTAGAGTCGGCGCGCTTCACAAAGCCGGCGTACTGCGCATTAACGCGAAGGCGCGGCATGGCTTCCTGATTCAGTTCCACCAGCCAGCGCTCGTTGTGCTTGCGCACAATCACATCGGGCACCACGTATTCTGGCTCGCTAGACTCGATCTGCGAGCCGGGGCGCGGGTTGAGGCTCTGGATCAGGTCGATAACCTGGCGCAGCTCATCCTCTTTAAGTTTCATGCGGCGCATTAGCTGGCCGTAGTCGCGGCTGCCAAGCAGATCGAGGTAGTCACTGGTCAGACGCTGGGCTTCGCTCAGCCACGCGGTCTTGGTGGGCAGTTGGCGCAGTTGCAGGAGCAAGCATTCACCGAGACTGCGTGCGGCGATGCCAGTGGGCTCAAACTGCTGAATGCGATGCAGCACGGCTTCGACTTCGTCGAGTTCGATATCCAGCTCAGGGTCGAAGGCATCGACCACTTCTTCAAGGGTTTCTTCCAGATAGCCCTGTTGGTTGATGCAATCGATCAAGGTCACGCCGATTAGACGATCCTTGTCTGACATCGGCGCCAGGTTGAGCTGCCAGAGTAGGTGGCTTTGCAGGCTCTCACCGCTGGAGGTGCGGGTGGTGAAATCCCACTCATCATCATCATTGCTACTGCTGGGCAGACTGCTGGCGCTGGTCTGGTAGATATCTTCCCAGGCGGTATCGACGGGCAACTCATTGGGAATGCGCTCGCCCCAATCCCCTTCTTCCAGGTTGTCCACGGTCTGCGTGGCTTCTTGGTAGTTGGTTTCCTGATAAGGCGCTTCTGGCTGTTCGCTGGTGCTGGCGCTTTCTGCGCCATCGGCCATAGGATCCGAATTGTCGAAATCATCGCCTTCTTCCTGGCGTTCGAGCATCGGGTTGGACTCCAAAGCCTCCTGGATCTCTTGTTGCAGATCCAGGGTCGACAGTTGGAGCAGGCGGATGGCCTGTTGCAGCTGCGGTGTCATCGTCAGCTGCTGGCCCATTCTTAGGACTAGCGATGGTTTCATTGCAGACCTTATTTACCTGCGTCTTTGCGCAATCCACTACAGGGCGGTTTCAAAAATCGCCACTTGGAGGCAAATTATATGCCTGACTCTAAAGGTTTTGCCTAGCCTTGGCTGCAGTCGGCTTGAGATAAGCTGTGGTTACAGCCTGAACTCATGCCCCAGATACACTTCTTTTACCGTCTGATTGGCCAGAATAGCCTCGGAATCCCCTTCGGCTATTAGCTGACCATCACTGACGATATAGGCCGTTTCGCAGATATCAAGAGTCTCGCGAACGTTGTGGTCGGTGATCAATACACCGATACCTTTGGCTTTTAAGTGATGGATGATCTGCTTGATATCGCCCACGGAGATCGGGTCGACGCCGGCGAATGGCTCGTCGAGTAGGATGAACTTAGGGTTAGTCGCCAGGGCACGAGCAATTTCTACACGGCGGCGCTCGCCACCAGACAGGCTCATGCCCAGGTTGTCACGGATATGGCTGATGTGGAATTCCTGCAGCAAACCTTCCAGCTCTTTGCGGCGCGCAGCACCGTCGAGGTCCTTACGGGTTTCCAAGATGGCCATAATATTGTCGGCCACGCTGAGCTTGCGAAAAATAGAGGCTTCCTGAGGCAAGTAGCCGATACCGGCGCGCGCACGGCCATGCATCGGTTGATGGCTGATGTCGAGGTCGTCGATCATCACGCGGCCCTGATCGGCCTGTACCAGGCCAACAATCATGTAAAAGCAGGTGGTCTTGCCGGCTCCGTTGGGGCCAAGCAGGCCAACGATCTGACCGCTGTCGATGCTCAAGCTTACGTCGCGTACGACCTGGCGGCCTTTATAGCTTTTGGCCAGGTGTTGGGCTTTCAATGTGGCCATTATTACTGCGCCTGCTGTTCGGCTGGTTTGTTCTTCGGCAGGATCACCATGTCGATACGCGGGCTTGGTGCCGTGATGTTGTTGCCTGTTGCGCGACCGGCGTTGACGATCTGGCGCTGGGTGTCGTAGACGATTTTCTCGCCTTTGAAGGTGTTGCCTTCCTGAATCACCTTGGCTTGATCGATCAGCACGACGCGCTCGTTGGCCATAAAGTACTGGATGGTCAGGCCATACGCCTTAACGATCTGTTTATCGGCTGAGGGCTGTTGCTCGTAGTAGGCCGGTTTACCGACTGAGGTGAATACCTCGACATCGCCCTGAGCATTTTGGGTAATGGTCACGGTGTCGCCGGTGACTTTCATGCTGCCCTGGGTGATGACGACGTCACCGCGATAAACGGCAACGCCTTGTTTGTCATCGAGCTCGGCGCTGTCGGCCTGGATACGAATCGGCTGATCACGGTCGGATGGCAAGGCCCAAGCGCTGACACTTCCGAGTGCGACGCTGAGGCTGAGTAGTAGGGGGAGGGTATTAACGAGCCTCATGCAGACCTCTTACGTTGGACAGCAGGAGCATCCTGCCGTCATTCAAGTACGCTTTCATTCCTTGTGCCGTGGTCAC
>JAGGNC010000198.1 GCA_017886405.1 Pseudomonas sp. | reverse complement strand
AAAGGCGGGGATTTACAGTAAACCCGCCTTTTGCGGGAGCTGATTGGCCGGTTTAGACTGCGGCCCTCTGGCAACTCTTGACTGCACAGCCCCATGCGCCTGAAAAAGCCATTTGCAAAAGTCCGTATATTCCTTAGAATATGCGGCCTTTCGGGCACCCACGCCCGCTGTGCATTTAGATTTGCAGCACCGACTACAGGAACTATGTTCACATGCTAACAATTCGTCTTGCCCTTGGCGGCTCCAAGAAGCGCCCGTTCTACAAAATAAACGTGACCGACAGCCGTAACCCACGTGACGGTTCGCACAAAGAAGAGATCGGTTTCTTCAACCCGATCGCTCGTGGTCAGGAAGTTCGTCTGTCCGTGAAGCAAGATCGCCTGGCCCATTGGCTGAGCGTTGGTGCACAACCGTCTGATCGTGTTGCTCAGTTGTTGAAGGACGCTGCTAAGGTTGCGGCCTGAGCAATATGAGCGCGACGCCTGCTTCTACCGATGATTTGATCGTTATCGGCAAGATCTATTCCGTACATGGCGTTCGCGGTGAAGTGAAGGTGTATTCCTTTACTGATCCTGTTGCAAACCTGTTGGAGTACAAGTCCTGGACGCTTAGGCGCGAAGGCAGTGTCAAACAGGTAGAGCTGGTCAGCGGACGCGGGAGTGATAAATTCCTGGTCGCGAAGCTCAAGGGTCTTGATGATCGTGAAGAAGCGCGTCTTCTCGCTGGTTTTGAGATCTGTGTGCCACGCAACCTGTTCCCTGAATTAACCGACGGCGAGTACTACTGGTACCAGCTGCAAGGTCTCAAGGTTATCGACCAGGCAGAGCAATTGCTTGGCAAGATTGATCACTTGTTAGAGACCGGTGCCAACGATGTGATTGTGGTTAAACCCTGCACCGACAGCCTAGATGGTCGTGAGCGCCTATTGCCCTATACCGAGCAATGTGTGTTGTCGATTGACTTGAGTGCTGGCGAAATGCGGGTCGACTGGGATGCGGACTTCTAAGCCTGATGCCTAATCTGCGCGTTGAAGTCATTACGCTATTTCCGGAAATGTTTACCGCTATCAGCGATTACGGCATTACCAGCCGCGCAGTGAAACAGGGGTTGTTGCAACTGACCTGTTGGAATCCGCGAAGCTATACCACTGACCGTCATCACACCGTGGATGATCGGCCCTTTGGTGGTGGCCCCGGCATGGTGATGAAGATCAAGCCGCTTGAGGATGCTTTGCTCGATGCTAAGCACGCCGCAGGTGAAAAAGCGAAGGTGATTTACCTGTCGCCGCAAGGTCGCCCGCTGACTCAGTCAGCAGTACGCGAACTGGCAAACGTTGAGGTGTTGATCCTCATCGCAGGTCGCTACGAAGGCATTGATGAGCGCTTTATCGAAGCGCATGTCGATGAAGAATGGTCGATTGGGGACTACGTCCTGTCCGGCGGTGAGCTGCCGGCCATGGTACTGATCGACGCGGTAACGCGCCTTTTGCCTGGTGCATTGGGTCATGCAGGCTCGGCCGAGGAGGACTCCTTTACGGATGGCCTGCTTGACTGCCCGCACTACACCCGTCCGGAGGTGTATGCTGATAAACGTGTTCCTGAGGTGCTGCTTAGCGGCAACCACGAACACATCCGGCGCTGGCGTTTGCAGCAGTCCCTTGGTCGGACCTACGAACGACGTGCCGATCTTCTGGAAAGCCGCTCGCTTTCTGGAGAAGAGAAGAAGCTGCTGGAGGAATACGTCCGCCAGCAGGACGATAATTAATGTATCGATGACAGGCCGAGGCTTGTCTTAGGAGCGCAGTATGACTAACAAGATTATTCAGCAAATCGAAGCTGAGCAGATGGGCAAAGTGATCCCTCCTTTTGCACCGGGCGACACCATCATCGTTCAGGTAAAAGTTAAGGAAGGCGACCGTCAGCGTCTGCAGGCGTTCGAAGGCGTTGTTATTGCCAAGCGTAACCGTGGCCTGAACAGTGCGTTCACTGTTCGTAAGATCTCCAACGGTGTTGGCGTTGAGCGTACTTTCCAGACTTACAGCCCGCTGGTTGAGAGCCTGGCCGTTAAGCGTCGCGGTGATGTTCGTAAAGCTAAGCTTTACTACCTGCGTGACCTGTCGGGTAAAGCAGCACGCATCAAGGAAAAACTGGGCTAAGCCTCAGCTTCCTTGTGAAAAGCAGCCTCCGGGCTGCTTTTTTCGTTTAAGGGTCGTACTTTTGTGGCGTTCAAGCCTTTGTTTGCGCCAAGAGCGCAGCGTAGTTAGCGCCTTGCCACCAAGTGGCGATCATTTTGGATTTGATCAGGTAGCCATGTCATGAGCCCAAGAGAGCAAGAGATACAGCGGCGTATCGAACTGTCGGAAACCCGCGTCACCAAGGCGGTATTTCCGCCGACCACCAACCACCACAACACCTTGTTTGGCGGAACGGCGCTGGCGTGGATGGATGAGGTGTCGTTTATAGCCGCCACCCGCTTCTGTCGTTTGCCGCTGGTGACGGTCTCGTCTGACCGGATCGACTTCAACCACGCGATACCCGCGGGCTCAATAGTCGAGCTGATCGGTCGGGTCATTAAAGTGGGCAACACCAGCCTGAAAGTCGCGGTTGAGGTATTCGTCGAGAGCATGTCCAGTGATGTCCGTGAGCGGGCAATCACCGGTGTGTTCAGTTTTGTGGCGATTGACGAGCAGAACAAGCCTATCCCAGTGCTTAAGCTTTAAGCCTCCGTGGCAGCGCGACTCATTATGCAGAGTGATTTTCAGTACTGCAGCGGCTCAGTGAGTCATGGGGCTTACGCGGGCCCCTGCCTCCCATCCACGGACAGGGTTGCGGGCCTCCTCAGCTGTTAGCCGGCAGCCTCAGGCGCGGCATCAATCAGCGCGACCAGCGTCCAGTCCGGTCCGGGCTGGATATCCAGTGGCTGGGTAGCGATGTGGATCCATCCGTGTGGATCGCAAGCCATCAATACAACTGCTTTTTCGCCGTGCAGGGTTTGGTAGGCAGGCCAGTCAAACGTTTTGGTCAGGGTGGTGGTGCGAATTTCTGCGCCTTTACTGAGGCGGCTGGCGAACTGGGGAAAGCTCAGCGTCTGGCTACCTAATGGTCGGCCACGCACTGCGTCGCGACTGCGATGTTTATCGCTACGCCGGCTTTCGGTGCCGCTGGGTAGGGTGAAGCGGCGGCTGGCGTCAAAGTCGTGGCGAAAGTGCATGCAGGTCAGCGCATTCAATTCGCTGGAAGGCGACACCGCCAGCAGATGACCAAGGCCGACCAAGTCTAGATGGGCTTCGGCATCCTGTGAGCTAGGGTTGCCGAAGTATGTTGGCAGCTTCTTCATGCGCGCAGCGCTGATGTTCTCCCAGCTGGAGTCACACAGCAGTACGCGGTTTCCAAGATCTTGCAGTGCTATACCCAGTGCACGTGCCACCGGGTTGGCGCCCACGATAAGAAAACCGCTTGGCGCCGGTTCGGCAACTTTCAGCAGCTTGGCGAGCGGACGCGCAGTGGCACTTTGCAACACGACGGTACCGATGATCACAGCAAAGGTCAGTGGTACCAGCAGTTCGGCGCCTGCATAGCCCAATTCGCCTAAGCGAATGGCGAAAATAGCCGAGACAGCTGCGGCCACAATGCCCCGCGGCGATATCCAGGCCAGCAGGGCTCGCTCGCGCCACGTCAGGCTAGAGCCAAAGGTGGACAGCGCCACATTGAGTGGGCGCGCAACAAACTGAATGATGGCCAGTAGCACCAAGACAGCCGGGCCCAGAGCGAGCAGCGCGTTAAGGTCAAGGCGTGCAGCAAGCAGGATGAACAAACCAGAAATCAGTAGAACGCTGAGGTTCTCTTTGAAGTGCAGAATATGCCGTACGTCGACGCCCTTCATATTAGCCAGCCACATGCCCATCAAGGTGACTGCGAGCAGACCAGACTCATGCATGACTTGGTTGGAGGCAATGAAGGCACCCAGCACTGTGGCTAATACGGCAAGGTTATGCAAATAGTCCGGTAGCCACTGGCGCTTTAATACGGAGCCTAACGCCCAGCCAGCGGCAATCCCTGTCAGGCTGCCACAAGCGATGACTCCGGCGAAGGTGCCTATGCCGCTGTGCCAGCCATTGCCGTCACTGCTGGTAATAATGAAGCTGTAAACCACAACGGCAAGCAGCGCGCCAATCGGGTCGATAACGATACCTTCCCAACGCAGGATATTGGCAATGGAGGCTTTCGGGCGCACCACACGAAGCATTGGCACGATCACAGTTGGCCCGGTAACCAAGGTTAGGGTGCCAAGCAGCAGTGCCATCTCCCAGCTAAAACCCAGTAAATAGTGGGTGCTGACCGCGATAACAGCCCAAGTGGCCAATGCGCCGATCGTCACCATGCGCCGAACTACGGTGCCAATTTCGCGCCACTCGGACAAATGCAGGGTAAGGCTGCCTTCGAATAGAATCAGCGCAACGGCCATCGACACCAATGGGAACAGCAAATCACCGAACAATGCCTGTGGGTCAAGCAGACCCAGTACTGGGCCGGCGAGGATGCCGGCGATGAGCAGAAATAAAATGGCGGGTAAGCGTAAACGCCAAGCCAGCCACTGACAGGCTAGGGCACTAGCGCCGATGGCGGCGAAAGCGAAGAGAATTTGCTGCTCGTTCATCAAGGGTCCTTGTGAATGGGTATCTGGCCCTGCGTGGCCAAGGTGTGAAAGACTAGCTCGCTTTCAGCTGCCGCCATAGTTTCCCATGCCCGCTATCGACCACCCAATTATTGATCGTTTTGTCGAGGCCTTGTGGTTGGAGAAGGGGCTTGCCGCGCATACGCGCTCGGCTTACCGCAGCGACCTTGCATTGTTCAATGGCTGGTTGCAGGCGCGTAATGTGCAGTTGCCGGATGCAGGACGTGAGGTGATTCTCGATCACTTGGCCTGGCGCCTAAATGAAGGCTACAAGGCGCGCTCTACCGCGCGTCTGCTGTCAGGCCTGCGGGGGTTCTATCGTTTTCTGCTGCGTGAGCAGCTGATTAGTCGTGATCCAACGCTACAGATCGACCTGCCTCAGCTTGGCCGGCCGCTGCCTAAGTCGTTGTCCGAGGCGGACGTTGAAGCCTTATTAGCCGCTCCTGAGTTGGATAACCCTATTGGTCTTCGTGATCGCGCCATGCTTGAGGTGTTGTATGCCTGTGGTCTGCGCGTCAGCGAGTTGATTGGCCTGACGCTGAGTCAGGTCAATTTGCGCCAAGGGGTGCTGCGAGTGTTTGGCAAAGGCAGTAAGGAACGCTTGGTCCCGTTGGGCGAGGAAGCGATTGCCTGGATCGAGCGTTACAGCAAGGAAGCCCGGCCGTTTCTCCTCGATGGCAAGCCCAGTGATGTGCTGTTCCCCAGCCTGCGTGGCGAGCAAATGACTCGGCAGACCTTCTGGTATCGGATCAAACACCAGGCCAGGGTGGCAGGGGTTGCCAAGAGCCTGTCACCGCATACCCTGCGTCATGCCTTTGCCACGCACTTGCTCAATCACGGGGCGGATCTGCGCGTAGTGCAGATGTTGCTGGGGCATAGCGATCTCTCAACCACACAGATTTATACTCATGTCGCTCGTGCCCGGTTACAAGAGCTGCATGCTAAGCACCACCCGCGAGGCTGAGAGCGCCGTCTGGCCTGCCGTGATCAGTTTGTTAAGGCTTCTATGGTAGGCTGGTAAGCCTATTTGCTAGATCGTCTTCAACAGGAGTTTGTATGCGTTTAAGTCGCATTGTTGTCGCATTGGCTGTAAGTCTGACCGGCAGCATCGGCGTTGCCGCCGATCCTGATCAGGCTATCCGTAATACCCTCAAGGCCATTGATCCAAGTATGCCGATCGAAGCCATTGCGGAAAGCCCGATGACAGGCCTTTATCAGGTCCAGCTGCAAGGCGGTCGTCAGTTATATGCCAGTGAAGATGGTCAGTTTCTCCTGCAGGGTTACCTGTTTCAGGTCAAGGATGGTAAGCCGGTCAACCTGACCGAAGCGGCTGAGAGTAGTGGGGTTGCCAAGCTTATGGATGCCATTCCCGCTGCGGAGATGGTGGTGTTTGCTGGCAAGGAACCCAAAACCCATATCACCGTATTCACCGATACCGATTGCGGCTACTGTCAGAAGCTGCACAGCGAAGTGCCTGAGCTGAATCGCCTGGGTGTTGAGGTTCGTTACCTGGCCTTTCCGCGTCAGGGTATGGAAAGTGAAGCCGCAAAAGAGCTGTCGAATGTCTGGTGTGCCAAGGACAAGCAGGCCGCGATGGATTTAGCTAAGACCCGCCAGACAGTTGCCGATGCGCAGTGCGACAGTCCCGTCGCCAAGCAATATGCCCTTGGGCAATCGATCGGCATCAGTGGTACACCGGCCATCGTTCTGGCCAATGGCAAGATCATTCCAGGCTATCAGCCAGCTGCGCAGTTGGCGAAGATTGCCCTGGAGTCCAAGTGATCTAACGCGTACGCCTGATTGACTAATAAACAGCCGCTTCGTATGGTGCGGCTCTTTTCCTACGGCCGGGGCTTGCTCCGGCCGTTTTACGCAGTACAGATGGGG
>JAGGNC010000031.1 GCA_017886405.1 Pseudomonas sp. | reverse complement strand
GCACTGGACCGTTCACGTAGGGGTAAGTATGCCCATTGAACACATAAAAACGGCGACCCATAGGTCGCCGTTTGCTAGCGCCCGGCGAACAGTTGCGCTGCCAGCCTTGGCCGTTGCAAGGTCCGTCGCGTTAGGCTAACAGCCTGGATTTAGCCGATTTCGATCATTTCGAAATCCAGCTTACCCACGCCACAATCCGGGCACAGCCAATCTTCCGGCACGTCCTGCCATAGCGTACCAGCAACGATGCCTTCATCCGGCCAGCCCTGGCTCTCATCGTATATCAGCCCACAGACTACGCATTGCCACTTTTTCATATCGACCTCTGACGAATAACACGGTTTAACGCGGGGCACGCTACCGTAAATGCATGCAAGCGCCAACCTGCATAACGACGAATGCCGCCTCACGGCGGCATTCGTCACATCAACCTCTGCCCGCCTAATGACGGGCAAAGAAGCGGGTGATTAACCGGCCGCTTGCATCAGCGGATCGGAAATACCCATGCCGTACATGGCAATCATGGTGATGCTACCGGCAGCTATGAGGTAGTAGAGCGTTGGCAGAATGGTCTTGCGCATGGTGATCCCTTCGCGACCGAGCAAACCAACAGTGGCCGACGCCGCTACCACGTTGTGGATGGCGATCATGTTACCCGCCGCCGCACCTACCGACTGTGCTGCCACCATCATCGCGCCAGACACCCCAAGCAAGCTTGCGGCGTTGTACTGGAACTGCGACAGCATCAGGTTGGACACGGTGTTGGAACCGGCAATAAAGGCACCCAGGGCACCCACAGCAGGGGCGAAGAACGGATAGACACCGCCGACGCTGTTTGCCACCAATTGCGCCATGGCCACTGGCATCGACACCAGATCAGCACCGTTGACACCGGAGTTGATCAGAATCCGCACCATCGGGATGGTGAAGATCAGCACGAAACCGGCGCCCAGCAGGGTACGGCTCGACTCGTTGATCGCAGCGCCCAGCTCGGACAAACGCATGCGGTGCATCAGCGCGGTGACCAGCACCACCATGCACAGAATGCCGCCCGGCAGATACAGCGGCTCAAGTTTGCCGGAGATACCGGTTTCACCGAGGATGTCGATCCAGCCGATGCTGACCGACAGCAGGGCCGCCTTCAGCTCAGGGAAGACTCGCGACGCCACCAAGAAGATCGCCAACAGCACGTAAGGTGCCCAGGCCATGCGCACGGAGATCGGCGATTTACCGGCGATATCTTCGATCTTCATCTCGATCTTGCCCATCCACTCGGCTGGCCACTCGCTGGCCGGCGCAAAGTCCCAGGTGGTCTTAGGCAGCAGGAAGCCCGCCTTGGCCGCCGGGATGACAATCGCCAGACCCACCATGGCACCGATCATCGACGGGAATTCCGGACCGAGGAACACACCGGCGGCGATGTAAGGGATGACGAACGCCAAGCCAGTGAAGATGGCGAACGGCGCCATTTCCAGGCCTTCTTTCCACGACTGATTCTTGCCGAAGAAGCGCGTCATGATCGACAGCATGATCAATGGCATAAAGATGCCGATCAGGCCGTGGGTGATCGCCACGCGCGAGAAGATCAGGTGGAAGAACACATCCCAGCTGCTACCCAGTGCTGCCAGCTGAGCCGTCATGCCCGCCTGGTCAAGACCACCGGCAACACCGACCAGAATCGGTGTACCCACAGCGCCGAAAGACACCGGCGTGGATTGCACCATCATGCCCAATACCACTGCCGCCAGCGCCGGGAAACCCAGCGCCACCAACAGCGGTGCCGCCACAGCAGCCGGCGTACCGAAGCCTGAGGCGCCCTCGATAAAGCAACCAAACAGCCACGCAACGATCAGCGCCTGGACCCGACGGTCGGGGGTGATGGAGGAGAAGCCGCGGCGAATGGCAGCGATGCCACCCGAATGCTTGAGGGTGTTGAGCAACAGGATCGCACCGAAGATGATCCAGAGGATCGCGGCGGTGAGCACCAGGCCTTGCAGGCTGGACGCCAGGACCCGGTTGAAGGACATATCCCAGGCCGTTAGGCCAATGATCGCGGTGAGCAGGAAGACCACCGGCATGGCGTACTTGGCTGGCCAGCGAAAGCCGATCAGCAGCACACCTGCCAGTACCAACGGCACAAAGGCCAGTATCGACAGCAGTGTTTGACTCATGTGTAGGTTCCTATTTGTTATTGTGAACCACAATGTTCCGGGGCTACCCGGTGCCACGCAGCGAGCCTGCCTAGCCACCGAGTAGCACTCGGATAACCGGCAGCAGACCCTTGGATGACGGAGCGGAATATCCCCAACCGCCATCGATGCTCAGTTGCGCCGTCAGTGCATACCTGACGGCGCGGTTTATCAATCGCGCTTGCTTACGCCCCCTGCTGCTTGAAACGCAGGCGCCAGGCATGCAGCAACGGCTCGGTGTAACCGCTCGGTTGCTCACGACCCTTGAACACCAGATCACTGGCAGCCTGGAAAGCAGCTGACTGCGCGTAGTTTGCCGCCATCGGCCGGTAGGCTGAATCACCGGCGTTCTGCTGGTCGACCACCTTGGCCATACGCTCCAGCGACTCACGCACCTGAGTCTCGCTGATCACCTTGTGCAGCAGCCAGTTGGCAATGTGCTGGCTGGAGATACGCAGCGTCGCGCGGTCTTCCATCAAGCCAACGTTGTGAATATCCGGGACTTTGGAGCAACCCACGCCCTGCTCAACCCAACGCACGACATAGCCGAGGATGCCCTGGCAGTTGTTGTCCAGCTCTTCCTGAATGTCGCTGGCGCTCCAGTTACGCTCGGCGGCTACTGGCACGCTGAGCAAACCGTTCAACAGCGCATCGCGCTCGCTGGCCAAGTCGATAGCTTCCAGCTCACGCTGCACGGCCTGCACATCCACCTGGTGGTAGTGCATGGCGTGTAGGGTGGCGGCGGTTGGCGACGGCACCCAGGCGGTGTTGGCGCCGGCCTTGGGGTGACCAATTTTCTGCTCAAGCATGGCGGCCATCAGGTCCGGCATGGCCCACATACCCTTGCCGATTTGCGCACGACCACGCAGGCCGCAGCTCAGGCCAACCAGCACGTTGTTGCGCTCGTAGGCCTGGATCCAGGCGCTGCTCTTCATGTCGCCCTTGCGCAGCATGGCGCCAGCTTCCATGGCGGTGTGCATCTCGTCGCCGGTGCGGTCGAGGAAGCCAGTGTTGATAAACGCCACCCGCGCGCTGGCGGCGGCAATGCAGGCCTTGAGGTTGATGCTGGTGCGGCGCTCCTCGTCCATGATGCCCATTTTCAGGCTATAGCGCGGCAGCTTAAGCAGGTCCTCAATGCGGCCAAACAGCTGATCGGCGAAGGCCACTTCAGCCGGGCCGTGCATCTTCGGCTTCACAATGTAGACGCTGCCTGTACGCGAGTTACCCTGGCGCTGCAGATCATGCACGGCACACAGGCTGGTCATCACGCCATCGAGAATGCCCTCGGGGATTTCGTGGCCTTCACCATCGAGAATCGCCGGATTGCTCATCAGGTGACCGACGTTACGCACAAACAGCAACGAGCGACCGTGCAAGGTCAGCTCACCACCGGCGGCGGCGGTGTAGGCGCGATCCGGATTGAGGCGACGGACAATGCGCTTGCCACCCTTCTCCAGCTCTTCGCTCAGATCGCCCTTCATCAGGCCGAGCCAGTTGCGGTAAATAACCACCTTGTCCGCTGCATCAACCGCAGCGACCGAGTCTTCGCAGTCAAGAATGGTCGACAGCGCCGACTCCATCAGCAGGTCCTTGACCCCGGCTGCATCGGTGGCGCCAATCTGGCTGCTGGCATCAATCTGGATTTCGACATGCAGGCCGTTGTTCTTCAACAGCACCGCGGTCGGCGCGCTGGCCTCGCCCTGGAAACCGATAAATTTATCGGCCTGGGCCAAACCAGTCTGGCTACCGTTGGCCAGGGTGACCTGCAGCTGACCGTCTACCACCTGATAGCTGGTCGAATCGACGTGGGAGCCTGTCGCCAGCGGCGCAGCCTGGTCGAGGAAGGCGCGGGCAAAGGCAATGACCTTGGCGCCACGCAGCTGGTTGTAGCCTGAACCCTTTTGCGCACCGCCGTCTTCGGCGATGGCATCAGTGCCGTACAGGGCGTCATACAGCGAACCCCAGCGGGCGTTGGCCGCGTTCAGCGCGTAGCGCGCATTCATCACCGGCACTACCAGCTGCGGACCCGCCTGAGTGGCGATCTCGCTGTCGACGTTAGCGGTGCTGGCTTGCACGCTTTCTGGCTGTGGCAGCAAATAACCAATGGACTCCAAGAAGGCGCGGTAGGCCGGCATGTCGCTCACCGGGCCCGGATGCTCACGGTGCCAGGTATCCAGCTTGACCTGCAGAGCATCGCGTTCGGCCAGCAGCGCACGGTTCTGCGGTGCCAGGTCATGCACCAAGGCATCGAAGCCGACCCAGAACGCCTCGGGTTCGATGCCGCTGCCTGGCAGCACTTCTTCATCGATAAAACGTTGCAGGTTGGCGGCCACTTGCAGGCGCTGGCGGTTCACGCGATCGGTCATTTTCACTCTCCAAAAATCAGTGTTGGTGCGGCGCCTGGCGCCGGCAGCGGTTCATCAAGAACCGCCTGAGAAGTCGAATCAGCCTAGGGCAGCAACGCCGGCCTTGGCCACTTGAGCGTCCTGATCGGCTTTGACCCCAGAGACACCAATTGCGCCGACCACATTGCCGTCAACAATCACCGGCACACCGCCTTCCAGCGAGGTGATCAGGGGGGCGGAGAGAAACGCGCTGCGCCCCCCATTGACCATGTCCTCAAACCCCTTAGTCTCACGACGGCCAATGGCAGAACTGCGCGCCTTCTCGGTCGCGATGTAAGCGGCAATCGGTGCGCAACCGTCGAGGCGATCCAGCGCCAGCGGGTGACCGCCGTCATCAACCACGCTGATGGTCACAGCCCACTCATTTTTCTCGGCTTCGCTACGGGCGGCGGCGAGCATGCGGCTGACATCGGTCTGGCTCAATACGGCTTTGGTATACATTGTGGTCTCCAATTAATTCAGGGCTTCTTCGACGAGTTCGATCCAGTGCCGCACAGGGGTGCGACCGGCGCCGTCGAGGTGGGTTTGGCAGCCGATATTGGCGGTGACGATCACCTCCGGCTTGCCGCTTTCCAGGGCATTCATTTTGTTGTCACGCAGCTGCTTGGACAGCTCCGGCTGGGTCAGCGAATAGGTCCCGGCCGAGCCGCAGCACAGGTGGCTGTCCGGCACGGCAGTCAAACCGAAACCTAGACGAGCGAGCACGCCTTCAACGGCGCCGCCCAGTTTCTGTGCATGCTGCAGGGTGCAGGGGCAATGGAAGGCCAGGCGCTTGTCGGCGCGCACATTGAGCTGCTCCAGCGGCTCGGCGCTGAACACCTCAACCAGGTCCTTGGCCAAGGCACTGACGCGCGCGGCCTTCTCAGCGTAGGCAGAGTCCTGCGCCAGTAGGTGACCGTAGTCCTTAACAAACGCACCGCAGCCGCTGGCGGTCTGCACGATGGCCTCGGCGCCTTGTTCGATGGCGGGCCACCAGGCGTCGATATTCTGCCGCGCGCGCTGCAAGCCTTGCGCTTGAGCGTCGAGGTGGTAATCCACCGCACCGCAGCAACCAGCTTTATAGATCGGCGTGACACTGATGCCTAGACGATCCAGCACCCGCGCCGTGGCGGCATTGGTGTTCGGCGCCAGACCCGGTTGCACACAGCCTTCCAGCATCAATACCCGACGGGCATGACGCGGCTCGGGGCGCGGCTTGGCGGCATTGGCAACGCGCGGCAGCTTGGCTTTGAGGCTCGCCGGCAGCAGCGGACGGAACATCTGGCCGACCTGGACCAGACCTTTAAACACGGTTGCGTTCGGCATCACCGCACGCAGGCTTTCGCGCAACACGCGCTGAGCCAACGGCCGCGGCACCGCGGCATCCACCACGGCACGGCCGATGTCCAGCAGGTTGTGGTACTCCACACCCGACGGGCAGGTGGTTTCACAGTTGCGGCAGGTCAGGCAGCGGTCCAGGTGCAGCTGGGTCTTGGCGGTAACCTCGTTACCTTCCAGCACTTCTTTGATCAGATAGATGCGCCCGCGTGGCCCGTCCAGCTCGTCGCCGAGCAGCTGATAGGTCGGGCAGGTGGCGTTGCAGAAGCCACAGTGCACGCAGCTGCGCAGGATACGTTCGGCTTCCTCGGCGCGCGGCAGACTTTTGGCGTATTCACTTAACTTAGTCTGCATGGCTTAGACCTCCGGATACATGCGACCAGGGTTGAAAATACCCTGCGGGTCGAGCTGGGTTTTCAACTGACGGTGGTAGCGCAGCAGCGGAGTAGCCAGCGGATGGAAGGGGCTGTCACAGTGGCCGGCGGTGAAGCAGGTCGCATGGCCGCCGACTTCGGCGACGGCCTGGCGAATCAACGCGGCATCGGCATCGGACTTCAGCCAGCGCTGCGCGCCGCCCCAGTCGATCATCTGCTCACCGGGCAATACCAACACACCGGTGTTGGTCGGCACCGACAAGCGCCACAGCGGCCGCGGGTCGGCGAAGAAGCCCAGGCGCTGC
>JAGGNC010000287.1 GCA_017886405.1 Pseudomonas sp. | reverse complement strand
AGTTTCAGAATGCGCCGGGCATAGCTCAGCAGCAGCTGGCCCTCGGCGGTGAGGTTGAACCGACGACCATCGCGCACAAATAACGGACGCTGGATCACGTCTTCTTCCAGGCGTTTCATCTGCATGCTGACGGCTGACGGCTGACTGGGTGCGGTTGACCATTTCTGCCGCGTGGGTAAAGCCGCCGCGGTCGCCAACCCCACAAGGAGGGCGACGAGATGAAGGTCAGATAAGGGTATGGGTTAGACAGTGTCGGACGGTTACAGGGTCGGCGGCCGCTTGAAATAGTGCGTGCAATCGGCCGGCAGCTTAACCGCTGGTGGCCGTTGTACGAGCAGCGTCGAAGCTTGGCCATGCTCGACGATGCGGCATTGAAAGATCTCGGGCTAAGCCGTGGCGATGTCATGCAGGAGAGCGAGCGGCCATTCTGGGCTGATCCACAGCCGCGCTGAGGCTCTGACGTTGTGGGAGTGCACGGCCAGGGCAATGGTTATTTTGGGAAATACGCGAAAGGAGCACATCGATGTCCACCTATCAACTCGCGCAGTTGAATATTGCCAACATGAAGGCGCCGCTGGAGTCGCCGAGCATGGCCGACTTTGGCGCCAATCTGCAGCGCATCAATGCGTTGGCTGAGGCCTCGCCGGGATATATCTGGCGCTTTCAGGACGAGGCGGGTGATGCCACGGCTTTTCGCCCGTTTGGCGACGATATGCTGGTGAATCTGTCCGTCTGGCGCGATGTGCAGGCGCTCAGTGACTACGTCTACACATCCGCCCATACCGAGGTGCTTAAGCGCCGCCAGGAGTGGTTCAGCAAGGTCGACACCGTGCATATGGTGCTGTGGTGGGTGCCCGCGGGGTATCGGCCATCGGTGCAGGAGGCCGCCGAACGTTTGGCGTTATTGCGCGAGCGTGGCGCTAGTGTGCAGGCGTTCAGTTTTCGCCAGGCGTTTGCTGCGCCGGATGCGCTGGCGCCTCTGGTTGTCGATTAGCGGTTGCCTGTGGTCTGCATCATATTGGCTTAAGCCTTGGGCGATGCGGGTGGATCACCGGAGCGGCAAGCATGCGGCGCATCCGCTACAATGCGCGCCGTATTTGTCTTGCCCGAGAGCCCGCTCATGTCCGCCTGCCAGACCCCGATCATCGTTGCCTTGGATTTCCCGACCCGTGATGCCGCACTGGCATTGGCCGATCAGCTCGATCCTGCGCTGTGTCGGGTAAAAGTTGGCAAGGAATTGTTCACCCGTTGCGGGCCGGAGATTGTCAACGTGCTGGCGGGAAAGGGCTTTGAGGTGTTCCTCGACCTGAAATTTCATGACATTCCTAATACCACGGCCATGGCGGTTAAGGCCGCTGCCGAAATGGGTGTGTGGATGGTTAATCTGCACTGCTCGGGCGGCCTGCGCATGATGGCGGCGTGCCGCGAAACTCTGGATAAGCTTGCCGGTGCCAAGCCGCTGCTGATCGGGGTGACCGTGCTGACTAGCATGGAACGTGAAGACTTGGCGGGCGTTGGCCTGGATATCGAACCGCAGGCACAGGTGCTGCGTCTCGCTGGGTTAGCCGCGCAGGCCGGTCTGGACGGTCTGGTGTGCTCGGCACAGGAAGCGCAGGCGCTAAAGGCGGCTTACCCAGCGTTGCAACTGGTGACCCCGGGAATTCGTCCGGCCGGAAGCGCCCAGGATGACCAGCGCCGTATCCTCACGCCGCGCCAGGCATTGGATGTGGGTTCTGATTACCTAGTGATCGGTCGGCCGATTAGCCAGGCAAGTGACTCTGCGCAAGCGCTGGCGGCTATCGTCGCCGAGCTGGCTGGGTGAGTTCTCCCTATTCTGATCAGGTGACTGCTATGCATCCTGCCGCCGAAGATTCGCCACTGGGAAAATCCAGCGCATACATCGCTACTTACACCCCGTCGCTGCTATTCCCCATTCCGCGTGCAGCGAAATGGGCCGAGCTGGGTTTGAGCGCCGAGACGCTACCGTATCAGGGTGTGGATTTCTGGAACTGCTATGAGCTGTCCTGGCTGCTCCCTTCAGGCAAGCCGGTGGTGGCCATGGGAGAATTTGCCATTGCTGCCGACTCACCCAATATCATCGAGTCGAAGTCGTTCAAGCTGTACCTCAACTCGTTGAACCAGTCAGTGTTCAAAAGTGCTGGCGAGCTGGTCGCTGTGCTGGAAAAAGACCTCTCGGCTGCGGCTGGTAAGCCCGTCGGTGTGCGCGTGCGCAGCCTGGCTGGAGTGACGGCTGAGGGTGTGGTAAGTGCACCAGGCACCTGTATAGATGAGCTGGATGTGGCCATCAGCAACTATGCACAGCCGCAGCCAGAGCTATTGCGTTGTGACGCGTCTCTAGTGGTCGAGGAAAGCCTGCATAGCCATTTGCTCAAGTCCAACTGCCCGGTCACCGGTCAGCCGGACTGGGGCACGTTGGTGGTGCAATACCGTGGTCTGGCGTTGGATCACGCCAGCCTATTGGCCTATGTGGTGAGCTTTCGCCAACATGCGGATTTTCACGAGCAGTGCGTTGAGCGGATATTTCTCGACTTGCAGCGGCTGCTCAAACCTGGGCACCTGACTGTGTACGCGCGCTACGTGCGCCGTGGCGGCTTGGATATCAATCCCTATCGCAGCACCGGACCCATCAGCCCGAACAATCAGCGTTTAGTGCGCCAGTAAAGCAAAACCCCAGCTAGGTGCCGGGGCTTTGGTTACGGCTGCGGGCGTTTAGATGCCCATATTAGCCAGGCTTTGCACGATGTTGCGCAGGGTGCCAGCGATGGTTGGGTGGCTGGCTTCAAAGCGTTCAACCGCCAGATTGACTCCGTCGATCAGGGTTGCGTCAGGCGCAGCCGCAGCCTCGCGCGCCAGTTGCAGCTCGATTTCCTGTGC
Source organism: Pseudomonas sp. (assembly GCA_017886405.1). Classification (GTDB taxonomy): domain Bacteria; phylum Pseudomonadota; class Gammaproteobacteria; order Pseudomonadales; family Pseudomonadaceae; genus Aquipseudomonas. Next base: position 3,834 of record JAGGNC010000287.1, on the reverse strand, counting down.
CAGCACAAACAGCTCGGCGCGTTCTTCTTCCGTCAGTGGCGGCTGCTCGGCCAGTTGGTCGCGAAGGTCTTGCAGTTGTTGCTGCAGGCGGCTTGCAGGCATGGAATTCTCCCTTGGGTAATCGATAAGTTGACTGACCTTGCGCAGGGGCGAAAGGTTCTGCATACGTTCAGGTTAATCCAAGCCCGCCGCCTTTGCTTGCTTTGGATCAAGTCCTGCGCACTGAATCAGTCAGCCAATCTGGCGCTATGGCTTCTCGCCCTTGTGGCGACGCAGGCTCAGGTCTGCCAGGCAGGTTGGCAGGTCGCAGAGTTGGTCAATTACTGAGTGCACGCCCAGTCGGTAAAGGCTGAGGGTGGCATGACTGCGCAGTCGGTCTTGCTCATCCATCGCCAGGTTTTGCCAGTCTGCCGTTGCCTGGCCGCAGAGTGGGCCGCTGACAGCCAAACCGACGGTCCAGATGCCTGCATTAAGCGCCGCCTGCAGCAGCCGCGGTTCGCCACTGACCAGTACGCAGCCTTCAAGTTGATTAACCTGCAGTTCCATCAGGCTATGCCAGATGGCGTCAGGTGCTGGCCATGGACGATAGCTGAGGTTGGGTGTGCCGGGTAGCCAGTTTGGCAGCGCGCTGGCTAGGCTGATGCTGGCATCGCGCGGCAGTTCATCCAGCCAAGCGCAAGGCACAGCCTGCTGGTGCAGTTTCTCAAGCAGGGCCCAGGCTGCAGGGGTGACCTCGACATGCTCGTTTGCGGTTTTGCAGAGTGCCTGCTGGTAAGCCAGCCATTCCTCGGCAAGCGGATCACGCCCAAGTGTATACAACAGACTCTGGTGGTTCGCTGCGTTTGGATAAAGGCGTTGCAGTGTCAGTGGGATGGTGCGGGCGCCAAAATCAACCAGGCAGCCAGACAGGCTAAACAGAATGGCGTTAAAGGCGGATGGAGTCGCAGGCGCTTGCATAGGCCGTCCTTGAAGATGGTCTAGTGCACGCTAGTGGTTTTAGGTTACAGGTAAATGAAAGATTTATTTCCTTTCGCGGTGCGGCCGATCGCTCAGGCTTCAGGGTAAAGTCAGCAGGTTTTCAGGATATTGTTCGTCCGTGATGCTGCCTATTCAACGGGCTAGCGTCTTATACTGCGCTGTCTAATTTAGCTACCTGCGGCAGCTAAGCATTTTTCAAGGAGTGACTGTTATGCGTGTGCCCGGTGCAAGCTGGACTGAACTATTGAGCTTATTAGTTGCATGTATCGCCCTGCTATTGCTGCCGGCGATGGCGCAAGCCAATGAAGAAGACCCTTGGCAGGGTTACAACCGCTTTATGTATCGCGTAAACGACAATATTGATGCCTATACCCTCAAGCCTTTGGCCAAGGGTTATCAGGCAGTGACTCCGCAGTTTTTTGAAGACGGCGTGCATAACGTTTATCGCAACATCGGTGATGTTGGCAATCTGGCCAACAACCTGTTGCAAGGCAAATTACATGATGCCGGTGTTGATGGTAGTCGTCTGATTTTCAATACCACCTTCGGCTTGCTAGGTTTCTTTGATGTAGGCAGCGCCATGGGCCTGCAGCGTAACGATGAGGATTTCGGTCAGACCATGGGTGTTTGGGGTCTCAATAGCGGACCCTACGTGGTACTGCCACTGTTGGGCCCTAGCACCGTACGTGATGCCTTCGGCAAGGTGCCGGATAGCATGCTGGTAGCGCCTGCATTTATCGATCATGTACCTACGCGAAATGTGGTGCGTGGCGTTCAGACGTTAGACCTGCGCACCAGTTTGCTTTCTGCTGAGCGTTTGATAGTTGGAGATAAATATATCTTTATCCGCAATGCCTACCTGCAGAATCGCGAATTCAAAGTGCGCGATGGTGAGGTTGAAGACGATTTTTGAAGCGACTGAGTAGAAAAAGGCGGCCAAAAAGGTGAGCCGTTCGCTTAATCTGTTGAAAATATAAGGCCCGGTGAAGTACAGGATATCCTCGTATTTCACTGGGCCTTTGGCTAATCCAAGGCGTATAGCCGGTGTTTTCTTGTCCTTGCCGCCCTTCAGCACGTAGTTCTATACCACTCGCAGGATATCGAGCAGTTTTTGAACCTGATTCGGGCTGTACGGCGCGTAGCCGCTCCATTCTCGACCAGTATTCGGTTGGGAAGAAATGCTCCGCTCCAAAAGTGATTGTCGTCGCCGAACACGGTTGAAGTACCAATCGACACCGTAGAGGCTGGTCCTGTTGTAAAGCCAAGCTGCGTGATTCGGCTCAAGGTCACCCAAGTCGGTTAGGTGACACAATGCCTTCTCTGGCTCGTTCATCGTCGCCAGCGGGTGGGACACCCAGCGATCCTTCCATTTCCCAATGAGCTTTGCCTGCTCGATACGCTGCCTTAGCAGCATCAATACAGCCTCTCGCTTGTTCAGGCCGAGATTTTCTTTCATCGCCTTGGCGATAGCGTTATTCGACTCATTGATCAGCCTGCGCTTCTGATCCACGGTCATCATCTTGTCAATCCGCACGTAAAAGGCATCGACTCGGCGCGATTTGATTCCGTCTTGGAATGCTGCCAAGCCCGCCGCTCGCATTCCTGAGTTCTGGTCGAGAAAGAACCTGAGCTCTTCGGCACTGGCCCGCAGAGAGTGCAAATACATGAAATGGCCGTACAAGGTGGACCCAGAGTGGGTTTGCATGTCCCGATCCGGCAGCTTTTCGTCCTTGGTCGGCTCATCCGAGATTTCGATAATCTCTCGTTTCTCCGAGCTGGAGTAGGTCGCGGAGATATCACCTTCAGGCTCCCAGATGCCTTGGATTGCTTCGATGCAGCCAACACACAAGCCAGATAGTCAGAGGCCATCCCAAGCCTCGCATACTTGCGGTGAGGGGTAGGCAGGTTGATGTCGACGATCTGCTTGGCATCCTCCTCGATAGCATCTGGATCAAGTCTAGGGTCGTAATTGAGGGGCATGGCGAAAATGTACTGGCGGGTGTTATCGGCTGATGCAACAGCTGAAACCACCGTGTTGCGCCGACCATCACGCCGAGACCAGTTGATCACGTAATCCTGGCGATCCACGCTGATGTACAGGCGTCGAATGGGCATATCAGGAAGTTTTGACTTCCACTCACTGGCGAAGGCAAACATTGCCGATGGATGAAGTCGATCTTGTCGTAGACAGTTTGCAGGGCAATCTCTTCAATTTCGGCAATCCGGCGGACAGGCACCTTGTTGACGATTAGCTTGAAGATGCTTTTGTTCTTGTGGGTAAGTCGCTGACGGCTGGTTGATTTACTTGGAACGGAAAAGGTTTTGCCGCATGGTTTGCCGCCTATCGTGCCCCTGCAAAGGAAACGTGGGCTGCCTGTACTGGTCCTCCATATGCAGAGTAGAAGGCCTTACCGCTGGAGACTGGCACTGTATGGTTGGAACAGCCATCAACCTGGCAGCAAGGTTACACCGTGGGTTCAACCAAGAAAGCCAGCATCCGCTCTAGCTCTTCATGGATACCGTTGTTACTTTTCAGGGCAAAGCTTTGGCTGCAGTTCTGGCAATAACCAACCGGCAAGCCTTTCCCAAAGCTAGGATTCGGTATGGATTTTGGGCGCGTGAAAGCCTATCGCCTTCCGGACAGCCAAAATTGGCACAAATTGGATTTTCGCATAAATTAACCTGAATGCCCTGCTGGGCTGCGGGTCAGCGCTGCTTGCGAGCAGCTTGCGCACCCTCTGCGTCAGAGGGGAGACTTTTCGCCTTTGTCGTATCCGCTGATTCGACTGCTTGGTCTGGGCAAGATTTCTTCCCCAGGGCTGTCTCCGGGAAAGATGAGGTGCGCAGCCTCATACG
>JAGGNC010000068.1 GCA_017886405.1 Pseudomonas sp. | reverse complement strand
GATCATATCGATTGCCCTAGCACCCGGCGTCAAACGGTATTCACCACTGTGTAGCGGTTGATTGCGCAGATTGAAGCGCCAGTAAAGACGCAACCAGAAGGCTTGGTCGAGGATGCCCTCCGCCTCCAGGCGATTGAGTACGCCACCTGGGGTCGCACCGGCGGGCACCTCAACCAGGTATTCATCGGTCAGGTTCAAGGGCTGAAGCAGCGCCGTATGCTGCTGCCAGGCAGCAAATGCAACCAGCAAACCAGCCAGCAACACACCACCTTCCAGCAGCAGCAAAATTTTGCGTATCACAAATCAGCAGTCCAGTAGATCGCGGGCAATGGCCTGCAGTTTACGGGTGAGCGGGCCGACCGGCCAGCTGTGCGTAAGCATAGCGCGCACCGGCCAAACGCCATAGACGCTGTTACACAACAGCACCTCGTCTGCCGCCAGTAACTCGGCCTGGCTGATATCACGCACCTGGCACTCGATACCTAGCTTGGCCGCTTGCGCCAACAACTCGGCGCGCATCACCCCAGCAACGCCGCAGCGCGATAAATCAGCAGTAATCAGCACGCCCGCGCTGACCAGCAACAGGTTGCTGTAAACCCCCTCGATCACCCGGCCACTGCTATCCAGCATCAAGCCTTCTGCATGTTCAGTGTCATGCCACTCACTACGCGCTAACACTTGCTCAAGCCGGTTGAGATGCTTCAAGCCGGCCAGCAAGGGCTGCTCGGCCAACCGCGTACCACAGGGAAATAGGCGCACGCCCTGCTCGGCATACACCGCTGGATAAGCCGGTTTAGCAGACGCCTGCAGAATCAGCCGAGGCTGGGCAGGCTGAGGTGGTGCATAGCCGCGCTGCCCGTCGCCTCGTGTGAGAATCAGCTTGGCCACGCCCTCACCCAACTGCCGACTGAACGCCTGCACCTGCGTGCGCACTGCTGACAGTTCAACAGGGATTTTAAGCCGAACGCAGCCTTCGGCCAAACGCGCCAAATGGCGCTCCAGCAGCACCGGCTGGCCAGCGTTCACCGCAATGGTCTCGAACAACCCATCACCATAAGCCAAACCGCGATCCTTGACGGACAGCAGCTCGGCAGGCAGACCATCAACCCAACACAGCATCAACCGGCAAACCGGCGGAACACCAGCGAGCCGTTGGTACCGCCGAACCCGAAGGAGTTGGACAACACCACATCCAACGCCATGGGCTTGGCCTGGTGAGCGACGAAGTCGATATCACAACCTTCGTCTGGATTTTCCAGGTTGATGGTGGGCGGAGCCACCTGATCACGTAGTGCAAGGATACTGAAAATCGCCTCCACAGCCCCAGCAGCGCCGAGCAGGTGACCCGTCATGGATTTAGTGGAGCTGACTGCCAGCTTGTAGGCATGCTCGCCAAACACCGACTTCACCGCGGCTACTTCGGCTTTGTCACCGGCCGAGGTCGAGGTGCCGTGGGCGTTGATGTACTGCACCTGTTCCGGATTCAGGCCAGCATCACGCAGGGCATTGGTCATACAACGCGCCGCACCTGCACCGTCTTCCGGGGGCGAAGTCATGTGGAAGGCATCGCCGCTCATGCCAAAGCCAATCAACTCGGCATGAATAATCGCGCCACGCGCCTTGGCGTGCTCCAACTCTTCCAGCACCAATGCGCCAGCACCATCGGAGAGCACGAAACCATCACGATCTTTATCCCACGGACGACTGGCCTTGGTCGGTTCATCATTGCGCGTTGACAACGCCCGCGCCGCACCAAAGCCGCCCATACCCAAGCCGCACGCAGCCATTTCTGCACCGCCCGCCACCATCACATCGGCTTCGCCATAGGCAATATTGCGCGCCGCCATACCGATGCAATGAGTACCCGTGGTACAGGCCGTAGCGATGGCATAGTTGGGACCCTGCAGCCCCAAATGGATCGACAGGACACCGGAAATCATATTGATGATCGAGCCCGGCACGAAGAACGGCGAAATGCGCCGCGGCCCTTGCTCATGCAGCGACCTGCAGTTGTTCTCTATATTGGTCAGGCCGCCGATTCCGGAGCCCATAGCCACACCGATACGCTCACGGTTGGCATCGGTCACTTCCAAACCGGAGTTACGCATAGCCTGGAAACTGGCGGCGAGGCCGTATTGAATAAATAAGTCGAGCTTGCGCGCCTCTTTGGCGGACAAGTACTCCTCCACATTAAAATTCTTTACCGCGCCACCAAATCGCGTGGGAAAAGCGGAAAGATCTATATGCTCTAGCAGGCCAATGCCACTGCGCCCAGCCAAAATGCCCTGCCAGCTACTCGGCACATCGTTACCCAATGGCGACAGCATGCCCATACCGGTAACCACGACGCGTCTACGCGACACAGCAATCTCCTTTTCTAGTTTTCAACGCGTGGAATGCGCTTAAAGAAAAGCCGCACGCCTGATAAAGGACGTGCGGCTTTTCCGAGTCGGGAAGCGACGATTACGTTTTACGCGTGAGCAGTAACGTAGTCGATTGCTTCCTGAACGGTGGTGATCTTCTCGGCTTGTTCGTCCGGGATCTCGGTCTCGAATTCTTCTTCGAGAGCCATCACCAGCTCAACGGTGTCAAGAGAGTCGGCACCCAGGTCTTCAACGAAGGAAGCGCTGTTGGTTACTTCCTCTTCTTTGACGCCCAGTTGTTCAGCAACGATTTTCTTGACGCGTTCTTCGATGGTGCTCATACCTTGTTCTCACTCCTAAAGGGAAAGATCTTGGCCACTGTTATAAGGCCAAGTGTATAGAAAGGGTTTTTAGCATTTCAAGCTGAATGTCGGGGTGCCCCACAAACACTTCAACGCACTACCTATAAACCTGTTGCAGCTTTATAACGGATTTTAGACAGCATCTATGACAGTTTTCTGAAGCCATCCGTCACATTCAGCTCATGTACATCCCGCCGTTCACAGGAATAGTAGCGCCTGTGACGTAAGCTGCGCCATCAGAAGCGAGGAAAGCGACCACTTTTGCGATCTCTTCAGCCTGCCCCAAACGGCCCAACGGAATCTGGGTCAGCAGCGCATCACGCTGCGCCTCCGGCAATTCGCGGGTCATATCGGTGTCGATAAAGCCCGGCGCAACAGCATTTACGGTAATCGCTCGCGAACCCACTTCACGTGCCAATGCACGACCAAAACCTTCAAGCCCGGCCTTGGCAGCCGCATAGTTGACCTGCCCGGCGTTGCCCATAGCGCCCACCACCGAACCGATGTTGATGATGCGCCCATAACGAGCCTTGGTCATGCCACGCAGCACTGCCTTAGTCAGCCGATACAGGCTGCTCAAGTTGGTGTTGATGACATCGGACCATTCGTCGTCTTTCATCCGCAGCATCAGATTATCGCGGGTGATACCGGCATTATTAACTAGGATCAGCGGATTTCCGATGTGTTGCTGAATATGTTCAAGCGTGCTGGCAACCGACTGGCTGTCACAGACATCAAGTACCAGACCAGCCCCTTCAATGCCATTGGCTTTAAGGGTTTCAGCAATTCGCTCGGCGCCAGAAGCGGTCGTGGCAGTGCCAATGACAACTGCACCTTGACGCCCCAACTCCAGAGCAATCGCCTGGCCAATACCACGGCTCGCGCCGGTGACCAGTGCAACTTTACCTTGCAGGCTCATAACATTTCTCCTTATCAGTCCAGGGTCGTGTTCGCCGCTGCGAAGGCGTCCGGGGTGTCTAGGTTATGGATATTGATGCCTTTAACACAGCGTTTATTCAAACCGGACAACACCTTGCCCGGACCACATTCAACCAAATCAGTCACACCGTGCGCAGACAGGTAAACAATCGACTCAACCCAACGCACCGGGCTGAAGAGTTGAGCCAGCAGGTCACGCTTGAGTCCTTCCAGATCAGACACGGCTGCAGCACTTACGTTCTGCACTAACGCAATCTGTGGAGCCTGCCAATCAATCGCCGCCAGCGCCTCAGCAAAGCGCTCAGCCGCTGGGCGCATCAGCGCACAGTGTGATGGTACGCTCACCGGCAATGGCATCGCACGTTTTGCACCACGCGCCTTACACGCCTCAATGGCACGTTCAACGGCCGCCTTACCGCCAGCGATAACCACCTGACCCGGCGCATTGAAATTCACCGCACTGACCACTTCACCCTGCGCGGCTTCGGCGCAAGCAGCCAGTACTTCAGCATCTTCCAGGCCGAGAATTGCAGCCATACCGCCCTGGCCGGCAGGAACCGCCTGCTGCATCAGCCGGCCGCGATGCTCCACCAGCTTAACCGCAGCCGCCAAGGACAAGCTGCCCGCAGCGACCAGCGCCGAATATTCACCCAAACTGTGGCCGGCGACAAAGGCCGGGCGCGCAGCGCTCTCAGCCAGCCAGACACGCCATAGCGCCACAGAGGCGGTCAGAATTGCCGGCTGGGTTTTGTCGGTTTGATTGAGTTGCTCTTCAGGGCCTTGCTGGGTCAGCGCCCAGAGGTCATAACCAAGGGCTTCAGAAGCCTCGGCAAAGGTATCGAGGATCAGCGGCCTTTGTGCACCATGCTCGGCGAGCATGGTCAGCGACTGGGAACCCTGACCCGGAAAGACGAATGCGAGAGATGCAGACATGGAAACCTGTTCCTATTTGATCGTGATCGTCGGTAATACGCGCCCAGATAAGCCAGGCGCAGGAAGCTGACAGTTTGGATGACAGGCTGCCCGCTGCGGTCACATTCTAAAGTAGGTGCTCACCTAGGCGACCCTGCAAACGACGCGGAAGATCTTCCTCAATCTCCCTCAAAGCTCGGCGAATAGCACTCTTAAATCCTTCATGGCCGGCCGCACCATGACTTTTAACCACAATCCCCTGCAAACCAACAAAACTCGCGCCATTGTGTTTTGCGGGGGCCAATTCACCCTGCAAACGACGCAGCAAGGGTAACGCCAAAACGCCTACTAACCTTGCCGCCAGAGTGGATTTGAATATCGCCTCAATCCGCCCGGCAATCATAGCCGCCAAGCCTTCGCTGGACTTGAGCAAAATATTGCCGACAAATCCATCGCACACCACTATATCGGCCTCACCGCGATAGAGCCCATCACCTTCGACAAAACCGATGTAATTCAAGCCTTGTGCTTGCTGCAGCAGACTGGCCGCCAGCTTGACCTGCTGATTGCCCTTGACCTCTTCAGTGCCCACATTCAGCAACGCCACACGCGGACTCACAGCACCCAACGCCTCTGCGGTAACCGAACCCATCACAGCAAACTGATAAAGATGCTCGGCGCTGCAATCAACATTTGCCCCGAGGTCGAGCACATGGCAAAACCCGTTTTGCGTGGGAATTGCCGTCACCATGGCAGGTCGATCAATGCCGGCCAGGGTTTTCAGCACATACCGCGACAACGCCATCAATGCCCCAGTATTACCGGCACTGACACAAGCTTGCGCCACCCCATCGCGCACCAGCTCAAGGCTGACACGCATCGAAGAGTCCGGTTTGCCGCGTAACGCTTGGGCGGGCTGATCATCCATGCCGATGATCTCGTCAGCATGTTCAACACGCAGGCGCGTAAGATCCACGCCGGGATGGCGGTTAATCAAGGATTGAATAAGTTCGGATTGGCCGACTAGGACCAGGTGCAACGAGGGGTATTCAGCCAGGCAGGAGATGCAGGCTGAAACAATGCAGTGGGGACCGAGGTCCCCACCCATTGCATCAATCGCGATGATCGGAGCGGACAAGATTTACTCGTCAGCGCCCTTTTCGATCACTTTACGACCACGATAAACACCTTCTGGCGACACGTGGTGACGCAGGTGAATTTCACCGGTGGTTTTCTCAACCGACAAGGTGCTTGCATCGAGAGCATCGTGCGAACGACGCATATCACGGGCGGAACGGGATTTTTTGTTCTGCTGAACAGCCATAACTAATTAACTCCTAAACGTTTGGGTCACGCTTTAACTGCGCCAATACACTGAACGGGTTGGACCGCGTTACCTCGTCCTCGCTCGACTCGGGCTCTTCGAGGCCGGCCGGCTGCTGGCAATCTTTAGGGTCATGAGCCGGGACAATGGGTAAGGCAAGCAGAAGCTCTTCCTCAACCAGCGCCAGCAGATCCAATGGGTCTTCACCCAACTCAATCACGTCATAGCCTTGCGGCACTGACTGGGTATTCGCACCCTCTTTCACCACAGCGTAATCACACGCGCTATGGATCGGCAAAGTGACCAGCTCCAGGCAACGCTGGCAAACCATCTTGACTTCAACCTCAAGCTCGCTGTGAAAAACTACAGCATTGCGCTCGTCGCGCTCGAAGAAGAACTTCGTACGCACCATGCCTTGGTTATCGGCAAGCGGGCCGCAGAGACGCTGCAAATCGGCAAGTTGCAGCACACCTTCGAGGGTGGCGCTGCGATCGGCTAATTTGCGCGGATCAACGTGAGGTGGAATCGGGCCATTTGACATAGGCGGCGCATTTTAGGGATGCAACCCAACGCTGTCAAAGGAAATTCGCCCTGTCCAGCATCTGAGGTGACAGTTAGAATCGGCGACCACGCGCAAACCCTATAAAAGGAAATCACCGTGCTGCCTCTGGTGCTCGCATCCAGCTCTCCTTACAGGCGCGAACTGCTCAGCCGACTGCGCCTGCCGTTCACCTGCTGCGCACCGCAAATCGACGAATCACGCCATCCCGACGAAGGCGCAGAAGCCTTGGTGCGACGGCTATCGCTGGAAAAGGCCCAAGCACTATGCGCAGCCCATCCACAGCACTTAATCATCGCATCGGATCAAGTCGCGGT
>JAGGNC010000003.1 GCA_017886405.1 Pseudomonas sp. | reverse complement strand
TCGTCGCAGCGCCTTGTCTCAGTACCTCAGTCATCCGAACTTGAGTTAACCCACTAGCCGTACAGGTCACTAGATCGGCTTTAGTTATATGACGATGGCTTCGCTCAGTAGCGCTCTGATCCGGTCGTTCAGCTGCGCGGTTTTACGATGGCTTGCACACGTCAGTGGTTCTGCCAATCACAGAAGCAGCCTACTGCCAGGGTGTTGCCGGCACTCACTGGGCGGCCCTCGATCAGGGCGTCGAGAATTGGCTCGATAAAGCTGTTGCTGGAGGTGCACGTGGCGCCTTCGCTGTAGGGGCCGAAGTAGGCCAGTTGCCCTGTACGGTCCCAGATAGCCACTGCTGGACTGGCTGGAAGCTTTTCGCTGCCAGGCAGTTCTGTGAGCACGTGCAGCGCGTTCAGGGTGCTCGGCAGCTGGCCGTTAGTGCCGGGGTTTTGCAGCGCATAAAAGGTGACGCCCTGGGGGCCGAAGCGCTCAATCAATTCGGCCACGTGCTGTTGATTACCGATGTTGCAGGGGCAGGTCGGGTCCCAGAAGTGCACCAGGCGAATCGAGCCAGGGCCGGCCAGCGTGTCAGGCAGGCGCAACTGTTCACCGTAGAACAGTGCGGTCTGGTCGCTGAAGCTGCGCAGGTAGCGGGCTTCATACCACCAGTAGGCGGCGAGCAGGGCGGCTGCCCAGAGCAGGATCAGCAGGCCGGTGAGCAGGGTGTTACGCGTGGGTCGAGTCATGGTTGCTCTTCGTTAAGCCGGTGCGCAGCTTGCCACGACTGGCGGCACAGCTGAATATCCATCCCCTGATCTTCCCAAGCCGGTTGTTCAGCACGCCACCCGCACGATTAATGGAAGCCTTATGCCAGCGCCGTTCCAGCCGAAAAACCTGATGGCCAGTCTGCGACCCTTGGCCGCAGCCGAACCGCTTTCAGCGCAGGCTCAGGCGTATCGGCACTTCTATGGCTTTACGGATGCCCTGGCCGCACACAGCTGTTTCGGCAGCTTGGCGGCGGGCGGCTATCAGATTGCCGTGCAAGCCTGGTGGCCGCAAACGCCGCGCGCCACGTTGGTCCTGCTGCATGGTTATTACGACCACGTTGGCTTGTACCGTCATGTGATCGAGTGGGCGTTAGGGATGGGGTTTGCCGTGTTGGCGTTCGACCTGCCAGGCCATGGGCTGTCCAGTGGCCCGCGCGCCAACATTGCGGACTTTGCCGAGTACCAGACGGTGCTAAAGGCGGTGCTGGCCGAAGCCGCTGTGTTGCAGCTGCCGCAGCCCTGGCATCTGTGTGGGCAAAGTACCGGCGGGGCCATCCTGCTGGATTACCTGCTGCTGGGTGAACCACTGCCGCAGATTGGCGAAACCATTCTGTTCGCACCGCTTGTAAGGCCGCGGGCCTGGGGTTGGTCGCGTCTCAGCTATCAGGTGATGAAGCATTTTGTGCATGAGATTCCCCGGCGCTTCAGCGTTAACTCCAGCGACGCCACCTTTATTGACTTCGTGCAGCATCACGACCCGCTGCAACCGCGCAGCCTGCCGACGGCCTGGGTGGGTGCGCTGAGTCAGTGGGTGCCGCGCATCGAGGCAGCGCCGCGCAGCAGTCGTAGCCCGCTGATCGTTCAGGGTGGCGCGGACATGACCGTGGCCTGGCGGCATAACCTCGAGGTGCTGCAAAGCAAGTTCGCCGCGCCGCAGATACTTATGCTGGAGACAGCCGGCCACCACCTAGCCAACGAAGCGCCCACCTTGCGCCAGCGCTATTTCGACTTTCTCCGCCAGCGTCTGGGCTGATCAGATCCCGCGTGGTGCGGGGGCGAGACTGGCAGTGCTCTGACCAACAGCCAGGCCGCTGCGAATCGCCGCCAGCGCCGCCTGGTAGTAGGCTTTGCCGGCATCTGACTGGGCGAAGCTGACAAACTCCTCAAGCTCGGCATCACTCAGCTCGCGGTAGACGTGCAGCAGGGTGTTGTCGAGGTCCGCATTAATCTGCTCTATCAGGCGCTGGCGCTGGCCGTTTAGCAATGCCTGAGTGCTGTCACCGCCCAGTAAGCCGGGGAGCATCTGGCTAAGGCTGTCGGCCGCAACCCCGGCAATTGCCAGGCTGACTTCCGCACCGGCTTCGCTGGCCGGCAGGGCCTGGGCCAGGTGGCGAATCAGCAGGCGGCGGGTGGCGCTGGCTTCACTGCGTGGCAGGCCGTTGGCATAGCGCGCCAGTTGGTCGCTGCGGGTGGCAAGCAGCTCAGCATCAACAATTTTGCGGCCCAGGGGTGACTGGAATAACTGCAAGGCGCTGACGGGCTCGCCGAGGGTGTCACGCAGGCCCTGCTGGGCGCGCTGATCCACTGCTGCTGGGGCAAAGCGCTGGTTACTGTTATTCACCAGCGCCTGGTGCATCGCTGGCGGCAGGCTATTGCGGTAGCGCTCCTGGGCGGCTTGCAGCGCATCGCTTAAGTGCATGCGCTGCTGCGGCCAGCCGGCCGCCTGATACAGCCGCAGGTAATCGTCCGCGAGGGCGGGCAGGCTAAGCAGCAAGGTCAGTACAACTAAAAGGACGCGCATAGGGACTCCATTCATGGGGCAGCCATTTTCGATGGGCAGCGAAGGCTTGTCGAGGACAGTTAACGGCCTGCTAGAATCGCGATCCTGCGTCTATGCAGGTACTCATTCCTTCGGGGCCATCTTTGAACGCCTGCTCAAGTAACGACCTCAGCGCCCGCGTGGCGCGCATTATCGATGACGTGGCGGCACAGGGCTGGTCGCTGCAAACGCACTGCATTGCTCCAGCTCTGACCCTTGAACTGGCCGAAGAGTGCCGTAAACGTGCTGAGGCGGGCTTGTTGGTGCTTGCCGGCGTCGGTCGCAGTGCCTTGGCGGTGGTTAGCGAGGGGCTGCGCGGCGACCATATTCAGTGGCTGGACGCTGGGCAGAGCGACGCCTGCGATCAATTCCTGGCGGCTATGAATGAGCTGCGTCAGGCCCTCAATCAGGCGTTGTACCTGGGGCTGGAGGACTTTGAAAGCCACTTCGCCCTGTACCCGCCCGGTGCCTATTACAAAAAGCACCTGGATCGTTTTCGCGATGATGACCGCCGCGCCGTGTCGGTGGTGTTCTACCTCAATGAGGATTGGCAGGCCGAGCAGGGTGGTGCGTTGCGCCTGCACTTAGCCGATGGCAGCCTGCATGATGTGTTGCCGCAGGCGGGCAGCCTGCTGGTGTTTCTCTCGGCAGACATGCCCCATGAGGTGCTGCCGGCCACCCGCGAACGTCTGTCGCTGACGGGCTGGTTGCGCCGGCGTGGTGTTGGGGTGTTTTAGCCGGGGGTGATCTCGCCGCCCGAATAAGCTCAGGCGCAATCCGCGGCGCGGCGCCGCCGGTGCAGGTTTCTCCCGGCTTGCATCCGGGCTATGCGCTAGACAGATCACGTGGCGGGTGCTTCAGCCGCGACAGCCGGTGTTGCAGGCTCGTCGCTAAAGCGCCTCCCACATCAAGCGCGAGTCTTAAATGAGCATCAGTTGGATTAGCCCGCCCCGGTAAACCAGTTCAGCCCCAGCAGCAACTGCACCAGGCTGGCATTGGCGATGTCGATAAAGAAGGCGCCCAGCAGCGGAATCACCAGATAGGCCTTGGGGCTCGGGCCGAAGCGGTTGGTCAGGGCGTTCATATTGGCGATGCCCACCGGGGTGGCGCCCAGCCCCATGCCGATAAAACCGGCACTGATGCAGGCCGCGTCGTAGTTGCGCCCCAGTAAGGGGAAGACCAGCCAGATGCTGAACAGCGCGATCACCAGCGCCTGCATCACCATCACCAAGCTGATCAGGCCCCATGCGCCCTGCAGCGACAGTAGCGGCAGGCTGATCAGACTCATGCCAAGAAACAGCTGCAGGCTCAGGTCACCCACCAGCTGGATCGGCCGCGTATCTAGCTTGACCCGGCACAGCTCCAGCCCATTGCTCAGCACGATGCCCAGAAACATCGCCGTGAGGAACGCCGGCAGGCGCATACCCCGCCCAGACAACCAGTCATACACACTGGCGCCCAGGGCAAAGCACAGCGCGATCAACAGCACGGCGGTGAGCAGGCTGTTGAGTTCGATCAGGTAGGTGGTCTGCTGGTTGATCTTGACCTGAGGCAGCTCAGGATCTGCGCGATTGGGCTTTAGCTGGTGTCGGCGGATCAGGTAAGCAGCTACCGGCCCCCCGACCAGGCCGCCGCTAATTAACCCGACGGTGGCGAAGGTCATGCCCAGGGTGCTGGCATTTGCCAGGCCGAAGTGTTCCTCAAACAACTGGCCCCAGGTAATGGCGGTGCCGTGGCCACCGGCTAAGGAAATGCTGCCGCCGATCAGGCCATACAGCGGGTTTTCTCCGGCGAGCAGGGCCAGGGCGACACCGGTGAGGTTTTGGAAGATCAGAAACAGCACCGCCAGGCCGAGCATAATGGCCAGCGCCTTGCCGCCATCAAGCATTTGCCGCAGCTTGGCCGACAGCCCAATGCTGCTGAAAAAGGCAATCAGCAGCAGGTCACGCAGCTGCAGGTCGAAGCGAATCTGCGAGCCGCTGAACACCTCACTCAATGCCACTAGCGCGCTGATTGGCAAGCCGCCAGTCACGGCGGGAGGAATGTTGTAGCGATTAAGAAAGCCGATACGCCGGTTAATCTGGTAACCCAGCCACAGGGCAACGATGGCCAGTGCCAGTGTGGTGGCGGTGTTGATCAGCAGGAGTGGAGGGCTATCCATAAACAAGAAGCGGTCGCGGAGAATGAGTTCCACGAGGTTAGCAGTCTCTAATGGCAGGCACAAAAAAGGGAAGCCGAAGCTTCCCTTTCTGCTTGTCGCGGTGCTTAGAACAGCACGCGGCTGCGGATCGTACCGTTAACGTGTTGCAGCTTGTCCAGCGCCAGATCGGAGTACTCAGCGTCGACGTCGATCACTACATAACCCACCTTGGCGTTGGTCTGCAGGAACTGGCCGGAGATGTTGATGCCGTTCTCGGCGAACACGCTGTTGATCTCGCTCATCACGCCTGGCACGTTCTCATGGATGTGCAGCAGGCGATGCTTGCCTGGGTGCGCCGGCAGGGCCACTTCGGGGAAGTTGACCGAGGAGACCGAGGTGCCGTTGTCGCTGTACTTGACCAGCTTATCAGCGACTTCCAGGCCGATGTTGGCCTGCGCTTCGGCAGTCGAGCCGCCGATGTGCGGGGTCAGGATCACGCGATCCAGGCCACGCAGCGGGCTTTCGAACTCTTCGTCGTTGGATTTGGGCTCGACCGGGAACACGTCAATGGCGGCGCCAATCAGGTGCTCGTCTTTGATCGCTTCGGCCAGTGCTTCTAGCACCACCACGCTACCGCGTGCGGCGTTGATCAAGATGCCGCCCTTTTTGATGGCGCGAATTTCTTTCTCGCCGATCATCCACTTGGTGCTTTCGATCTCAGGCACATGCAACGAGACGATGTCGCTCATGCCCAGCAGTTCGTTCAGGCTGCCGATTTGAGTGGCGTTACCCAGCGGCAGCTTGGTCAGCGGGTCATAGAAAAACACCTGCATGCCCAGGGACTCGGCGAGTACCGAGAGCTGGGTGCCGATGGAGCCGTAGCCGACGATTCCCAGCTTCTTGCCCCGAATTTCGAAGGAATTGGCCGCCGATTTGATCCAGCCACCACGGTGGCAGGAAGCGTTTTTCTCGGGGATGCCGCGCAGCAGCAAGATGGCCTGGGCCAATACCAACTCGGCCACCGAGCGGGTGTTCGAGTACGGCGCGTTAAACACGGCGATACCGCGCTCACGGGCCGCATCCAGGTTGACCTGGTTGGTGCCAATGCAGAAGCAGCCGACGGCGACCAGGCGCTTGGCGCAGTCGAAGACTTCTTCCGTCAGCTGGGTGCGCGAACGGATACCGATAAAATGCGCATCGGCGATTTTTTCTTTCAGCTCCTCGTCGGAGAGCGCGCCCTTGAGGTACTCGATGTTGCTGTAACCAGCGGCCTTCAGGATATCCACTGCATTCTGGTGGACGCCTTCAAGAAGAAGGAACTTGATCTTGCTCTTGTCGAGAGAGGTCTTGCTCATCGGAGTACCTGTTGTCCCATATTCGGTGTCAGGGAAGGGTCAGCGGCGGTGCTGACAGCACCCGCAGATCGGCCTAGAGGCATGATTCGCGGGGGGCGTATGCTAGCATATGAGCCCCACGAAACACCTACCCTAGCGTATGAAGCGTGCTCAGGGTGACCATGAATCGTTTGAGAGTTCCGTAGATGACCAACCCTGCGCTGATCGAAGAGCTGAAGACCCTGGTTGAACCCGGCAAAGTATTGACCGATGCCGACTCCCTCAACACCTACGGTAAGGACTGGACCAAGCATTTCCCTCCAGCGCCGCTGGCGATCGCCTTCCCCAAGAGCATCGAGCAGGTGCAGGCGATTGTGCGTTGGGCCAATCAGCGCCAGGTCGCGCTGGTGCCGTCCGGTGGTAGAACGGGGCTTTCGGCGGGCGCAGTAGCGGCCAATGGCGAAGTGGTGGTGGCCTTCGACTATATGAATCAAATTCTCGACTTCAACGAATTCGATCGCACCGCCGTCTGTCAGCCCGGGGTGGTGACCAAGCAGCTGCAGATGTTTGCTGAAGACAAAGGCCTGTATTACCCGGTGGACTTCGCCTCCGCCGGTTCCAGCCAGTTGGGCGGTAACATCGGCACCAATGCCGGCGGCATCAAGGTGATTCGCTACGGCATGACCCGTAACTGGGTGGCCGGGCTAAAAGTGGTCACCGGCACCGGCGAGTTGCTGGAGTTGAACAAGGACCTGATCAAGAACGCCACCGGCTATGACATGCGCCAGCTGTTTATCGGCGCTGAAGGCACCTTGGGGTTTGTGGTTGAAGCCACCATGCGCCTGGATCGCGCGCCGAAGAACCTCACTGCCATGGTGCTGGGCACGGCAGATTTCGACTCGATCATGCCGGTGCTGCACGCCTTCCAAAACAAGCTCGACCTGACGGCCTTCGAGTTCTTCTCCGACAAGGCCCTGGCCAAGATCATGGCCCGTGGCGACGTGCCGGCGGCCTTTGATACTGAATGCCCGTTCTACGCCTTGCTGGAATTCGAAGCCACTACTGAACAAGTTGCTGAAGCGGCCTTGGCCACTTTTGAGCATTGCGTCGAGCAAGGCTGGGTGCTCGATGGCGTGATGAGCCAGAGCGAGCAGCAGTTGCAGAACCTGTGGAAGCTGCGCGAGTACATCTCCGAAACCATCAGCCACTGGACGCCCTATAAGAACGACATCTCGGTGGTGGTCTCCAAGGTGCCGGCGTTTTTGCATGACATCGACGCCATTGTTGGCGAGCACTACCCGGACTTCGAGATCGTCTGGTTCGGCCATATCGGCGACGGCAACCTGCACCTGAATATCTTGAAGCCGGAGAACCTGTCTAAGGATGAGTTCTTTAGTAAATGCGCCACGGTCAACAAGTGGGTGTTCGAGACCGTGCAGAAGTACAACGGCTCGATCAGCGCCGAGCATGGCGTGGGCATGACCAAGCGCGATTACCTGACCTACAGCCGCTCGGCAGCCGAGATTGGCTATATGAAGGCGATCAAGGCGGTGTTCGATCCCAACGGCATCATGAACCCCGGCAAGATCTTCCCGGTTTAAAGCGGCTGCGGGCTTCGCGCGCCAGGCGTTGTTGGCGCAGCCGTGGAAAATGCTCATTGGCACGCGCCAACTGCGCTTTTTCTCGACTTCGCCGCCTAGCCTGCCCTTCGCGCGCGCCGCTTTAGCCAGCTGCTTAAACCTTTAGTCGAAACGACAGTCCTTAATAGTTCGTCCACTATGGGGCGATCAACTAGTCAGATCGTAGGGCGGGTCTGCCCGTTCTACGCAGCCTGCTCCCGCAAAGAGCAGCGCCCCGCATTCCCATCAGGAGTTGCCCTTGAGTTACCAGCACCAGTATGTCGATGGCACCCATATCCACTTTCCCATGGGCAAGGTGGTGTGCATCGGTCGTAACTACGCCGAGCATGCCAAGGAACTGAACAACCCGGTGCCCAGCGAGCCCTTGCTGTTTATCAAGCCGGGCAGCTGTGTGGTGGCGCTGGATGACGGCTTTACCCTGGTTGAAGGCCGTGGTGATGTGCATTACGAGGCGGAAATCGCCGTGTTGATCGGCAAGCCGCTGTCGCGCACGCCGAATGCCGAAGAAGTGCGCGATGCCATTTCCGGCTTTGCCCCGGCTTTAGACCTGACCCTGCGTGACCTGCAGGCCACGCTCAAGGCTAAGGGCTATCCGTGGGAAACCGCCAAATCCTTTGACGGCGCCTGTGTGCTGGCGCCGTTCGTGCCCGGTGATGCAGTCGAGGATCTGGCCGATATAGGCATTCGTCTGCGTATCAACGGCGACGTGCGCCAGGACGGCAATAGCCGCGACATGCTCAACCCGATTCTGCCGATGATCCAGCACATCTGCGGGCATTTCAGCTTGCAGCCGGGCGATGTGATCCTTACCGGCACACCCGCCGGTGTGGGGGCGCTGCATAAAGGTGATGAGCTGGTGGTGGAATTGTTGGGCCTTAGCCGTTTCGCTAGCCGCGCGCTATAACTCAAGCGTCTGAGCCGCCGTTTACAAGGGCACTGGAGGTGTCCGCTGGCTTGGCGACGTAACAGAAACTTAAGCGTTGCGCTCTAGTCTGATTGCCATCGTTCTTATTGGTTGTGTGCGATGTCGATATTGATTGCTCGTCTGGTGCGTCTGCGCTGGTTAATTGTGCTGTTGTTTTTGCTCGTGGTTACCCTGCTGCTGGTGAATTATCGCCACTGGGATAACCGCTTGGCCTTCTGGGTTAAACAACAGCGGGTGGACGCTGCCGAACAGGCGCAGAGCATTTGGTTGCCGGGTTATCGAGCGGTGCTGCAAGGCAAGCCAGTGCCGGGGCTGGAGAATCACGAGCTGTCTGGGCTGACCTACAGTGCCGAGAGCAATACCCTGTTCACCGTCACCGGCAAGTACCCGCAACTGATCGAGCTGACGCTGGATGGTCAGGTGCTGCGGCGCATCGACCTGCATGGCTTTGCCAATCCCGAAGGGGTGGAAATGCTCTCCGGTGGTCGCCTGGCCATTATCGATGAGCGCAAGCGCACCCTGACCACCTTCAAGCTGGGCGCGCTCACCCGCCGCCTGGAGTTTGCTGATTTAGCATCCTTCGATTTGGGTTTTGCGGATGCCGGCAACAAAGGTTTCGAGGGCGTCGCCTGGGATTCGCGCAATCAGCGCGTGCTGCTGGGCAAGGAGCGCGACGCGCTAGGGTTATTCAGCCTACCGTTTCCGGGCGAGGACGGTGCCACTGGTGTCCTGCAGCCGATGAGTTCGGGGTATCTTTTTTTGCGTGATATTTCCGGACTGACGTACGACGCTCGTACCGGCCATGCGCTGGTGCTGTCTGATGAGTCGCGCCTGCTTCTGGAACTCGATGAAAAGGGCGAGCCGGTCAGCTTTATTAGCCTTGCTGGCGGTTTGAACGGGCTGCGGCGTGGCATTGGCCAGGCCGAAGGCGTAACCATGGATGCGGCTGGCAATATCTATATCGTCAGTGAGCCCAACCTGTTCTACGTGCTGCGCAAAGAGCCTGCTGCGCCTGCAGACTAAACCTGGCTTCAGCTGCGGCCCCTATGCTGTGCGTCCATTCTGCTGCGGCCGGTGGCTATGGTGTGGCGATCGGCGATCGGGTGATGGTCGCCGAGGATGTGGCGCAAGGTCGGCTCAGTTTGCCCTGGCCCTGTGCGATGCCCAGTGTTTGCAGTTCCTACCTGGTCTAGCCCAAGGCGCGGCGTGGTCAGGGGCAGTTTTGCCGTTTGCGCGATTATCTGGTGGCTGAAGTGGCAGCATTGCGTATGCCCGACGTCAGCCTACTAAGCTCCTGCAGAGTCGGTGGAGAATTACTTTAAAGCGGATAAAGGGTGGCTGCCTGCCTCTTTATTTGACCTACCTATATACTTAAGTAGTCTTCGCGGCAGCCGATTTAAAGGCGTCTAATTCAATCTTATTTCTTTACAGCTGTCAGCCTGCTGGCTTTGGAGTCACACATGTCATCCCCCCGCTCACGTATTGCCTGGCAGTTAGCCACGGCGTTGGCGTGTGTACTGGTTGTTCTGATCAGTGTCAGTACGCTGTTTGCGTTGCGCTCTCTCGGGCACGCTAATTTGGAGACTCGTGAAAAGCACTTGGGCAGTGAGGCGCGCTTGTTAGCCGACCAGCTGACAACCTTTCACAGCAGCCTGCGTGACAGTACCCAGCGTCTTGCCGGCCTGTTCGAGCGCCGATTCAGGGGTGGCTTGGCGCTGCAGGGCAGTGAGCGGGTAGCCGTAGCCGGCATGCAAACGCCGCTACTGATGCTGGGGGCGGGTGCGTTGAATAATGATTTCACCGAAGTCGATGAGTTCCAGGATCTAACCGCTGGAGTGGCGACCGTTTTTGTCCGCGATGGCGAAGAGTTTGTCCGCATCAGCACCTCGTTGACCAAACCGGATGGCTCGCGCGCTATTGGTACCGTGCTGGACCATAAGCATCCTGCGTATCAGCTGCTACTCGGTGGTAAGAGTTATGTTGGGCGTGCGTTTTTGTTTGAGCGCTTCTACATGACCCAATACACGCCAGTGCGCGACAGCGGCGGGCGGGTTATTGCGGTGTTGTTTGTCGGTTTTGATTTTACGGATGCGCAAAATGCTCAGTTTGCGGGTCTTGAGCGTTTTCGCATCGGTACATCGGGTTCCCTGGCCTTGCTCGATGATCAAGGCACATGGCTGGTTTCACCGGCAGGCGCCAAGCAGCCAGAGCTGATCGTCGGCAAGGTTCGCGAGGTATTGAGCACGCCAGGCAAGGGTGCGTTCTGGAACGATGGAGTCGAGGACTTTTTCAGTGTTGCCATGCCGTTTGCGGGTGGTCCCTGGCAGGTAGTGGCCAGTATGCCGCGTGAGGAGATTCAGGCGGTGACCTGGCGTGTAGGTACTCAGCTGGCGATTGGTAGTCTGGTGACCTTGTTGCTGGCAGTAGCGGCGGTGATCTGGCTCTTGCGGCGCAAGCTGCGGCCACTAGATGACCTGGTAGCCCAGGCGCAGGCCTTGGGCGCCGGCGATCTCAGTGTGCGTTTGAAGGTCACCAGTAACGACGAAATTGGTGAGCTGGCGAGTAACTTCAACCAGATGGGCGAGGCCCTCTCGACTATGGTCGCGCGAATTCGCAGTGCCGCGCAGAACGTCAGCAGCCGCGCCCAAGTGCTGTCTGGCCTGGCCAGTGAGGCTCACGAAGGTATTGAGCAGCAGTCCGGCGAAATCAGCAGCATGGCCGGTGCCGTCGAGGAGTTCAGCGCCACCTCACTGAATATCGCCGACAACATGCGTAATACAGAGCGCTTGGCCAGTGAAAACGCCCAACAGACCCGCATCGGTCGCTCCTCCATGGACGAAGCATCAGCTGCTCTGGGGCAAATCGCTACGTCGCTTAATGGCACTGCCGAGGTGATCAATACCCTGGGCCAGCGCTCTCAGGAGATCGGCGGGATTGTCAGTGTGATTACGTCTATTGCTGACCAGACCAATCTTCTGGCGCTTAACGCTGCGATTGAAGCGGCGCGTGCCGGTGAACAGGGGCGTGGCTTTGCTGTGGTGGCCGATGAGGTACGCAACCTGGCGGGTCGCACGCGTGAGGCGACCAATGAAATCTCCACCATGATTGCCAGTATTCAAGGCGAGACCAGCAGCGCAATCACGACCATGGAGCAAGGTAAGGTGCTGATGCAGGACGGCCTAACGCGCAATGCCAACGTAGCGGGTGCCTTGGCGCAAATCGACGAGCAGAGCAATCTGGCGGGCGAGCAGTTCACCGAGATCACCATGGCCACTAGCGAGCAGAGCAGCACGGCCACATTGCTCAGCAGTAACTTGCAGAGCATTGCTCTGGCCAATAGTGAGCAGCGCGAAGTGGTCGCCAATCTGGCCCAAACCGCACGTGAGTTGGATCAGTTGGCCAACGATCTGCGTCAGGATGTGGGTCGCTTCCAGTAATCATCTATGGCCCTACTGCGCATGTGACCCGCGCAGTAGGACGAACCTAGGTCAACGTTCTTGGCCTTCTTGACGATGCATGCGCAGCCTCGATCAAGATCAGAGGGTGATCCCTCAGCCACTTTTAATGGGTCGAGTCATCCGCTATGAGCTGTTAGCCATTGGCGGATGTAGCGCTGCTAGTGCGGGCTACTGTGCTCAGCGGCCGTAAAGAATATTGGACTGCTGTTCCTCGGGCTCAGGTGGTAAACCCGCGCTAAATATCCATATTTCGGGCCTTTCTAGTCATATACTGGACAGATCCGCCCTGTCTGTTACTTAAATCATACTTATTTGTTTGACATATTTTACGGCTTTGGCAGACTGGCGCCAGGATTGTGAGCGCCAGCTGGGCTTTGCTGGCGTACCTGAGGCCTCTTCAGTTGGCCTTTTGCCAGGCGCAATCAGCGGTAGCAAACAGGAGGCGCTCGGCAGTAGCTGGCGGCCCTGCACAACAACGGCAGGGTTAGGCCTGCCCCAAGGTGAAGTATGTCCAGCAACGATACCAACAAGCGCTCGGCGCCGCGTAAACCGGTGGTGCTGATGTCCATGGGCTCGCAGGAGCGCAAGGGCCACGCTTATCAGGTCATGACTCACAAATACATCACGCCATTGGCCGAGTTATCCGGCTGCGTGCCGCTGCTGGCACCGAGCTGCTGTGGCACCGATGACATCGACCAATACCTGTCAATGGTTGACGGTGTGTACCTGACCGGGGCCGGCAGTAATATTGACCCGGCGCTGTACGGTCAGAAAAATCAAACGCCGAGCAAAGGCCAGGATAAAGCGCGCGATCTGTTCGACATTCCGTTGATTCGCGCAGCGCTTAAGCGCGGCTTGCCGTTGTTCGCCGTCTGCCGTGGCATGCAGGAAATTAACGTGGCGCTGGGCGGCACCATTCACCAGAAAGCCTATGAAGTGCCCGACACGAATGATCATCGCGAAGACGCCAACGACCTGGTGGCGGTGCAGTACGGCGACAGTCATACCGTGCGCGCGTTGCCCGGCAGCTGGTTTGCCGAGCTGATGGGCGATGCCGAATTCCCGGTTAACTCGCTGCACGGTCAGGCCCTTGATCAACTGGGCGAGGGTATCGAGGCGCTGGCCCATGCCGAAGACGGTCTGATCGAGGCGATCCACCTGCCGGGTGTTGAGCAGTTCACTTTGGCGGTGCAATGGCACCCGGAATGGCAGGCGGCGCAGAACCCGCATTCGGTGAAACTCTTTCAAGCTTTCGGCGAGGCTTGTCGTAAGCGTGCGGCGCAACGCGACCAGTAAGAGCCCAAGCGCCATTAGAGAAGCCCCGCATGCGGGGCTTCTTTATGAGCGGTATTCAGGCGCCGCTGGAGCTGGGGCGGTACTGCAAGGCTTCGCCCAAGTGAGCGCGGCTGATGTGTGCGGCACTTTCTAAATCGGCCAAGGTGCGCGCGACTTTTAGCACGCGATGCGCTGCACGCAAACTCAGGCCTAGGCGCTCGCAGGCGTTCTCCAGCCACTGGCGGTCTTCGTCGGGAAGGCTGCAATGCTGCTGCACCCCGTTTAAATCCAGATGCGCATTGGCGCAACCTTGGCGATCCATCTGCTGCTGGCGGGCCCGAACCACCTGGATCGCCAGTTCGGCACTGCTCGGGCCTTTTTCGGCGCTGGCGTTGAGCCGGGTGGTTTCCCGGGGGACGTTGAGGTGCAGGTCGATGCGGTCGAGCAGCGGGCCGGAGAGCCTACTGCGGTAGCGCTGGATCTGTTCACTGCTACAACGACAGCGCCCGGATGGATCGCCCAGGTGCCCGCAGGGGCAGGGGTTCATCGCCGCCACCAGTTGGAATCGCGCCGGAAAGCGCACCTTGTCGCGCGCGCGGGCAATCACGATGTGACCGCTCTCCAAGGGTTCACGCAAGACTTCCAGAACTTTCCTGTCGAATTCAGGCAGCTCATCCAAAAACAACACGCCTTGATGGGCCAAGGTGATTTCGCCAGGTTGCGGGCGACTGCCACCGCCGACTAGCGCTGGGCCCGATGCACTGTGGTGCGGTGTGCGAAAAGGCCTTTGTGGCCAGGCACTCAGCGGCGTATGGCTGGCGACTGAGTGAATGGCGGCAACTTCCAGCGCTTCCTGTTCATTCAGCGGCGGTAGGAGGCCCGGCAGACGGCTGGCCAGCAGGGTTTTGCCGGTGCCGGGCGGCCCGCTAAACAGTAGGTTGTGCGAGCCGGCAGCGGCTATCAGCAGGGCGCGTTTGGCGGCAATCTGCCCCTGTACTTCGGCCAGATCCGGATACGGCAGCACCTGGCGTAGCAGTCCTTGGGCCTGATACGGCGCGATTGGCGTTTGGCCGTTCAGGTGGGCGGCAATTTCCAGCAGGTGTTCGATCGCTATCACGGTCAGCCCTGACGCCAGGCTGGCTTCTTCGGCATTGGCCTTGGGCACCACTAAAGAGCGTCCGGCGGCGCGAGCGGCTAGCGCGGCGGGCAATACGCCTTGAACCGGGCGTACGGCACCAGACAGCGCCAGCTCACCGAGGCATTCCAGCTGTTCCAGTGCGCCGGCCGGCACCTGGCCGCTGGCGGCGAGTATGCCGAGGGCTATCGCCAGGTCGAAACGCCCGCCGTCTTTGGGTAAATCTGCTGGCGCTAGATTCAGGGTAATCCGTCTGGGCGGGAAGTCGAAGGCGCAGTTGAGGATGGCGCTGCGCACCCGATCCTTGCTTTCCTTGACGGCTGTTTCCGGCAGCCCGACCAGTGCCAGAGATGGCAGGCCGTTGGCTAGATGGGCTTCGACGGTAACGGCGGGGGCTTCAACGCCGACTTGGGCGCGGCTATGGACTATGGCCAGGGACATCGATCACTCCTTGATCGGCTGATACATCCGCTGCGGGCGTTACTCGCTGGTGGCTGGGGCGTCAGCGCTGCGGGTTTCCATCTCGGCTACTTTGCTCTCGAGGGCTTCCAGGCGAGCTCGGGTGCGCGCCAGCACGACCATCTGGCTGTCGAATTCATCCCGGCTGACCAAGTCGAGCTTGCTGAAGGCACTCTGCAGCAGCACCTTGAACTGGGCTTCGAACTCGCCGCGCGGCAAGGGCGCGTCACCGTTAAAAAGGCGCGATGCGTGAGTGCTAAGGGCGTCTAACAGGGCTTTAGGTGGCAGCATAATGAGGTTCCGTTTACAGGTGACGGCAGTGTAGCACGCAGGTTTGCCCGGTTTGCCGGCTACGCTCGGCGTAGGTTTGGCGACGGGTGCACGGTTTTCGCGCGTTGCTGGGGTGCGCGACGCACTATTTTTGTGCGTTGGTTGTTAGCGGCTATTCGGGGTAGCCCTCTGTTAAATGGTTAACTACATGAAATAAATAGGTTTTATGTGATCTGGCAAGCTTTCTGCTATATCTCTTGTGTCAAAAGCACCGATGCAGCTCCGGTGCGTTAGGCGAAGCGGGAATTACTTCGTCTGGAGCGATTGGTGAGCATCGTTACCGCTGGGTCAGGGCCACGATGCATTACAAAAGCCAGGCACTGCGCTTAGACTTGGTTCGGGTTCGTAATTCCTGGGGCAAGTCCACCATACACGGGAGAAAGTTACATGAAGCTAGTCACTGCCATCATCAAGCCGTTCAAGCTGGACGACGTCCGTGAGTCACTGTCGGAGATCGGCGTGCAGGGCATCACCGTGACTGAAGTCAAAGGCTTCGGTCGCCAGAAGGGTCACACCGAACTGTACCGCGGTGCTGAATACGTGGTCGATTTCTTGCCAAAAGTGAAAATCGACGTGGCCATCGCTGACGATCAACTCGATCGCGTGATCGAGGCCATTACCAAAGCTGCCAATACCGGCAAGATCGGTGACGGCAAGATTTTCGTTGTAAACCTGGAACAGGCCATCCGCATCCGTACCGGCGAAACCGGCACCGACGCAGTTTAAGCCTCCGAACCCCACGCCCCAGGAGTTAAACCATGACTCTGCGAAAAATCGCAGGGCTAGGAGCCCTTTTGACCCTCGTTTCGCCAGGCCTAGCCATGGCTGAAGAGGCTGTGTTGAACAGCGGTGACACAGCATGGATGCTGACAGCCACTGCGCTGGTGCTGTTCATGATCATCCCCGGTCTAGCGTTGTTCTACGCTGGCATGGTGCGTTCGAAGAACGTTCTGTCAGTGATGATGCAGTGCTTTGCCATTACGGGTGTCATGACCATCGTTTGGTTTGTCTATGGATACAGCTTGGTCTTCGATACCACCGGGATGGAGGCTGGAGTTGTCAATTTCAGTTCCTTTGTCGGTGGTTTGGACAATCTGTTCCTCGTCAACCTGACGAAGGAAGCACTGGTTGGCGCGTTTCCGGAAAGTGTTTTCATCACCTTCCAAATGACCTTCGCCATCATCACTCCAGCCTTGATTGTCGGTGCTTTCGCAGAGCGCATGAAGTTCTCCGCCATGCTTATCTTTATGGTGATCTGGTTCACTCTCGTTTATGCACCCATTGCTCACATGGTATGGGGCGGTGACGGTGCACTGATGTGGGACTGGGGCGTGCTGGATTTCGCAGGTGGCACCGTGGTGCACATCAACGCCGGTATTGCCGGTCTGGTGGCCTGCATTGTGTTGGGCAAGCGCAAGGGTTACCCAACCACTGCAATGGCTCCGCACAACTTGGGTTACACGCTGATCGGTGCGGCCATGCTCTGGGTGGGCTGGTTCGGCTTCAACGCCGGCTCGGCTATCGCAGCTGATGGCACCGCGGGTATGGCCATGCTGGTCACCCAGATTGCCACCGCCGCTGCGGCACTGGGCTGGATGTTTGCCGAGTGGATATCGCACGGCAAGCCAAGCGCTCTGGGCATCGCGTCCGGCGTAGTTGCAGGTCTGGTTGCCATTACCCCGGCTGCCGGCACTGTAGGTCCGGTTGGGGCATTGGTCATCGGCCTGGCTGCTGGTGTGATCTGCTTCTTCTGTGCCACTAGCCTGAAGCGCAAGCTGGGCTACGACGACTCTTTGGACGTATTTGGCGTGCACGGTATCGGCGGCATCATCGGCGCTCTTCTAACCGGCATTTTCGCTGCACCAGCCTTTGGTGGCTTCGGTGAGGTGGAAAACGTTGCCCTGCAACTGTGGATTCAGTTCAAGGGCGTGGCTTTCACCGTGGTGTACAGCGCCGTCGTCACCTTTGTGATCTTGAAGGTGCTGGATATGGTGATGGGACTGCGGGTCAGCGAAGAAAATGAGGCGGTCGGTCTCGACCTCTCCGAACACAACGAACGCGGCTACAACCTGTAAGCACACGGAGAGCGTCTGGAGCCAACCCGGACGCCTTTACCGAACAGCGCTAAAAGCGCAATGGCACGAGGTGAACTATGGACAACACAGCATTGACTGCACTGCAGTACGGTTTTGATACCTTCTACTTTTTGATTTGCGGCGCCCTGGTAATGTGGATGGCAGCGGGTTTTGCCATGCTCGAGTCGGGTCTGGTGCGAGCTAAGAACACCACTGAAATTCTGACCAAGAACATCGCCCTGTACGCGGTTGCAAGCATCATGTATCTGGTGATCGGCTACCACATCATGTACTCCAGCCCGGAAGGCGGCATCCTGCCAAGTTTTGGCTTCCTGTTGGGTGACGAGAACAGCGTTGAGTCGGTACTTGCCGGCGGTGAAGATGCGCCTTACTACTCGGCGCGTTCGGACTTCTTCTTCCAGGTAGTGTTTGCCGCCACCTGCATGTCGATTGTTTCCGGTGCCGTTGCTGAGCGCATGAAACTGTTTGCCTTCCTGGCTTTCGCCGTGGTCATGACTGGGTTCATTTACCCGGTACAAGGCTTCTGGAAATGGGGCTCTGGCTTCCTCAACGAAGCGGGCTTCCTCGACTTCGCTGGTTCCGGTGTCGTACACATGGCGGGTGCTACTGCTGCTCTGGCGGGTGTATTGCTGCTCGGCGCACGTAAAGGCAAGTACGGCCCGAATGGCCAGGTAAACGCTATCCCGGGTGCTAA
The DNA here is from genome assembly GCA_017886405.1 of Pseudomonas sp. Classification (GTDB taxonomy): domain Bacteria; phylum Pseudomonadota; class Gammaproteobacteria; order Pseudomonadales; family Pseudomonadaceae; genus Aquipseudomonas. Next base: position 5,768 of record JAGGNC010000003.1, on the reverse strand, counting down.
CCTGCCGATGGCTGCACTGGGTACGTTCATCCTGTGGATGGGCTGGTTTGGCTTCAACGGTGGCTCGCAGCTGAAAATGAGCACCATCGAAGACGCCAACGCCGTGGCCAACGTGTTCGTCAACACCAACATGGCCGCCGCCGGTGGCTTGATTGCAGCGCTGATCGTGGCGCGTATTCTGTTCGGCAAGGCCGACCTGACCATGGCTCTCAACGGTGCCCTGGCTGGCCTGGTGGCGATTACTGCCGAACCGCTGACCCCGACTGCTATGCAAGCGACCCTTATCGGTGGCGTGGGTGGCGTGCTGGTGGTGTTCTCGATCATCGGTCTGGACAAGCTTAAGCTCGACGATCCGGTCGGTGCCATCTCCGTGCACGGTGTGGTCGGTATCTGGGGCCTGCTGGCGGTCTGCCTGACCAATAGCGACGCCACTCTCGGCGCACAGCTGCTGGGTATCGGCGCGATCTTCGCCTGGGTGTTTATCGCCAGCCTGATCGTCTGGGGCATCATCAAACTCGTGATGGGCCTGCGAGTAACCGAAGAAGAAGAGTACGAAGGCGTGGATATCGCCGAGTGCGGTATGGAAGCCTATCCGGAATTTACCAAGGGTTGATTCCCTCTGGTTTGAACAAGGGCGCCTAATGGCGCCCTTTTTTATGGGTGTGTCCGAACAAACTGCGGCATTCCTGGCGCGATCCCACTAAAACAGGCCTCGGTACAGTTGTGATGCAGCAGCAACAGGCCCTAGAATGCGCGCCATTGAGCGCAGAGCGCCGACGCGCAGCGTTCAACCAAGCAAGGTCACTGGAATTTTTATCGGCGGCGTTAGCAAGTTGACGCAGCTGGGCTATAACTACTGTGCTTTTCGCTAGTCATGAGGCTGGAACATGAGCGACGAAGATCTGGAACACGACGAACTCGATGGCGCTGACGAAGAAGACAGCGAGGAGTTGGCGACTGCCGATGATGGCGATAGCAGCGATGATGGTGACGGCGATGATGAAGTCGCACCAGTTAGTAAAAGCAAGAAAGCCAAGGCTGCTGTTGCGGTAGAGGACCTGCCGAGCGTCGAAGCTAAGCAGAAAGAGCGTGATGCTTTGGCCCGTGCCATGGAAGAGTTCCTATCCCGCGGTGGCAAGGTGCAGGAGGTCGAGCCGAATGTGGTTTCCGACCCGCCGAAAAAGCCGGAAGGTAAATACGGCAGCCGCCCTATCTAAGCGTTTGTTGCAATGCAAAAAGCCCGCATGCCTGATTAGGCATGCGGGCTTTTTGTGTTCAGCACTGCCATGTGCTTGACCCCTCGGGGCCGTCGCTTCGCTCCGTCAAAATCACCCCGAGCGATTTAATCTAGGCGCGGGGTTAGCTGTTTACGCCCAGCTGTGCAGCAGGGCCGGCAGTTCGGCCAGGCTACGGATCTGCCCATCTGGGGTGTTGTCGGCCTCCCAGGCCTTGCCCTGGGGGTTAAACCAGATCGCGCGCAAGCCAGCTGCCTGCGCCCCGGCAATGTCATCGCTGGGATGATCGCCAATATGCACGGCATGCTCAGCGGCGATGCCTGCGAGTTTGAGGGCTTCGGTAAAGGGTTTTGGATCGGGCTTACCGACACCTAACTCTTCGGCACACAGGGCAAACTGGAAGTAATCGGCCAGACCCAGGCGGCGTACGTCGGCATTGCCGTTGGTGATCACGCCGAGCTGGAAGCGATTCGCCAAAGCTTCTAGCGTCGGATGCACCTCAGCGAACAGCTCGACCTGGTGGCGCGCCGTGAGAAATACTTGAAAGCCGGCTTCGGCCAACGCGTGTGCATCGCTGTGCGCATAGCCAGCGTCTGCCAACGCATGCAGCAGAATGCGCCGGCGCAATTCGCTGAGGCGATGCTTGAGCATCGGCTCAGCCTGCAGCAGGCTGGCGCGGATTGACCACAAATGGTCCACCGGCACGGCGCCGAGGCGCGGTGCGTGCAGGGCCAGCCAGTTGCGCAACGCCGCCTCGGCGTCTTGCATCACCGGGGTGACATCCCAGAGGGTGTCGTCGAGGTCGAAGGTTATCAGCTGAATGCTCATTCTGGATTGCCTTTGCGTTTGGCCCTGGGGTGAGCCTGGTCATAAACCGTGGCCAGGTGTTGAAAATCCAGGTGGGTGTAGACCTGGGTAGTGGCGATGTCGGCGTGGCCGAGCAGCTCTTGCACTGCGCGCAAGTCCTGGGACGATTCCAGCATATGGCTGGCAAAGCTGTGACGCAGCATATGCGGATGCAGGTGCTGGCCCAGCTCACGCACGCCAGCCTGGCGCACCCGCAGCTGCACGGCGCGCGGGCCGATACGCCGGCCCTGTTGGCTGATAAATACCGCCCCATCGGCAGGCCCGGCCAGCGCGCGCAGGGGCAGCCAGAGTTCCATGGCCTCACGCGCCATTCGACCCAGCGGCAGTTCGCGGGTCTTGTTGCCTTTACCGATGACGCGCACCAGGCCAGCAGGCAGATCGAGACCATCGAGGTTCAGGCCCACCAGCTCCGACAGGCGCAAGCCTGATGAGTAGAACAGCTCAAGCATGGCCTGATCGCGGCGGGCAATAAAATCATCCTCCAGGGCGCCATCGAGTAATTGCGCGGTGCGGTCGGCATCCAGGGTTTTTGGCAGGCGCCGTGCGCCCTTGGGCGGCATCAAGCCGCTGGCAGGATCACTCTGGCAGCGACCCTCGCGAATCAAATAACGGTACAGGCCGCGAGTCGCAGACAACAGGCGCGCCAAGCTGCGGCTGGATTGACCTTGCATGTGCAGGCGGCCGACCATGCGCCGCAGATGCGCGGTGTCGAGCGTGCCCCAGCTGTCGATCTGCTCTTGGGTGCAGAGCACAAGCAGCTTGCTGAGGTCATGGCCATAGCCGCTCAGGGTATGAGATGAAAGCTGGCGCTCACTGCGTAGGTGTTCGAGGTAGGCGTCCAATAGGTCTTGCATGGAAGCTCCCTGCGGTGGCGTGCGTAGGATGGGTATCGCTCTGCTCAACCCATCCTACGGTTTGTTGCTGTTATCTAACCGAGCGCAGTGGGGTGGCAAAGCCCGGCACCACGCGGCCAAGCACTTCGGCGATATAGCCGAGGAATAAGGTCCCCAGCGAACTCTTGTAATGCTGCGGGTCGGCGCTGCCAATGGCCAGTACGCCATGCAGGCCTTGATAAGAAATGCCTACCACCGCCGCCGAGCCTACTTGCGCGCCATTTGCATTGCCGAACAGGAAGTTCAGCTCATGCTCGCGCAGCACGCCACAGATGGTTTTGCCGCCGGCCAGCAGGCCGCCGATGGCCTGATGCGCTTCGGCGCTGCTGACTGCGCGACCGACCGGCAATGGCGAGTCGCTAAACAGAATCAGGCTGACGAAGGGCACCTGGAACTCACTGCGCAGGCTGTCTTCAACGCAGCTGACCACTTCTTCCAGGCTGCCTGCGTCGAGTAGGTCGAGTATCAGACGGCGGGTCTTGTCGAACAGGCGGTCGTTGTCGCGGGCCACGTCCATCAGTTGTGAGAGGCGATGACGCATCTCGATATTGCGCTCGCGCAGCAGTTTCACCTGGCGCTCCACCAGCGACACGGTATCGCCGCGCTGGTGCGGAATGCGCAGCTCGGGGATCAACTCGTCGTGGTCGATAAAGAACTCCGGATGCAGGCGCAGATACGCTGCAACCGCGTCCGAATCCAGTGGCTTGGGTGAATCCTGCTTGTCGGTCATAAACGAACCTGTCCTTCGTACACACGTACTGCGGGTCCGGTCATCATAACGGGCTGGCCGTGGCCTGCCCATTCAATGCTCAGTTTGCCGCCGGGCAGTTCAATCTGCACCGGTGAGTCCATCCAGCCCTGGCTGATCGCCGCCACTACCGCCGCGCAAGCACCGGTGCCGCAGGCCTGGGTTTCCCCGGCACCGCGCTCCCACACGCGTAACTTGGCGCGTTGGCGGTCAACCACTTGCAGGAAGCCGACATTGACCCGCTGCGGAAAGCGCGGGTGGTGTTCAAGCTTCGGCCCCAGGCTGTGCACCGGCGCGTTATCGACGTTGTCGACACGCAGCACTGCATGCGGGTTACCCATGGAGAGGGCCGCCAGTTCGACCGGCTGGCCGTCGACTGTCACGCTGTAGCTGAGCGCCTGATGGTCGGCCTGGAACGGGATATCGGCAGGCACCAGGCGCGGAGCACCCATATTGACGCTGATCTGCCCGTCGCTGCGCACGTCCAGCTCGATGATGCCGCCTTTAGTTTCAACGCGTATTTGCTTCTTCACGGTCAGGCGCTTATCCAGCACGAAGCGGGCGAAGCAGCGTGCGCCGTTGCCGCACTGCTCTACTTCCGAGCCGTCGGCGTTGAAGATGCGGTAGCGAAAGTCCACGTCCGGATTGCTCGGCGGCTCAACCAGCAGCAGCTGATCAAAGCCCACGCCCGTGTGGCGGTCGCCCCACTGCTTAGCGTTTTTCGGCTGAATATGCGCATGCTGGCTGACCAGGTCGAGGACCATAAAATCGTTGCCGAGGCCGTGCATCTTGGTAAAGCGCAATAACATCGCCATTACTCCGGCAGGCGGCTTTCGCCCGCAAAGAGTTCGCTGAGCGTCTCACGACGACGCACTTCGAAGGCGTGCTCGCCATCCACCATCACCTCGGCGGCGCGGCCGCGGGTGTTGTAGTTGGAACTCATGACAAACCCATAGGCACCAGCCGAGCACACGGCCAGTAGGTCGCCTTCGGCAAGGGCCAGATTACGGTCCTTGGCGAGGAAATCACCGGTCTCACAAATGGGCCCAACGATGTCGTAATTACGTGCGGCACTGTCGCGCGGTTGCACCGCCACCACGTCCATCCACGCTTGGTAGAGCGCCGGGCGAATCAGGTCGTTCATGGCCGCATCGACGATGGCGAAGTCCTTGTGCTCGGTGTGCTTGAGGTACTCGACCTGGGTCAACAGCACGCCGGCGTTAGCGACAATCGAGCGGCCCGGTTCGAATACCAAGGTCAAATCGCGGCCGGCAATCCGCTCACGCACGGCCTTGATGTAATCGCCAGCCAGTGGTGGTTGTTCGTCGCGGTACTGCACACCGAGACCGCCACCCAGGTCCAGGTGTTTAATCTGGATGCCTTGCTCGGCAAGGTTGTCGACCAGCGCGAGCAGGCGGTCGAGTGCGTCGAGAAACGGTGGTAGCGTGGTCAGCTGAGAGCCGATATGGCAATCAACGCCGACTACCTGCAGGTTCGGCAACGCAGTGGCGCGGGCATACACGGTCGGCGCATCGGCGATGGCGATGCCAAATTTGTTCTCTTTCAGCCCGGTGGAAATATATGGGTGGGTGCCCGCGTCCACGTCCGGGTTGACCCGCAGCGAGATCGCCGCCGTCTTGCCGAGTTCAGCGGCCACCACTTGCAGGCGCTCTAGCTCGTCGGTGGACTCGACGTTAAAGCAATGCACGCCGACTTCCAGCGCGCGGCGCATGTCGTCGCGGCTCTTGCCGACGCCGGAGAAGACGATTTTGCTGGCCTCACCGCCCGCGCTCAGCACTCGCTCCAATTCGCCACGGGAGACGATATCGAAACCGGCTCCGAGGCGCGCCAGCACATTCAATACGCCAATATTGGAGTTGGCTTTGACGGCGAAGCAGACCAAATGCGCAATACCCTGCAGGGCATCGGCATAGGCGCGGTACTGCGCTTCGATGTGCGCACGCGAATAGACATAGGTCGGTGTACCGAACCGTTGAGCGATGGCGGACAATGCCACCCCTTCCG
>JAGGNC010000219.1 GCA_017886405.1 Pseudomonas sp. | reverse complement strand
GGCGGCAAACTCTATCTGTTTATGCCGCCGTTGGTGCGCCTTGAAGATTACCTGGAGCTGGTGGCCGCCATTGAGGCCACTGCCGCCGAGCTCAAGTGCCCGGTGCTGCTGGAAGGTTACGAGCCACCCATGGACCCGCGCCTGCAGTTCTTGCGCATCACCCCGGCCCCCGGTGTGATCGAGGTGAATATCCACCCGGCGGCCAGTTGGGACGAGCTGGTCGAACGTACTGAATTTCTCTATGAACAGGCCCGTGAATGCCGCCTCTGCAGCGAGAAGTTTATGATCGACGGCCGCCACACCGGCACCGGCGGCGGTAATCATTTTGTTCTCGGTGGCGCGGTGCCGACGGATTCGCCATTTTTGCGCCGGCCTGATCTGCTGCGCAGCCTGATCAGCTATTGGCACAATCACCCGTCGCTGTCCTACCTGTTTAGCGGCTTGTTTATCGGCCCGACCTCGCAGGCGCCGCGCATCGATGAAGCGCGTAACGATGCGCTGTATGAACTGGAAATCGCCTTCGCGCAGATGCCCGACGTCGGGCGTGAGTGTCAGCCCTGGCTGGTCGACCGGCTGCTGCGCAACCTTTTGGTGGACGTGACCGGTAACACTCACCGCGCTGAGTTTTGTATCGACAAACTGTATTCGCCGGATTCGGCCTCCGGGCGTCTCGGCCTGCTGGAGCTGCGCGCCTTCGAAATGCCGCCGCATGCGCAGATGAGCCTGGCCCAACAACTGCTGATCCGCGCGTTGATCGCGCGTTTCTGGCGTGAGCCCTACGCGCCTAAGCGGCTGGTGCGCTGGGGCACCGACCTGCATGATCGCTACCTGCTGCCGCACTTTATCGAGCAGGACTTTGCCGACGTGCTGCAGGAACTGGACAGTGGCGGTTATCGCTTGCACAGCGAGTGGTTTGCCCCGCATTTCGAGTTCCGCTTTCCCAAGGCCGGCGATTTCACCGTCAAGGGCATTGAGCTGGAGCTGCGCCAGGCCTTGGAGCCCTGGCATGTGCTTGGCGAGGAGAGCAGCGGTGGTGGTACGGTGCGCTATGTCGATTCCTCGCTGGAGCGCATGCAGGTCAAACTCAGCGGCCTGCCGAGTGACCGCTACGTGCTGACCTGCAATGGCGTGCCGGTGCCAGTGCGAGCCACCGGCAAAGTCGGCGAGTTTGTCGGTGGCGTGCGTTTTCGCGCCTGGCAGCCAGCCAACTGCCTGCACCCGACCATCGAGGTGCATGCGCCGCTGGTATTTGATTTGATTGATAGCTGGATGAGCCGCTCCCTCGGCGGTTGCCAGTATCATGTCGTTCATCCGGGTGGGCGCAGTTACGACAGCCTGCCGGTTAATGCTTACGAGGCTGAGAGTCGGCGTATGGCGCGCTTCTTCCGCTTGGGCCACAGCCCAGGCAAGCGTCCGACGCTGGCTCCGCTCAATAATAATGAAATGCCCATGACCCTGGATCTGCGCCTGACCTAGCCTGGGTCTATCGCAGGAGCCGGTGTTCTGGCTCCTGCGTATGCGCACTACCAGACCCTTTATCGAGCCTGCCATGCCCGACCTGCTTGCCGACTACCCCCTGACGTCCGGGGCTTACCACGAACTGTTCGATGCCGACGGACGGGTGCGCCCACATTGGCGACTGTTGCTTGAGCGTTTGCAGCGCAGCACTCCGGCGCAACTGGCACAGCGCCAAGCGCTGCTGGCGCGGCAGATTCAAGAAAACGGCGTGACCTACAACGTTTACGCCGACGCCGATGGTGCCGACCGGCCGTGGGAGTTGGACCTGCTGCCCAACCTGATTCCGGCCGAAGAGTGGCGGCAGATCGCCGCCGGGGTAGCCCAACGCGCGGGCCTGCTGAATGCCGTACTGGCAGACATTTACGGCCCCCAGCAACTGCTGGCCGACGGCTTGTTGCCGGCAGAGCTGGTGTTTGGTCACAACAACTACCTGTGGCCCTGTCAGGGTGTGCAGCCGCCCGGCGGCACCTACCTGCATCTGTATGCCGTGGACCTGGCCCGTGCGCCAGATGGCCGCTGGTGGGTCACCGCCGACCGCACCCAAGCGCCCTCCGGGGCGGGTTATGCCCTGGAAAACCGGCAGATCGTCTCCCGCGCTTTCCCCGAACTTTACCGTGACCTGCACGTGCAGTACCTGGCGGGTTTCTTTCGCACCCTGCAAGACACCCTCGCGCGCCAGGCCCCCGCCGGCGGCGAAACCCCGCTGGTGGTATTGCTTACGTCGGGGCGTTTCAACGAGAGCTACTTCGAACACCTGTACCTCGCCCGCCAGCTCGGTTATCCGCTGGTTGAAGGCAGCGACCTGACCGTGCGTAACGCCAAGGTTTACCTGAAAACCCTCGCCGGCCTGCGCCGCGTGCATGCGGTACTGCGCCGTCTGGACGACGATTTCTGCGACCCGCTGGAGCTGCGCACCGATTCGGCACTCGGCGTGCCGGGCCTGTTGGAGGCGGTGCGTCAGGGCAATGTGCTGGTGGCCAATGCCTTGGGCAGTGGCGTGCTGGAATCACCCGGGCTGCCGGGTTTTCTGCCGGCCATCGCCGAGAAATTGCTGGGTGAGAAGCTGCTGCTGCCGAGCATTGCCAGCTGGTGGTGCGGTGAACCGCCGGTATTGAACAAAGCGTTACAGCGGCTCGATAAGCTGCTGGTGCGCGCCAGCTTTCCTTCGCAGAGTTTTGCCCCGGTGTTGGGTCGTGATCTGGATGAGCAGCAACGCGACGCCCTGGCTGAGCGGCTCAAGGCGCGGCCCTATGCCTATGTCGCCCAGGCCCAGGCGCAACTGTCGCAGGCGCCGGTCTGGCAGGCCGAAGAAGGCCAGCTGGCAACGCGTGCCATCGGCATGCGGGTATTTGCCGTGGCCAGTGCTGACGGTTACCGGGTGATGCCCGGTGGCCTGACCCGGGTGGCCGCCGAGGCTGGCGCCGAAGTGGTGTCGATGCAGCGTGGCGGCGCGAGCAAGGACACCTGGGTGCTCGGTGAGCGGCATGCCGGCGGTGAACCCTGGCAATGGCTGCGTCCACTGGGGGTGGCTGATCTGGTGCGCAGCGATCCTTATTTGCCGTCGCGGGTAGTTGAAAATCTCTTTTGGTTCGGCCGCTACAGTGAACGCTGCGAGGACGTCGCACGGCTGCTGCGCATCATGCTGGCGCGCTATGTTGATGACGATGATGACCCGCAGGCATTGCAGACGGCGTTGAGTCTGGCGGAAAGTTTGGGTCTGCTGCCGGATGCCGAGAGTGGCGACCTGCACCAGCGTCTGCTTGCGGCGCTCCTTGGCGAAGACTGGCCGGCCAGCCTGCGTGGCAACCTGCAACGCCTGCAATGGGTGGCTGGCAGCGTGCGTGGCAAGCTGTCCCAGACCAACTGGCAAGCGTTGCTGGAATTGCAGCGCGAAGCCCAGAGCCTGAGTGGCGAACAGGCCGACTTCGGCGAGTTGCTGGAATTTCTCGACCGCCTGCTGCTGTCGCTGTCGGCGCTGTCGGGCTTCGCCTTGGACGACATGACCCGCGATGATGGCTGGCGTTTTCTGATGATCGGCCGCTGCATCGAGCGTTTGCAGTTTCTCTGCGGCAGCCTGGCGAATTTCCTCCGTAGCAGCGCGGCGCATGATCAGTCAGCGCTGGAGTGGCTGCTGGAACTGGGCAACAGCAGCATCACCTACCGCACCCGTTACCTGGCCTCAGCGCAGCTGATCCCAGTGCTTGACCTGTTGTTGCTGGATGAGCAAAACCCGCATGCGGTGCTGTTCCAGGTGCGCACCCTGATGCGCTCGCTGGAACGCTTGAGTGAACGCTTCGACTTCCCCAGCGAGCGCCGGCTGCATCAATTAGAACGGCAATTGGCGAGTTTTAGCTTGGGCAGCTTGGAAAACCCCTTGTTCGGTTCGACCAGTGTGCAAGAGGTGCTGGCCGGCCTGGCCGACTTGCTTGCGAGCATCAGCCAGACCAGTGCGCAGATTTCTGATCGCCTGGGGCTGCGCTTCTTCGTGCATGTCGACGCCAGCCAGCGGACCCAATCCTCATGAGCAGTGCCCGCTACCAGATTCTTCACGAAACCCATTACCGCTATGCCGCGCCGGTATCCCTGGCCCAGCAGTTGGCGCACCTGTGGCCGCGCACCTGTCCCTGGCAGCGCACCCTCTCGCAACACCTACTGGTCAGCCCGCCGCCTTGCCAGCGCCAGGACGCCTTGGATGTGTTCGGCAACCCGCTGACCCGTCTGGTGTTCGAACGCCCACACCAGGAGCTCAAGGTCAGCGCGCGACTGCAGATTGAGGTGCTGGCGCGGCCGTCGTTGGATGTACAGGCGTCGCCCGCCTGGGAAGCGGCGCGCATCGCCCTGACCTACAGCGGCAAGGCACTGCTACCTGGAGTGCTGGAGGCCACGCGCTTTCGTTTCGAATCGCCCTATGTGCACCTCAAACAGGTGTTCAGCGATTATGCGGCGGACTGCTTCAGTCCCGGTCGGCCGCTTTTAGCGGCGGTGGATGGGCTGATGCAGAAAATCTTCAGCGAGTTCAGTTTCGATGCCGCCGCCACTCAGGTGTCTACACCCTTGTTGCAGGTGCTTGAGGAGCGCCGCGGTGTGTGTCAGGACTTCGCTCACCTGATGCTCGCCTGCCTGCGCTCGATGGGCCTCTCGGCGCGCTATGTCAGTGGTTATTTATTGACTCAACCACCGCCCGGCCAACCCCGACTGGTCGGTGCAGACGCCTCCCATGCCTGGGTGTCGGTGTATTGCCCACGGCAGGGCTGGGTGGATTTCGACCCGACCAACAACATCCGCCCGGCGCTGGAACATATCACCCTGGCGTGGGGCCGCGATTTTGCCGATGTCTCGCCGCTGCGCGGGGTGATTCTCGGCGGCGGCAGCCATGACCCTGAGGTGCAAGTCACGGTGTTGCCGCTGTAGCGCTAGTTTCTGATGGCTTTCCAGGCGCGCGTGGCCACGCTGACCAGCAACAGGGCCACGGCCCCGGCAATTATTCCGGCGATGGCACTGAGCAGGGTTGGCAGCAATGCTGCGAGCAGGCCGCTGCTGGTGGCAACGCTCAGTGCCAGCTGATCGATCCACACCTGTGCGGCATGGATGCCGTGGATGAGGATGCCGCCGCCGACCATAAACATTGCGGCGGTGCCGAGAATCGACAAACACTTCATCAAATATGGCGCGGTAAATAGAATGCCGCGACCCAGGCTGCGTTGCAGGCGGCCGCCCAGGCCTTCTCCGCTGCGCTGGTTGAGGTACAGCCCTGCATCATCCAGCTTGACGATGCCCGCCACCAGGCCATACACCCCGACTGTCATCAGAATGGCGATGCCGGAAAGGACTGCGACTTGCTGGCCGAAGCTGGCCAGGGCCACGGTGCCGAGGGTGATGGCGATGATTTCCGCTGAGAGGATGAAATCGGTGCGGATGGCGCCTTTGATCTTGTCGTTCTCGAACGCCAGGATATCGACCTCGGGATCGGCGACGGCGTGCAGCAACTCTTGGTGCTGCGCCTGATCCTCGGCCTTGCTATGGAGAAATTGGTGCGCCAGCTTTTCGAAGCCTTCGTAACAGAGGAAGGCCCCGCCAAACATCAGCAGCGGCGTCACCGCCCAGGGTATGAATGCGCTGATCAGCAGGGCAGCGGGGACTAAAATCAACTTGTTCCGAAACGAGCCCTTGGCCACTGCCCAGACCACCGGCAACTCACGCTCGGCACGCACGCCGCTGACCTGCTGGGCATTCAGCGCCAGGTCATCGCCGAGCACGCCCGCAGTTTTCTTGGCCGCCACTTTGGTCATTAGCGCCACGTCGTCGAGAACGGCGGCGATGTCATCGAGCAGGGTTAACAGGCTGGCGCCGGCCATGGGCAGGATTCCTTATTAGGGTTTCTATGGGGCATCGTCAGTGGCGATAGTGCGCAGATTTATACGTGACTGAGCACGCATCAGCCATAGGCAGCCCGCTCTGGGTTGCCGCAGTGCACGAAAAATCGGCCGCATAGACTGCGTAGCCGCTCATTGAACAGCGCGGTCGCATTTACGTGACGGGGCCGCTGACGTTGCGCTTGCGCCGAAGGCTGGAGGACAGCCAGAGGCTGTTTTCGGCTTTATGCACAGTCATAGCGGCAGTGTTAGGGTAGTTGTGCACAAAGACTGTGGAACGAGCTGTGGATAAGGTGGGCGTAGGCGCGTGAAGGCCTAGTCTTCTGGCTGTTAGCGATGCCTGTGCGTTTTTTGATCAGCCTATTATTTATTTTATAAACAACAGGTTAGCCTGGTTATTAAGGGTGAGATAGGGTAGCGCTGAAGTTGCCCACAACTGCTGTGGGTAGAGCTGTTGATAACTCTTGTATGCCTGCTTGAAGCCCCTGTGAGGTGTGCTTTTGCGCGCTTTGATCGTTTTTTGTACAGCCTATCAGTGCACTGCAAAACTTCATTTTCGGCCTGCCGAGTCAAGCAATAATCGCGTTATTTCAAGGGTTTGCTGCATGGCAGAGGCCTGCAGTGGATAACTTATCCCAGGTAGCTGTGGAGTGATCTGTGGATAAGCTGCGCACGCCTGTGTGCAGGCCACAATCGGCGTGGCTTGAGAGGGTTTGGTTGTTTTTTGTACAGTGCGCTGCGCGGCGGGCCTGCCTTCACAGCAGCAGGCCTGACGCGCAGTGCTCAGCCGGCCAGCAACCAGGCGCCGGTGAATGCCGAGGCTACGCCCAGCAGGCGCACGACCGGCGCAGCGGCGCGAGGCAGTAAACGCACTAAGGTATAGCCACTGGCATGCAGAGCGGCGGT
>JAGGNC010000096.1 GCA_017886405.1 Pseudomonas sp. | reverse complement strand
GTCGGTAGGCGGGCGCTGGGGATAGGTGCGGCGCGGTGATTGTGATAAGCTCCGTCGGTTTTCGGGGGTGCCAAATACGGGCCTCTCACCTGCGCAGATACATGGCATAACTTATTGATTTGTCGTGAGTCGCTGTAAGCCTCAAGGCATAGCGACAGGCTCCACACCGTTCAGGACGAACGGCACGGAGTTTCACCAGAAAAAGGAACAAGGCTACTCATGGGCGAACTGGCCAAAGAAATCCTCCCGGTCAATATTGAAGACGAACTCAAGCAGTCCTACCTCGACTACGCGATGAGCGTAATTGTCGGGCGAGCGCTGCCGGATGCACGCGATGGCTTGAAGCCCGTGCACCGCCGTGTGCTGTTTGCCATGAGTGAGTTGGGCAACGACTGGAACAAGGCATACAAGAAGTCCGCCCGTGTGGTCGGTGACGTCATCGGTAAGTATCACCCCCACGGTGATACAGCGGTGTACGACACCATCGTGCGGATGGCGCAGCCTTTCTCCCTGCGTTACCTGCTGGTCGATGGCCAGGGTAACTTCGGTTCGGTGGACGGCGATAACGCCGCTGCCATGCGTTACACCGAAGTGCGCATGACCAAGCTGGCCCATGAGCTGCTGGCTGATCTGCATAAAGAAACCGTGGATTGGGTGCCGAACTACGACGGCACCGAAATGATCCCGGCGGTCATGCCGACCCGGGTGCCCAACCTGCTGGTCAACGGCTCCAGCGGTATCGCCGTGGGTATGGCCACCAACATTCCACCGCACAACCTCACGGAAGTGATCAACGGCTGCCTGGCCTTGATCGACAACGGCGAGCTGACGGTCGATGAGTTGATGCAGTACATCCCCGGTCCGGATTTCCCCACGGCGGCGATCATCAACGGTCGCGCCGGTATCATCGAGGCTTATCGTACCGGTCGTGGCCGCATTTATATGCGTGCCCGCGCCATTATTGAAGACATCGACAAGGTCGGTGGCCGCCAGCAGATCATCGTCAGCGAGCTGCCGTATCAGCTGAACAAGGCGCGCCTGATCGAGAAGATCGCCGAGCTGGTCAAAGAGAAGAAGCTCGAAGGCATCACCGAGCTGCGCGATGAGTCCGACAAAGACGGCATGCGCATCGTTATCGAGTTGCGTCGTGGTGAAGTGCCGGAAGTGGTGCTCAACAACCTCTACGCCCAGACTCAGATGCAGTGCGTGTTCGGCATCAACGTGGTCGCGCTGATCGACGGTCAGCCGAAAGTCCTTAATCTCAAGGACATGCTCGAAGCCTTTATCCTGCATCGTCGTGAAGTGGTTACCCGGCGTACCGTGTTTGAGCTGCGTAAAGCCCGTGAGCGCGGTCATATCCTTGAAGGTCAGGCCGTTGCCCTGTCCAACATCGATCCGGTTATTGCCTTGATTAAAGCCTCACCGACCCCGGCTGAAGCCAAGATCGCGCTGATTGCCAATGCCTGGGAGTCCAGCGCGGTTCAGGCGATGGTCGAGCGCGCCGGTGCTAACTCTTGCCGGCCGGATGACCTCGATCCGCAGTACGGTCTGCGCGACGGCAAATACTTCCTGTCGCCAGAACAAGCCCAAGCCATCCTTGAGCTGCGTTTGCACCGCCTGACCGGGCTTGAGCATGAAAAACTGCTGGCCGAGTACCAGGAAATCCTCACCCAGATTGGCGAGCTGCTGCGCATCCTCAATAGCGCCGTGCGCCTGATGGAAGTGATCCGTGAAGAGCTGGAAGCGATCAAGGCCGAGTTCGGCGATGCGCGTCGTACCGAGATTCTCGACAACCGCCTGGACCTGACCCTGGCGGATCTGATCACCGAAGAAGAGCGTGTCGTCACCATCTCCCACACCGGTTATGCCAAGTCGCAGCCGCTGCATGCCTACCAGGCGCAGCGTCGTGGCGGTAAAGGTAAGTCGGCCACCGGGATCAAAGATGAGGACTACATCGCCCACCTGTTGGTTGCCAACAGCCACGCCACCCTGTTGCTGTTCTCCAGCAAGGGCAAGGTGTACTGGCTGAAGACTTACGAAATCCCGGAAGCCTCCCGTGCTGCCCGTGGTCGCCCGCTGGTTAACCTGCTGCCGTTGGGTGAGGGTGAACACATCACCGCCATGCTGCAGATCGACCTGGAAGCCCTGCGTGAGCAAGCGCCAGAAGACGATGAGTCTGACGACATCGAAGGCGTGCTGGTTGAGGCCGAAGAAGTTGAAGAGTTGGTCGAAGGCGATGACGCCGACGATGAAACCCCGGATGAGCCGACCGGTGCCTACATCTTTATGGCCACGGCCAAAGGCACCGTGAAGAAGACCCCGCTGGTGCAATTCAGCCGTCCGCGCAGCTCGGGCCTGATCGCCCTCAAGCTGGACGAAGATGACACCCTGATCTCCGCTGCCGTCACTGACGGTGCCCGCGAAGTGATGATGTTCTCCGATGGCGGCAAGGTGATTCGCTTCAAAGAAAGCAAAGTGCGCACCATGGGCCGCACCGCGCGCGGTGTGCGCGGTATGCGCCTGCCAGCGGGGCAGGAGATTATCTCCATGCTAATTCCTGAAGCTGACGCGCAGATCCTCACCGCCTCTGAGCGCGGTTACGGCAAGCGCACCGCGATGGAAGAGTTCCCTCGTCGCGGTCGTGGCGGTCAGGGCGTAATCGCCATGGTTAGCAACGAGCGTAACGGCAAGCTGGTGGGTGCCGTGCAGGTGCTTGACGGTGAAGAAATCATGCTGATTTCCGACCAAGGCACCCTGGTGCGTACCCGCGTCAGTGAAGTCTCCAGCCTGGGCCGTAACACCCAAGGCGTGACGCTGATCAAGCTGGCCAAGGATGAAACCCTGGTCGGTCTTGAGCGTGTGCAGGAGCCGTCGGTTGAGGATGAGGTCGAGCTGCTGGAAGGCGAAGAAGGCTTTGCCGAGTCCATTGAGGATGCAGGTGATGTGCCCGAAGCGGGCGCAGACGAAAGCCCAATCAGCGAAGAGTGATCTGTATAAGCCGTAGGATGGGTCGGGCCGCGCAGGTTGAGCGAAGCGATACCCATCAATTGTCCGCGATGGGTTACGCCTTCGGCTAACCCTTCGCCCGGGGCGGCTATTAACGCAGTTGATGCGCCATCGCGAGCGGCGTTGGCGTTCAGTGGATCTGAGAGAGAGTGGATGTGAGCAAGCGAGCCTTTAACTTCTGCGCCGGCCCGGCCGCGCTCCCTGAAGCTGTTCTGCAGCGCGCCCAGGCGGAGCTCCTCGATTGGCACGGTAAAGGCCTGTCGGTGATGGAGATGAGCCACCGTAGCGACGAGTACACCTCGATTGCGCAAAAAGCCGAACAGGACCTGCGCGACCTGATGGAGATTCCTTCGGATTATAAGGTGTTGTTTCTGCAAGGCGGGGCCAGCCAGCAGTTCGCTGAAATCCCACTCAACCTTCTGCCAGAAGATGGTGTTGCCGATTACATCGACACCGGTATCTGGTCGAAAAAAAGCATCGAAGAAGCCAGCCGCTACGGCAACATTAATGTCGCCGCCAGTGCCAAGGACTTTGACTACTTTGCCATTCCTGGGCAAAACGACTGGCAGTTATCGAAAGATGCCGCCTACCTGCACTACGCCAGTAACGAAACCATCGGCGGCCTGCAGTTCGACTGGATTCCCGACGCCGGTGATGTACCGCTGGTAGCGGACATGTCTTCCGACATCCTCTCGCGCCCGATTGATGTGTCCAAGTTCGGCCTTATCTACGCCGGCGCGCAGAAGAATATCGGCCCTAGCGGTCTGGTGGTCACCATCATCCGTGAAGACCTGTTGGGCCGTGCCCGTAGCGTTTGCCCGACCATGCTCAACTACCAAGTCGCGGCCGATAACGGCTCGATGTACAACACCCCGGCGACCTTCTCTTGGTACCTCTCCGGCCTGGTGTTTGAGTGGTTGAAGGAGCAGGGCGGTTTGGCCGCCATGGAGCGCATCAACCGCGCGAAGAAGGACTTGCTGTACACCGCCATCGATACCAGTGATTTTTACAGCAATCCGATTGCCGTGAATGCTCGTTCCTGGATGAACGTGCCGTTCCGTCTGGCCGACGAAAAGCTGGACAAGCCGTTCCTCGCCGGTGCCGATGCCCGTGGTCTGCTAAATCTCAAGGGTCACCGTTCGGTCGGCGGTATGCGTGCCTCAATCTATAACGCGGTGGGCATGGATGCAGTTGAAGCGCTGGTCGCTTACATGGCCGAGTTCGAGAAGGAGCACGGCTGATGACCGATGCAGTCTCTGCACAAGAACTTCAAGCCCTGCGCCTACGCATTGATAATCTCGATGAAAAAATCCTGGCGCTGATCAGTGATCGCGCCAGCTGCGCCGAAGAAGTGGCGCGGGTCAAGATGAAAGCCCTGCCGGAAGGCGAAAAACCGGTGTTCTACCGGCCTGAGCGCGAAGCCCAGGTACTCAAGCGCATCATGGAGCGTAATAAGGGGCCGTTGGGCAACGAGGAAATGGCGCGGCTGTTTCGCGAGATCATGTCCTCTTGCCTGGCGCTTGAGAACCCGCTGAAAGTCGCTTACCTCGGCCCGGAAGGCACCTTCTCCCAGGCGGCGGCGATGAAGCATTTCGGTCACGCGGTTATCAGTAGGCCGATGGCTGCGATCGACGAGGTGTTTCGTGAAGTGGCTGCCGGCGCGGTGAACTTTGGCGTGGTGCCGGTGGAAAACTCCACCGAGGGTGCAGTCAACCACACACTGGATAGCTTCCTCGAACATGACATGGTCATCTGCGGCGAAGTCGAGCTGCGCATTCACCACCACCTGCTGGTCGGTGAGACTACCAAGACCGACAAGATCACCCGCATCTATTCCCACGCGCAGTCGCTGGCGCAGTGCCGCAAGTGGCTGGATGCGCATTACCCTAATGTTGAGCGCGTAGCGGTTTCCAGTAATGCCGAGGCGGCTAAGCGGGTCAAGGGTGAGTGGAATAGCGCGGCAATTGCTGGCGACATGGCGGCCAGTCTGTATGGCCTGACCAAACTGGCGGAGAAGATTGAAGATCGCCCAGACAACGCCACGCGCTTCCTCATTATTGGTAGCCAGGAAGTGCCGCCGACGGGTGACGACAAGACCTCGGTAATCATTTCCATGCGCAACAAGCCGGGTGCGCTGCATGAGTTGCTGGTGCCGTTCCACAACAATGGCATTGACCTGACCCGTATTGAAACCCGCCCATCGCGCAGTGGTAAGTGGACGTACGTATTCTTTATCGACTTCGTCGGTCACCACCGTGATCCGTTGATTAAGGACGTGCTGGAAAAGCTCAACCAGGAAGCCGTGGCGCTAAAAGTGCTGGGCTCATACCCCAAAGCGGTACTCTAAAACTGCTGCGGTAAGTGCCAGGTTTCAAGCTAAACGCGTATCAACGCCTAGCTGTACTTGGGGCTTGCGGCTTTAAGCGTGAGGCTTTGTTATGACCGATTTCCTCGCCTTGGCCCAGCCAGGCGTTCAGCAGTTGTCACCCTATGTGCCGGGTAAGCCGGTCGGTGAGCTGGCGCGTGAGCTGGATCTGGATCCGGCCAGCATCGTTAAGCTGGCTAGCAACGAAAACCCGCTGGGTCCAAGCCCCAAGGCACTTGAGGCGATTCGTGCCGAGCTGGCCGAGCTGACCCGCTACCCCGATGGCAATGGCTTCGAGCTGAAAAATCGCCTGGCTGCGCGTTGCGGTGTGCAGATCAATCAGGTCACTTTGGGCAATGGCTCCAATGACATTCTTGACTTGATCGCCCGCGCTTATTTGGCGCCGGGTTTGAATGCGGTATTCAGCCAGTACGCCTTTGCCGTCTACCCGATTGCCACGCAGGCGGTAGGTGCGCGCGGCAAAGTGGTGCCGGCGCAGGGCTTCGGTCACGACCTTGAAGCCATGCTTGCCGCTATCGATGAAAATACCCGTGTGGTGTTTATCGCCAACCCGAACAACCCGACCGGCACCTGGTTTGGCCCTGACGCGCTGGAGCGTTTTCTCGCTCGCGTGCCAGGCAATGTCCTGGTGGTGCTGGATGAGGCCTACATCGAGTACGCCGAAGGCGATGAGCTGCCAGACGGCCTCAAGTACCTGGCGCGCTATGACAACTTGCTGGTCTCGCGCACGTTCTCTAAAGCCTATGGCCTGGCGGCGCTCCGCGTCGGCTATGCGGTTTGCTCGGCGCCGATTGCCGATGTGCTCAATCGTGTCCGTCAGCCGTTCAACGTCAACAGCCTGGCATTGGCTGCGGCCTGCGCGGCGTTGGATGATGCCGAATACCTGGTGCAGAGCCGTGAAGTCAATGATGCCGGCATGGCCCAGCTTGAGGCTGGCTTGCGTGGGTTGGGTCTGAGTTGGATCGCCTCCAAGGCTAATTTTATTGCCGTGGATTTTGCCCGCGACACCGCCGCGATCAACCAAGCGCTGCTGCGCGCCGGAGTGATCGTGCGGCCGATAGCGGGTTACGGCCTGCCGAACTTTTTAAGGGTCTCGATTGGTTTGCCGGCTGAAAATACGCGATTCCTCGACGCCTTGGCAGAGGTGCTGAGCGCGTGAGTGAATCGACCGCTGCTGTTACTGCGCTGCAATCTGGAGCGCCCAAGCTGGGCCGCTTGGTGGTTATTGGCCTGGGGCTGATTGGTGGCTCCTTTGCCAAGGGGCTGCGCGAGCGGGGTCTTTTTAGTGAGGTGGTTGGCGTCGATTTGGACCCAGAGTCCCGCCATAGGGCGGTTGATCTGGGTGTGGTGGATCGCTGCGAAACAGACCTGGCGGCTGCCTGCCAGGGCGCCGCCGTGATTCAGTTGGCCGTGCCTATTTTGGCCATGGAAAAG
>JAGGNC010000025.1 GCA_017886405.1 Pseudomonas sp. | reverse complement strand
GGTAATCCGCCCGCTTAGGCGCATTAACTAAAACGGCCTGGGTTTCTGGGGATTTGCTGTCGAGCACACGCAGCGGGTTGGTGCCCATACGGCGACGGCTGTCTTCATCCAACTGATCGGCATGAGCGGTCAGAAACTCGACCAGCGCCTCGCGGTACACCGCACGCGCAGCGCTGGTGCCCAGACTATTGAGCTCAAGCTTCACCGCATCACGGATGCCCAGCAGGCCCCACAAGCGCCAGGTCAGCACGATTAGCTCAGCATCGATATCCGGCCCATCGATGTTGAAGACTTCCACGCCGATCTGATGAAACTGGCGGTAACGGCCTTTCTGCGGACGTTCGTGACGGAACATCGGGCCGATATACCAGAGCTTCTGGGTCTGCCCGCCACCGGACAGACCGTGTTCGAGTACCGCACGCACGCATGCAGCGGTGCCTTCCGGCCGCAGCGTCAGGGAATCGCCATTGCGATCATCAAAGGTATACATCTCTTTTTCAACGATATCGGTGACTTCACCGATCGAGCGCTTGAACAGCTCAGTGAACTCGACGATCGGCATGCGCATCTGCCGATAGCCGTATCCATCTAACAGGCTGGCCACGGCGTCTTCAAAATAGCGCCAAAGCGGGGTCTGCTCAGGCAGGATATCGTTCATGCCACGGATGGCTTGCAGGGGCTTGCTCAATTCATTTCCTTAGCAGTCTTAGCTGCGTACGATAACCGCAGCGTCAGCAGCAACCTTGTCGGCCGCTTTCTGGCGGATCAGCTTTTCCAGCTCATCGACCAGATTGTCATTACCCAGCTTGAGCGCGGGCTTGCCATCGATATAGATCAGGTTGGGCGTGCCACCGGTGAGGCCGATATGCGCCTCTTTAGCTTCGCCAGGGCCGTTGACCACACAACCAATCACGGCCACATCCAGCGGCACCAGCAGGTCTTCGACACGCTGTTCCAGTTCGTTCATGGTTTTCACCACATCGAAATTCTGCCGCGAGCAACTCGGGCAGGCGATGAAGTTGATGCCCCGTGAACGCAGACGCAGCGATTTTAGGATGTCGTACCCGACCTTAATTTCCTCCACCGGATCAGCAGCCAGGGAGATACGGATGGTGTCGCCAATGCCTTCAGCCAGCAGCATGCCTAGGCCAACCGCCGACTTGACCGTCCCCGAACGCAGGCCTCCCGCTTCGGTGATACCCAGATGCAGCGGCTGCTCAATCTGCTTGGCCAGCAGGCGATAGGCCGCAACCGCCATAAACACATCGGAAGCTTTCACGCTGACCTTGAAGTTGGGAAAGTTCAGGCGCTCCAGATGCTCGACATGACGCAACGCGGACTCGACCAGCGCCTCGGGCGTGGGTTCGCCATATTTCTTCTGCAGATCCTTTTCCAGCGAACCGGCATTCACCCCGATGCGGATCGGGATACCTCTATCACGCGCAGCCTCGACCACAGCGCGCACACGATCTTCACGGCCTATGTTGCCCGGATTAATGCGCAGGCAATCGACACCTAGCTCGGCCACCCGCAAGGCGATCTTGTAATCGAAGTGGATATCTGCAACCAGCGGTACACGCACCTGCTGCTTGATCCGACCAAAGGCTTCAGCCGCATCCATATCCGGCACCGAGACACGCACGATGTCAGCGCCAGCATCTTCCAAGCGTCGAATCTGCGCCACAGTGGCTGCAACATCATTGGTATCACTGTTGGTCATACTCTGCACGGCGATGGGTGCATCACCACCAACTGGCACAGAACCCACCCAGATTTGCCGTGAAACACGGCGTTTGATCGGTGACTCATAGCGCATATTACTGCCCACCCAGTATCACGCGCGCGGTTTCCCCGGAAATAAAGGGGGCAACATCTACCGGCTGGCCATTCAGACTGACCTGGGCGCCACGGGCATAGCCCAAGCGCAGTTCCAAAGGGGCCTTGCCGGCGAGCTGGAGGCTATCGCCCTTGCGCTTAAGAGCACTGAACAGCACCTTGCCATTGGCATCGGTCAACTGCGCCCAGCAATCAGCTGTAAAGTTCACACTGACCACTGCTTCTCCAGCGCTCGCCTGCAATGGGGCTGCCGGCACAGTCGTCTCAGGTGAAACAATAGCAAGCGCCGACGGAGTGCTAGCATTTACCGCAGGTGCAACCCCGATTGTAGGCGCCGTGACTGTTACGGGGCCAAGCAGGCTAACCGCAGCTAAGGGTTCACGGCTTTCAGCGGTCACATTACCGGTAAGACTGGCAGGTGATTCTGGTACCGCCGTAACACTGCTACTGAGCAAGGGCGGCACCAAACCGATGTCAACCTGTGCGGCTTGCAACGCTTGGTCTTCTAGCTCATCCAGCGGATGAATCTGGGTTGCGCCATCAGCCCCATCCACTTCAACATGTTCAATACTGGTCGCGGCGAGATCTTCTGCACGTCGCTCAGCCTGCTCTTGCCACCAGAAGAAGCTCAAACCGGCCAAGGCCAGCAGCAGCACGAAACTGACCATGCGCAGCACCCGCTGCGAGTAGCTTACCGGTTCCTCGATTTTACTCAGGCTGTGCACGTTGCTGCCAATCGAGTCACTCCCAGTGAACTGATCAAACTCCATCACCAAGCGGTTCTGATCAACTTCCAGCAACTTGGCATATGCGCGCACATAACCACGGGCAAAGGTGTGCCCTGGCAACTTGTCAAAAGCGCCCTGTTCAATTTGACCTAAACGCTGGGGTGTCAGGTTAAGCTGGCCAGCAACCTCAGCAATGCTCCAGCCGCGCCCCTCACGAGCTTTGCGCAATGTCTCACCCGGATTGATGCGGGGAACTGCTGGTACTTCAGAATGCACCGCTTTCATCATTGCTCCGACAGGTATTGCTGGTATTCCGGAGTGCCCGGATAAAGTCGCTTCAGCTGCAAACCAAGGCTCGCGGCATTGTCGCGCTCCTCGAAAATTTTCGCTAATCGCACGCCTAACAACAAGCTGCGCTCAGTCTGTGGAGCCAAGGCCAGGTAGGCCTCATAGTAGCCACGGGCTGGAACGTAAAGCTTATCCGCATAGGACAACTGAGCCATCTCCATTAGCGCGCGTGGCTGACGGCTGTTCAAGCGCAGTGAGCGCTCAAAATAAGCCTTTGCCTGCTCAGGCTGTTTCAACTGCAGCGAGGTCAGACCGAGGTTTTCAAAAACCCGCGAACGTTCAGGGTAGAGGTTATCCTTGGCCGCTTGAGTGTAACGCTCCAAAGCCTCCTGATAACGCTGCTGCTCGAACAGAAAACTGCCGTAGTTATTGAGCAAGCGAGGATCGTCACGGCGCTGCGAAAGCGCCTTGAGAAAGTGCTCATCCGCCAGCTTGGGCTCCATTTCTATCTGGAATACCAACGCCAGCGCAGCATGGGCATCGGCATTGGAGGAGTCGAGCTCCAAGGCCTTTTTCAGCGGCACCTTGGCACGCTCAGTCTGGCCTTGCTGCAGGTAGCCAATACCCAGTTGAACATAGGCATCACGGGCCTCATCGCGGCCCTTACCGGTTTTCATCGGGTCAACGGTACCGGTGGTGACACAACCGGCTAACAGACTAGCGGCCAACAGCAATAACGCGGGACGCAAGGTCATGGGTATCCTCCCCTCAGGTTTGATTGGCGGCGGCACTCGGCGTTTCGGCCTCGCTACTCAACTCACGCACAGCAATATAACGTTCACTGCGTCGGGTACGGTCCAGCACCTGGCCAACCAACTGACCACAGGCCGCATCTATGTCCTCACCACGGGGGGTGCGTACAGTGACATTGTGACCTGCTTTGTGCAGCAGGTCCTGAAAGCGGCGAATAGCATTATTGCTAGGCCGTTCGTACCCCGAGTGGGGGAATGGATTAAACGGAATCAGGTTGATCTTGCAAGGCACTTCCTTGAGAAGTGCGATCATTTCCTCAGCATGCTCAATCTTATCGTTCACATCCTTTAGCAAGGTGTACTCGATAGTTAGCACGCGCTTTTCGCCAAGACGTGAGACATAGCGCTTACATGCCGCCAATAACATCTCCAGCGGGTACTTCTTGTTGATCGGCACCAACTGGCTGCGCAGCTCATCGTTCGGCGCATGCAGCGACAAGGCCAACGATACATCGATGACCTCGCCAAGCTTATCAATCATCGGCACCACGCCAGAGGTAGAAAGCGTCACCTTGCGCTTGGAGATGCCATAGCCGAGGTCGTCCATCATGATTTTCATGGCGGCAACGACGTTGTCGAAGTTTAGCAGCGGCTCGCCCATACCCATCATCACCACGTTGGTAATGGCACGGTCGACTTTGGCCGGGATGCTGCCAAACGACTTATTGGCGATCCACACCTGTCCGATCACTTCGGCTGCAGTGAGGTCACTATTAAAGCCTTGTTTGCCCGTCGAGCAGAAACTGCAATCCAGCGCACAACCGGCCTGCGAGGACACACACAAGGTGCCCCGCGTGCCTTGGGGGATATACACAGTTTCAACGCAACTGCCTGACGCCACCCGCACAACCCACTTGCGCGTGCCATCAGTGGAAATATCTTCGCTGACCACTTCTGGGCCGCGGATTTCAGCGCAGGCCTTGAGCTTTTCGCGCAAGGCCTTGCTGACGTTACTCATGGCATCGAAATCATCGACACCAAAATGGTGAATCCACTTCATCAACTGACCGGCGCGGAAACGTTTTTCCCCGATATGTTCGAAGAATTGCTCCATTTCTGCCTGGGTCAGACCCAACAGATTGGTTTTTCCGGTCGATGCGATCATGGCTTCACCCTCACTCAATTCGCTTAGCGAATGCGAGCGCAAACTTCGGTGGAAGCGAAGAAGTAAGCGATTTCGCGAGCAGCAGAAGCTTCGGAGTCAGAGCCGTGAACAGCGTTTTCGTCGATGGAAACGGCAAAATCAGCACGGATGGTGCCGGCAGCAGCGTCTTTTGGGTTGGTAGCGCCCATCAGATCACGGTTGGCCAGAACAGCGTTTTCGCCTTCCAGAACCTGAACAATAACTGGACCGGAAGTCATGAAAGCAACCAGGTCTTTGAAGAAACCGCGCTCGCTGTGCTCAGCGTAGAAGCCAGCAGCTTCGCGCTCGGACAGCTGAACCATCTTCGAAGCAACGACGTGCAGGCCGGCTTTTTCGAAACGGCTGGTGATCTCGCCGATAACGTTTTTAGCAACAGCGTCAGGCTTGATGATGGAGAAAGTGCGTTGAACAGCCATGTGAAACTCCAGGAACAGTGATTAAAGCGCAAAATAAAACCGGGGATTATACGCGGGTTTAGAGGGATTACCTAACAACGTGCGGAGCTGACTCAGTCGGCCTCTTCGATCCAAGTGGCCTGAATAGCCTCAAGTACCTTTTCGCCACCGCGCGCCGGATCGTCACTGAATTCCGGCAGGGCCAAAATCCACTTGTGCAAATCGACAAAGTTTACGTAACGCGGATCTACGTCCGGCTTTGACTCAGCCAGCTGGATCGAAATCTCCAACACATCAGCCCACTTCAGACTCATAACGGCTCCTTGAATCAGTGCGGCGCTTCAGCGGCGTGGTTAAGGGAATATTGGGGAATTTCGACAGTCAGTTCTTCATCACCGACAAGCGCCTGGCATGAAAGACGCGATTGCGCCTCGAGCCCCCAGGCCCTGTCCAGCAAGTCCTCTTCCAACTCGTCAGCCTCATCCACTAGCCCTTCCGGGCACAACACGGCGTGGGGCAGAAAAATAATCTGCGGCATGCTTATTCCCCAATCCCATTAAGACTCCGACCAGCCAATGCAGCCTTGACCGTGGCATCCAGACGGCGCACCGCAAAGACATCGGTCATCCGGGTCAAACGTTTTGTTTGCTGCGCAATGGCCAAGCCATCACCGCCAGCCATCAACTCGCGGAGCACGTTTATCTGCGCATCGATTGCCAGACGCTCATCCATTTCAAGTAAACGCTCGCCATCAGCCCGCAACGCGGCTTCGACCGCTTCAAGCAAACGCCGAGCATCCACCTGCTGCTCAGGCAGCACGCGAGCCATCTTGTCGTCGCCGGCGTAACTAAATGAATCCCGTAGCATTTTGGCGATTTCGCCGTCTGTCAGCCCGTATGACGGCTTGACCTGAATACTGGACTCAACACCCGAGGCCAACTCACGCGCTGCCACGCTGAGCAGACCATCAGCATCGACCTGAAAGGTCACACGGATTTTCGCCGCGCCAGCAACCATTGGCGGAATACCGCGCAGCTCGAAGCGCGCCAGAGAACGGCAATCGCTAATCAGCTCACGCTCGCCCTGCAGCACATGAATCATCATGGCCGTTTAACCATCTTTGTAGGTGGTGAAGTCCTGAGCGCGCGCCACGGGAATGGTGGTATTACGCGGGATCACCTTTTCCATCAGTCCGCCCATGGTCTCTAGGCCGAGCGACAGTGGTATCACATCCAGCAGCAGCAACGCTTCACCGTCGTCACGCTTGTTGCCCGCCAGGGCATCAGCCTGAATCGCCGCGCCAATTGCCACCACCTGATCCGGACTGACGTAGCACCTTGAGGATATCTGCCGAGACCTCGAGCGGGCTTTTCGGCCCTTGCACGGTGTCGATAAACGGCATATGTGATTCGCCACCGACAAAGCGCTACGGGAGCTGCTCACCGAGCTGTTTAACGTCGGCCAAACCACGACCCATCAGCCGCTTGACCGACAGAATGGTATTGAGCGGATCATCCGAGGCAGCAGCTTTGCCGCTCCCCCAACTTCGATACGATCAGGGTGATAACGCACGGCAGACGGCAGGATAACCTGCCCGGCAGCATCGACCAGCGGCTCGGAAAGACC
>JAGGNC010000090.1 GCA_017886405.1 Pseudomonas sp. | reverse complement strand
TCTCTATACGGCTTTGCTTTACGTTAACGGCTCGAACCTGCGCTGTATAGCCGAGATGTGTGCAGCGCAATCTGTCTGCTAGACGAGTCGACCCTCTGCGAGGTCACGGAGTTCCCTGTTGCTCACCCGCGAATCCCCTTTGTTGATTGTCGGCCCTAGCGGCCAACTTGAAGCCCTCTGGCTCGACACGCCAGACGCTCGAGGCGTGGCGCTGATCTGCCACCCCAATCCGGAGCAGGGCGGCACCATGCTGAATAAGGTTGTTTCTACCTTGCAGCGCACCGCCCGCGACAGTGGCCTAGCCACGTTGCGCTTTAATTACCGCGGCGTCGGCACCAGCGCCGGCAGCCATGATATGACCAGCGGTGAGGTCGACGACGCCGAAGCCGTGGCCCACTGGCTGCGTACACAGCACCCCGAATTACCGCTAACCCTGTTGGGGTTTTCCTTTGGTGGTTTTGTTGCCGCAGCGCTGGGTGCTCGCCTGGAAGCCCAAGGCATAACGGTTAACAAGCTCGTTATGGTGGCCCCGGCGGTGCAGCGCCTAACCGAGGCTAATCCAGCGGCCAACAATTGCCCCTTGCTGCTGATTCAGCCAGAAGCCGACGAAGTGATTGATCCCCAGGTGGTTTACGCCTGGTCAACGGCACTCGGGCGTGCCCATGAGCTGCTGAAAGTGGCAGAATGCGGCCACTTTTTTCACGGCAAGCTGACGGACCTAAAAGATCTGCTGCTGCCGCGCCTTTGAACTATCTGCAGCGCTGATAAACGCTCATCCGAATAAGCGAACGCCATGACCACTCGTATCCTTACCGGCATCACCACCACCGGCACGCCGCACTTGGGCAACTATGCGGGCGCGATTCGCCCGGCCATCGTCGCCAGTCGCGCCGCCGATGCGGACTCGTTCTACTTTTTGGCCGACTACCACGCGCTAATCAAGTGCGACGAGCCGGCGCGTATCCAGCGTTCTCGACTGGAGATCGCCGCCACCTGGCTCGCTTGCGGTCTGGATGTGGACAAGGCGACCTTCTATCGCCAGTCGGATATTCCCGAGATACCCGAGCTGTGCTGGCTGCTCACGTGCGTGGCCGGCAAGGGCTTGCTCAACCGCGCCCACGCCTACAAGGCATCGGTAGACAAGAATGTTGAACAGGGTGAAGACCCGGATGCCGGCATCACCATGGGCCTGTTCAGCTACCCGGTGCTGATGGCGGCGGACATTTTGATGTTCAACGCGCACAAAGTGCCGGTGGGGCGTGATCAGATCCAGCACGTGGAAATGGCCCGCGACATCGCTCAGCGCTTCAACCACCTGTTCGGTAATGGCAAAGAGTTATTCACCCTGCCCGAGGCGGTGATCGAGGAAGACGTGGCCACGCTGCCAGGCCTCGACGGACGCAAGATGAGCAAGAGCTACGACAATACCATCCCGCTGTTTGCGAGTACCAAGCAGCTTAAGGGCGCGGTTGCCCGTATCGTCACCGACTCCAAGCTACCGGGTGAGGCGAAAGACCCAGGCAGCTCGCACCTGTTCACCCTTTACCAGGCGTTCGCCGCGCCCACCCAGCAAGCGGACTTTCGTGCCGCGTTGGAAGATGGCCTCGCCTGGGGCGAGGCCAAGCAGGCCCTGGTCAACCTGCTTGAAGCTGAGCTGGGCGAAGCGCGTGAGCGTTACCACGCATTGATCGAGAAACCGGCGGATTTGGAAGATATCCTCCAGGCCGGTGCCACCAAGGCGCGCAAGACCGCCACGCCGTTTCTTGGTGAGTTGCGTGAGGCCGTTGGCTTGCGCTCGTTCCGCAGTCAGCCGATCAGTGCGGCGGGGGCCAAGAAAAAAGCGGGTAAGAGCGCGCGTTTCGTCAGTTTCCGCGATGCAGATGGCAGCTTTCGCTTTCGTTTTCTCGCCGCCGACGGCGAGGAGCTGTTGCTCTCGCGGTCCTTCAGTGATCCCAAGGCCGCAGGGGCTATCAGCCAGCAACTGATCGCACAGGGTGCCGACTCGCTGGAACTGCGTGCCGACGAGGGCCAGCAGTTCACGCTCTGGCTCGATGCGGAGTGCCTGGCTGATAGCCCGGTATATGAAGAGCCCGAGGAATTGGAGGCCGCCATGCTGCGACTGCGCGATGCTATTGCGGGTCTGGCGGCAGCGAATTAATCGGATTTTCGGCCGCCAGCGCTGCTGGCCGATTGCCAATCCACGGGGGCGTCGCTACAGTGACGCCCCCGTTTTACTTGCTCGGCTAACGAATTATGACTCCCCTTGAGCGCTACCAAACTGACCTCAAACGCCCGGAATTCTTCCATGACGCTGCCCAGGAAACTGCGGTGCGCCATTTGCAGCGGCTGTATGACGATCTGGTCACCGCAGAGAAGGGCACCTCCGGTGTGTTCGGCAAGCTGTTTGCCAGAAAGCCACAGGGGCCGGTCAAGGGCTTGTACTTCTGGGGCGGTGTCGGTCGCGGCAAGACTTACCTGGTCGATACTTTCTTCGAATCGCTGCCGTTCGAGCGCAAGGTGCGAACGCACTTCCACCGCTTTATGAAGCGTGTGCACGAAGAAATGCGCACCCTCAAAGGCGAAAAGAACCCCCTGACCATAATCGGTAAGCGCTTTGCCGACGAGGCAAGGGTGATTTGCTTCGACGAATTCTTCGTCAGCGACATTACCGACGCGATGATCCTCGCCACCCTGCTCGAAGAGCTCTTCAAGAACGGCGTCAGCCTGGTCTCGACCTCCAATATTGTGCCGGATGGTCTGTACAAAAACGGCTTGCAGCGTGCACGTTTCCTGCCGGCGATTGAGCTACTGAAAAAGCACACCGAGATCGTCAATGTCGACAGCGGCATCGACTATCGCCTGCGCGCCCTAGAGCAAGCGGAACTGTTCCACTGGCCTCTGGATGCCGCCGCCGAGGAAAGCCTGCAGAAGAGCTTCGTCAGCCTGTTACCCGAGCACTGCGAGGTGCAGGAAAATGAGCCGTTGATGATCGAAAATCGCGCCATCACAGCGCGCAAGGTCGGCGGCGACGTGGCCTGGTTCGATTTTCGTGAGCTGTGCGATGGCCCGCGCAGCCAGAACGATTACATCGAACTGGGCAAGATCTTCCACGCCGTATTGCTGGCCAATGTTGAGCAGATGAGCACCGCCAAGGACGACATGGCGCGGCGCTTTATCAACCTGGTGGACGAGTTCTACGATCGCAACGTCAAGCTGATCATCTCGGCTGAAGTGGAGCTAAAAGACCTCTATACCGGCGGTCGTCTGACCTTCGAATTCCAGCGCACCCTGAGTCGCTTGCTGGAAATGCAGTCCCATGAGTTTCTCGCGCGCCCGCACAAACCTTGAGTGTGGCGAAGAATCTTTAGGAGCCAGCTTGCTGGCGATCCATACGAGCAAGCGCATCGCCAGCTAGCTGACTCATGCAAGATCAAGGTGCGGACCAGCCAAGCAGGATAAACTCTGCGCCATCGACTTATTTCAGCGGTTAGCCCTATGACGTTTGCCTCCCTCGGCCTGATCGAGCCTCTACTGCGTACCCTCGACAGCCTCGACTACAAAACCCCCACTGCTGTGCAGGCGCAGGCCATTGTGCCGATCCTCCAGGGCCGCGACTTGATGGCTGCTGCGCAGACGGGTACCGGTAAGACCGCCGGCTTTGCTCTGCCGGTGCTGCAGCGGCTGATGATGGAAGGGCCAGAGGTGGCGAGTAATTCGGTGCGCGCCCTAGTATTGGTGCCGACACGTGAGCTGGCCGAGCAGGTGCTGCAAAGCTTTATCACCTATGGCCAGCACCTGCCGCTGCGCAGTTTTGCCGCGTATGGCGGGGTTAGCATCAATCCGCAAATGATGAAGCTGCGCAAAGGCGTGGACGTGCTGGTGGCCACGCCAGGTCGTTTGCTCGATCTGTACCGGCAGAAAGCGGTCAAGTTCAATCAGGTGCAGACGTTAGTGCTCGACGAAGCCGACCGCATGCTCGACCTGGGCTTTGCCAGCGAGCTGGAAAATGTGTTCCGCGTGCTGCCGAAAAAGCGCCAGACGCTACTGTTTTCCGCGACCTTCTCCGATGCCATCCGCGATATGGCGGGCGAGATGCTCAATGATCCACTGTCCATCGAGGTCAGCCCACGCAATGCGGCGGCCAAGTCGGTTAAGCAGTGGCTGATTCCGGTGGACAAGAAGCGTAAGAGTGAGCTGTTTTTGCACTTGTATCAGGCCAAACGTTGGAGCCAGGCGTTGGTCTTCGTGAAAACCCGTAAGGGGGTCGATGAGCTGGAAGGCGAACTGCAGCGCCACGGTATCAGTGCCGATGCGATCCATGGCGACAAGCCTCAAGCCACGCGGCAGCGGGCTTTGCAGCGCTTCAAGGACGGTGAGGTCAAGGTGCTGGTGGCCACCGATGTGGCGGCCCGTGGCCTGGATATTGACGACATGCCGTTGGTGGTGAATTTCGACCTGCCCACCGTCGCCGAGGATTATGTGCACCGCATCGGCCGTACTGGGCGTGCCGGCGCGCTAGGGCAGGCGGTGTCACTGGTCTGCGCCGACGAAGTGCAGCTCTTGTCGGCCATCGAAACCCTGACCCAGCAAGTGCTGCAGCGTATCGACGAGCCGGACTTCATTCCCGATCACCGCGTACCGCAGACGCTGCCAGGCGGGCAGGTGGTGAAAAAGTCGAAGAAGGCGAAGAAACCTAAAGTGGTCGGCGGCGGCAAAGGCGGCAGCCTAGGGCGTTGGATGGAAGCTGACGAACCGGCTGCCCCGGCGGTCAAGGCGGTGCGCAAGGTGCCGAGTTTTGCCGGCAAAGCCGGCAAGCCCGGGAAATTCGTTAAATAGCCTCAGGCGTGTTCTGGCCGCTGCGACCTTATTGCGCCTTTGCCGTTAACCACTCAAGGATGCCCCTGGCGGCGCTGCGACCGCTGGCAAAGCAGGCGGTCAGCAGGTAGCCCCCGGTGGGCGCTTCCCAGTCGAGCATTTCCCCCGCGCAGAAGGTGCCGGGCAGTTGCTTGAGCATCAGCTGCGCGGTCAGCTGCTCGAAGGGTACGCCGCCGGCCGTGCTGATCGCCTCATCCAGCGGGCGTGGCGTGCGCAGGGTGATAGGCAGGGCCTTTATCGCGCCTGCCAGTTGCGACGGATCGTTGAACGCATCAGCGCTGGCCAGTTCGCGCAGCAGCGCCGCCTTGACCCCATCGATGCCAGCCTGGCGGTGCAGGTGCTTGGCCATCGACTGGGAGCCGCGCGGCTTGCCCAAGGCAGTGTGCAGCTTGCTCAACGGTGTTTGTGGCAGCAGATCAAGGTATACGGTCGCGCTACCGTACTGGTTGATGGTTTCGCGGATAGCGGCCGACAACGCATACACCAGGCTGCCTTCGAGGCCGCTAGCCGTGAGGATGAACTCGCCCAGGCGCGGCGTCGCACCCGGCAGGCTGAGGCTGACATTCTTCAGCGGTGCGCCGGCGAATTTATCGCGCAGAAATGGACTCCAGGCGGCGACATTGAAACCGCAGTTACTGGCCTGCAAGGGCGCGATCTGCACGCCATGTGCCTCAAGCAGCGCTACCCAGGTGCCGTCCGAACCGAGGCGTGCCCAGCTCCCGCCGCCCAGAGCGAGCAGGGTGGCGTCGGGCGTCACGCGCTGTTCGCCGGCTGGCGAGTTAATCCGCAGCGCACCGTCTTTATCCCACCCCAGCCAGCGATGGCGTGTGTGGATCTGCACACCCAACTCGCGCAAGCGCTTGAGCCAGGCGCGCAGCAGTGGCGCCGCTTTCATATCGGTGGGGAACACCCGGCCTGAGGTGCCGACAAAGGTGTCGATGCCCAGATCGTGAATCCAGGCGCGCAGGGCATCGGCATCGAAGTCTTGCAGCAGCTCGGCTACCTCACTCTGGCGCTCAGCATAACGAGCGACAAAGGCAGGCTTAGCCTCGGAGTGGGTGATGTTCATGCCGCCGACCCCGGCCAGGAGAAACTTACGGCCCACCGATGGCATGCCGTCATACAGCTCCACCTGCACGCCGCCTTGGGCCAGCACTTCGGCGGCCATCAGCCCGGCGGGGCCGCCGCCGATAATGGCAACGCGGGGAGCAGGCTGTTGGGCGGTCGTGGGCATGGCTGGATCGGCAGGCTGGGGGGGTGGCTGCGCATTCTACCCGAGCGGGCCACGGCCTTGTTATTTGCTCTGGCTTCGGGCAGGGTCGAGGCAAGCGTTTTTTGAATGGAGCCCTGTATGTCTGACCTCTACCCCAGCGTCGATC
Organism: Pseudomonas sp.; assembly: GCA_017886405.1. Lineage (GTDB taxonomy): Bacteria > Pseudomonadota > Gammaproteobacteria > Pseudomonadales > Pseudomonadaceae > Aquipseudomonas. Next base: position 17,811 of record JAGGNC010000090.1, on the reverse strand, counting down.
CAGACGGCCTGCTCGAGTACTCGGTGGTCTATACCGATCGCTCACTCAACCATATGTCGCAGTCGTTCCAGGGTGTGATGAAGGATATTTCCAGCACCCTGAAACAGGTCTACAACGCCCATGCTGTGGTCGTCGTGCCCGGTAGCGGCACCTATGGTATGGAGGCGGTAGCACGGCAGTTGGCCACTGGGCAGAAGTGCCTGGTGATTCGTAATGGCTGGTTCAGTTACCGCTGGACGCAGATTTTCGAGATGGGCCAAATCCCCTCCGAGTCGCTGGTGCTCAAGGCCCGGCCGATCGCCGAGGGCAGCCAGGCGGCCTTTAGCCCGCCGCCACTGACGGATGTACTGGCGACCATCGCCGCCGAAAAACCTCAAGTGGTCTTCGCGCCGCATGTGGAAACCTCCGCCGGGATTATTCTGCCCGATGGCTACCTGCGCGCCGTGGCGGATGCCGTGCATGCCGTTGGTGGCTTGTTTGTGCTCGACTGCATCGCCTCCGGCACCCTGTGGGTGGATATGCAGGCCTGCGGCATCGACGTGCTGATCAGCGCCCCGCAAAAAGGCTGGAGCGCATCACCTTGCTGCGCCTTGGTGATGCTCAGTGAGGCGGCTCAGGCCCGCGTCGAAGCGACCCAGAGCACCAGCTTTGCCTGCGATCTGAAAAAATGGCGGCAGATCATGCAGGCCTACGAGCAGGGCGGCCACGCGTATCACGCCACCATGCCCAGTGATGCCTTGGCGCGTTTTCGCGATGCCATGCAGGAAGCCAAGACCATCGGTTTTGCCACCGTGCGCGAGCAGCAGCAAACGCTGGGCGATCGGGTGCGCGCCATGCTGGCCCGCAAAGGCTTTAAAAGCGTCGCCGCGCAGGGCTTCGAGGCCCCTGGTGTGGTGGTGTGCTACACCGACGATGCGCAGATCAAAAACGGCAGCAAGTTCGCCGCCCTAGGGCTGCAGATCGCCGCCGGCGTCCCACTGCAATGCGACGAGCCAGCGGATTTCCAGACCTTCCGCCTCGGCTTGTTCGGGCTGGATAAACTGGGCAACGTCGACCGTACGGTGGCGACTCTGGAAAAAGCGCTGAATCAGGTGTTGCTGGGGCGGTGATTGGCAGGCTTGCTCAGCGTGGGGCTGGCGCGGCATTCGTGCTTCGCTGCCGGGCGCTAAGGACCAGAGCGATGCCGCCGAGCACGGCCGCCGCACTGATCAGCAGGCGCACACTCAGCGCCTCATCCAGCAGCAGGCTGCCAGCAAGTGCCGCGATGATCGGCACACTGAGTTGCACCGAGGCGGCCTGCAAAGATTGCAGGCCGCGCAGTGCGGTGTACCAGATGGCATAGCCGACACCGGAGGTCAGCGCGCCAGAGAGTAGCGCGTACAGTATCCCCTGCATGTCCCAGCTGAACTGGCCCAGTAACAACACGCTGAGCAGCAGCGCCATCGGCACGGCCCGCAGAAAATTTCCTGCTGTGCTCGCCAGCGGATCCTTTACCCCGCGCCCAATCAGCGAATAAATACCCCAGGCGACGCCAGCCACAAGCATCAGCAGTGCGGCGCCGCTAGGCGGCTTACTGGCGCCGGGCAATAGCAGCACGAGTAGCCCCGTGAACGCCAGCATTAGCCCGCTGCAAGCCATGAAACTCATACGCTCGCCGTGATAAAAGCCCCAGGTGAGCATGCTCAGTTGCACCGCGCCGAACAGGATCAAAGCCCCCGCACCCGTATCCAGGTTGATATAGGCGAAAGAAAACCCTGCCGCGTAAACAAACAGCGCGGTAGCGGCAGGCCAGCTGCCAGCGCTGATGCGGTTGGCCAGGCGCACGCGCAGGAGCAACCACAGTGTTAACGCGCCAGCGAGGATGCGCAGACTGGTAAAGCTCGCCGCATCGATGTCGGTTTCACGCAGCGCCAACCGACACAGCAGTGAGTTGCTGGCAAAGGCCAGCATGGCCAGGGCAGTCAGCAGTAGGGTTCGAGTGCTCATAAGTCATGCATGGGGTTGGCGGCGAGCCATCTAAACACAGCCGCGCGGGGAGCGCCAAAGCGACGCCGTCGGCTGGCTCGCCAAGCGACGTATAAAAGCCGTTTAGCGCTTATCCAGCACCCAGGTGTCTTCCTCACGAAAAGCAATCAGCAGCAAGCTGGCGGCGAAGATGATCAACGATGGATAGAACAGCGCGTTGGTGCCAGTTAACACCCAGCCCCATGGATCCACTACCGATTTGAACACCGCCAACAATGAAGCACCGTTGAGCAGCACTTGAATGGGATATACCCAGCGGCGCGCAAAGCCCACCACCACGGCCAGTCCGATAAGGATCTGCAGCACGCCGGCGACCTGCAATGCACTTTCTGTCGCGAGGAAGCCAAAGTAGAACTTATTGGCCACGGCCAGACCGTGTTCAACATTGAACACTTTGTCGGCGCCCCAGATAACCAGCAGCCAGCCCAGCGAGATACGCAGCAATAACAAGGAAATGTGTTTCATCAGTAGCTCCGAATGCCAGTCGTTGTTAGGCCATGGCAATGGGTGAAGGGTAGGGTTAGCGACGCGTCGTTAATTGGCTGCGCTTATCTGGCTGGCCAACGCGCTGAAGTCGTCGAGAAGGATGTCGGGCTGAATATCCCAGGGGTCGAAGATTGTTTGTGGGTCGCGACGCAACCAAGCTGTGCGCAGGCCAGCATGAGCAGCGCCGAGAATGTCGAACGAGTTCGATGAGACGAGGCAGACCTCATTGGCCGTTACGCCGCAGCTGTTCACCAGGTGTTGATAAACCTTGGGGTCGGGCTTGAACGAACGCACGTCTTCGACGCTGATCACACCAGTAAAAGAGTCAGCGATGCCGGCGCGCTTGAGTAAGTGCTGCACGGCCGCACGGCTGCCATTGGAGAATGCATAGAGCGGTATACCCTGTTGTTGCAGAGCTTGCAGGCCAGCTGGTACATCGGTAAAAGCATCTAGTTCGGCGTAGGCCTGCATGGCTTGCTCAACGGCGGCAGCGCTGATGTCTACTTGCTGTTGGCGGCAGGCAAACAGTAAGGCTTGACGGGTGCAAACTGAGAAGTCGCAGTAATCGCCCATCAATCCTCGGCGGAAGCTGTATTCCAGCTGTTTTTGCCGCCACAGCTGGGACACCGCAGGGGCTTTGTCACCGACTAATTCACTCAGGCGAGTGAGCACCGCTTGGGTGTCGATCAGCGTGCCGTAGATATCAAATGCCACTGCAGCGTTCATTAAGGCCATCCACTGTCTGCGAAGAATGAGAGCGTCAGAGTAGACCAGGCAACTGCCGCGTACCGGCAGGTGCCTGGGTCATCATCGAATTACTTCTTTTCCCAAGCAAATACCTGGAAGGCTTGATCAACCGGAGTTTGCGCGATGTGATTGGTGTAGTTGCTCATGACTTTCTGGCTCAGGCCGAGAATCACTTCCAGTACATTTTGTTGGCTGTAACCGGCGGCGTAGAACGCGTCTAATTGCGCGGCCTTAAGCTCGCCGCGCTGGCGCACCATGGCCAGGGTGAAGTCACGCAAGGCTTCCAGTTTAGGCGTTGGCAGCGGCGTCTCATCACGCAGGGCATTGTTGATCTCGTCTGACACTTTCATCGCCTTGGCGATGCCGGTGTGCGCAGGTACACAGTAGTGGCAAGCGTGTTCGACGTTGATGGTCTGCCAGACCACGGTTTTTTCGTCGGCGTCAAAACTGCTGTCGAGGAACAAACCATGCAGCACTTGGTAGCCGTTGAGTAGCTCAGGCGATTCGGCCATCACCGCGTGCAAGCCGGGTACTCGGCCAAAGGCTTTCTTTGATTTCTCCAGCAGTGGCTTGGCTGCCTCGGGTGCGCTGTTTTGATCGTGCAGAATGAAAGCGGTCATGGTGGAGATCCTTATTTGAGTGATTGCTCAATAACTAGGTGCCCACCCTAATGGAAGTTTTTTAGACAATCAAGTAAAAATTGAGCGATCATTCAATAATCACTCTGGCGGTTAGACTGCCACTTTTATCCGAGAACTGATGATGGCTCGCACTGCACGTTTCGATCGACCAGTGGCTCTGCAAAGAGCTGTCGAGTTGTTTTGGTCGCGGGGTTATTACGCCTCCTCGATGAAGCATATCGAGGAGGCGTTGGACATGCGCCCGGGCAGCCTCTACGCCACCTTTGGCAGCAAAAGCGGCTTGTTTAGCGAGGCGCTGGACGCCTATGCCGCGCGCAGCGGTGAGGATTTTCGTCAAATACTCGACAGCGCGCCGAGTGTTATCGAGGGGCTGCAGCGCTACCTACATGCACTTGCGGGCTGTTGTATGGGCGCTGCACAAGCGCCGGCGCAGGCTTGCATGTTGATTAAAACCCTGCTTGAAGTGAATGCCGAAGATGCCGCTCTGCTGGCGAAAGTGGATGCCATGCTGGCGATGATTGAAGCGCGCCTGTGCGAAGCCTTGACGCAGGCGAAAGCGGCGGGGGAGTTGCGCGCGGAGGTTGACTGTGCCCGTTTAGCGCGGCTACTGCAGGCACAAATTATGGGCCTGCGCGCCTTTGCCACGCGTGATGTGCCGGATGAGCAGATTGCCGCGCTCGCCGATGACATGGCCAGCTTGCTGGATGGTTTTCGCGTCCAGCCTGGTTAGTCCGCGCTCGTTGTTAAGAGGCGCTGCCCAAGCCTAGTTCCCGCCACACCCGGTCAGCGCTGTGATGCAGTATCCCGTGCCGGCGCGCCAGCGCTGCGCGGTCCTTGTCGTAGCCGCCGCCAATCACCCCGACCACCGGGATATCGCGGCCCAGGCAATGGTTGAGTACGGCTTCATCGCGGGCGGCGATACCGGCATCGCTAAGGTTGAGGTAGCCGAGGGCATCGTGCTGGTGCACATCGACGCCGGCGTCATAGAGCACGATATCCGGCTGATACAACGGCAGCAGGTAGTTCAGGGTGTCATCTACCACCTTCAGGTAGTCGGCGTCGCCCATGCCGTTGGGCAGGGGGATGTCCCAATCGCTGTGCGCCTTGCGCGCGGGGTAGTTCTTTTCGCAGTGCAGCGACACGGTAATCGCGTCCGGGGTGTTCTCTAGCAGGCGCGCGGTGCCGTCACCCTGGTGCACGTCGCAGTCGAAGATCAGCACGCGTTGAGCCTTGCCGCTTTGCAGCAGGTACTGACTGATCACCGCCAAGTCATTGAAGATGCAGAAGCCGGCCGGATGGTCATAGTGGGCGTGGTGAGTGCCGCCAGCCAGGTGGCAAGCCAGACCATGCTGCAAGGCTTGCTCGGCGGCGAGCAGCGAGCCACCCACTGCGCGAATGGTGCGCTGCGCCAGGGCTGGACTCCAAGGTAGGCCGAGACGGCGCTGCTCTTCATAGGCCAATGCGCCGCTGGCAAAGCGTTCGATATAGGCTGGGCAATGGGCCAGGGCCAACACCTCGGTTGGGCATAACTCGGGGCGCAGCAGGTCGGTGTCCGCACACAGCCCGCTGTCCACCAGGTGATCGCGCAGCAGGCGGAATTTCTCCATGGGGAAGCGATGATTGGCCGGGAAGGGCGGGCTGTAATCGTCGTGGTAGACCAATGGCAGGCGCATGGGGTCAAGCTCGTGCGGATGAGCCTGGAGTATGGCGGCAGGGCAGCGCAAGGCTCAAGCCTGGCTGCCAGTTGGCTAGAATGCTGCCATTATTGTCCGCATTGATCGTTTAGATAAGCCGACAAACTGCGGCGAAGTCTTTACCATCTCGCTCCCTTCAGCGTTAACCGGAGAGCATGCATGAGTCAGGTGTTGAATCAGTTGGTCGCTCTGCTGACCCTGGAAACCATCGAAGAGAATCTATTTCGCGGCGTCAGCCAGGACCTCGGCTTTCGTCAGTTGTTTGGTGGTCAGGTGCTCGGCCAGTGCGTCTCGGCGGCCAGCCAGACGGTGGATGCCGAGCGCCACGTGCACTCGATGCACGGCTACTTTCTGCGCCCTGGTGATGTCTCGCTGCCGGTGGTCTATCAGGTCGAACGGGTGCGCGATGGCGGCAGTTTCAGCACGCGGCGGGTGACGGCGATCCAGAAGGGCAAGCCAATTTTTACCTGCGGCGCGTCCTTTCAGTTCGTTGAAGAAGGCATTCATCACCAGAACCTGATGCCTGAAGTACCAGGGCCGGAAGCGCTGAAGTCAGAGACTGAGTTGTCGCGCATGGTGGCGGCGATGATCCCTGAGCGTATGCGCGAGCGTGCCACCAGCGATAAGCCCATCGAGATTCGCCCGGTGACGCTGATCAACCCATTCGCGCCGAAACCCTGCGAGCCGGTCAAGCACGTGTGGTTTCGCGCTGCCGGCGAGTTGCCTGATGAGCCGCAACTGCACAAGCTGTTGCTGGCGTATGCCAGTGACTTCAACCTGCTGACCACCTCAATGCAGCCCCATGGTGTCTCGGTATTCCAAAAATTCATGCAGGTGGCCAGCCTCGATCATTCCCTGTGGTTCCATGCGGATCTGCGCATGGACGACTGGCTGCTGTACAGCATGGACAGCCCCTGGTCTGGCAATGCCCGGGGTTTTGCCCGTGGCAGTATTTTCAACCGTCAGGGCCAGTTGGTCGCCTCGGTGGCGCAGGAAGGCCTGACCCGCGTGCGGGAAGATTGGAAATGACCCTGGCGAGCCGACGGCACTGGGTGTTTGACATGGACGGCACCCTAACCCTGGCCGTTCACGACTTCGAGGCGATCAAGCGCGCCCTGGATATTCCCCTGGCCGAGGACATTCTCGGTTATTTGGCTGCGTTGCCCGAGGATGTGGCCGCCGCTAAGCACGCCTGGCTACTGGCGCATGAGCGCGAATTGGCGCTGGCGTCTGAGCCGGCACCCGGTGCGATTGCGCTGGTACGCACGTTGCGCGAGCGTGGTTGCCGCCTCGGCATCCTCACGCGCAATGCCCATGAACTGGCGCTGTTGACCTTGCGCGCGATTGGCTTGGATGACTGCTTTGCCGTCGCCGATGTCATCGGCCGTGATGAAGCGCCGCCCAAGCCTGACCCGGGCGGTCTGCTGCATTTCGCCAAGGCCTGGCAGGTGGCGCCCAGCGAGCTGGTGATGGTCGGCGATTACCGCTTCGACCTGGAATGCGCTCGCGCTGCTGGTGCGCGCAGCGTGTTGGTCAACCTGGCGGAAAACCCTTGGCCAGAGCTGAGCGATCATTTTGCGGTGGATTGCCGGGCGTTACAGCAGGTGTTGTAGGGTGGATCGGGGCGCGTAGCTGGCGCTCTTTTCATCCACCAGCGGGCCGCAATGGGTGGATGGGTGAAGCGTCATCCACCCTACGAACGCCCCATTTTCAATGACCGCAGCCGGACTCCAGGTCCTTGAGGATCGGGCAGTCCGGCCGGTCGTTGCCCTGGCAGTTGTCCATCAACTCTTTGAGGGTGTCGCGCAGGCCGCTGAGTTCGCTGATCTTGCGCTCCAGCTCGCGGATATGAGTGGCGGCCAGGGCTTTGACATCCGCACTGGCGCGCTCACGGTCCTGCCACAGGGCCAGCAGTTGGCTGACTTCGGCGAGGGGGAAACCGAGATCGCGAGAGCGCTTGATAAAGGCCAGGCGGTGCAGGTCCCGCGCGCTGTACTGGCGGTAGCCACTGTCCGTGCGGCCAGCGGCTGGCAGCAGGTCGATGCTTTCGTAATAACGGATCATCTTGGCGCTGAGTCCGCTCTTCTTTGCCGCTTGCCCGATATTCATGGGGACTCCAAATTTGCCTGGGTTGGCGAATAACGATGATGGGTTACGGCGTTCGGCTTTAGTGGCTAGCAGTTAATCTGCTTGCGCCCAACCCATCCGACGGTCTGTTAACTGCGATCCTTGGGTTTCCAGGTTTTCAGCAGCAAGGCATTGCTCACCACGCTAACGCTGGACAGCGCCATGGCTGCGCCGGCCAGCATCGGGTTGAGCAGGCCAGCGGCCGCCAACGGAATGCCAATTAGGTTGTAGGCGAAGGCCCAGAACAGGTTCTGGCGGATCTTGTTGTAGGTGCGTTTGCTGATGTCCAGCGCGTCGGCCACCAGCCGTGGGTCGCCGCGCATCAGGGTGATGCCGGCGGCGTGCATGGCCACATCGGTGCCGCTGCCCATGGCAATACCCACATCAGCGGCAGCCAGCGCCGGCGCATCGTTGATGCCGTCGCCGACCATGGCCACCACCGCGTGTTTCTTCAGTGCCGTGATGATCTCGGCCTTGTTCGCCGGCAGTACTTCAGCGTGGGCGGCGGTAATACCGAGGGCCTGTGCCACGGCATTGACGCTGCCTTTGTTATCGCCACTGATCAGGTGGCTGTCGATACCTTGGGCCGTCAGTGCGGCGATGGCCTCTACCGCGCCCTCCTTGAGGGTGTCGCCGAAGGCAAACAGACCCAGTACCTGTGGGCTTGGGGCTACTTCTATAAGCCAGGACAGAGTGCGACCTTCGGCTTCCCAGGCCAGTGCTTGCGCGATCAACATCTGATTCTGTAGCCAGTGGTCTTCCAGCAGCCTTTTGTTGCCCAAGGCCAGCTCTCGCTCGCCAATTTTCCCAGCAATCCGCCCGGGCGGGTTTGCTGTCGCTGACGTCGGCAAGTGTCAGCTGCTGTTGCGCGCACTGGTCGAGTACGGCTTTGGCCAGCGGGTGTTCGCTGCCGCGCTGCAGAGCACCGGCCAAGTGCAGCAATTGCGTGGTGTCGCCGTCGACGGCTTGCAGGTGGGCGATACGCGGCGAGCCGGAGGTCAGCGTTCCCGTCTTGTCGAAGGCCACCAGGCTGACTGAGTGAGCGACCTCCAGGGCTTCGGCATCCTTGATCAGAATACCGTGGCGTGCTGCCACGCCGGTGCCGGCCATGATCGCGGTGGGCGTGGCTAAGCCGAGGGCGCACGGGCAGGCGATGACCAACACTGCCACGGCATTCAGCAGGGCGGTTTCAATGCTGGCGCCGAGCGCTAGCCAGGTAATCAAGGTGGCCAGGGCGATCAGCAACACACTGGGGACGAAAATCTGGCTGACTTTATCCACCAGTTTTTGGATCGGCGCCTTGGCCGCCTGAGCGTCTTCGACCAGGCGAATAATCCGCGACAGCACGGTTTCAGCGCCGAGGGCGGTGGTTTCGATCAGCAGGCGACCTTCGCCGTTGATCGCCCCGGCGGTGACCGTGTCTCCAAGTTGTTTGGGTTGCGGCAGGCTCTCGCCGCTGATCAGTGCCTCGTCTGCATGGCTCTGGCCTTGCGCTACTCGCCCGTCCACCGGGAAGCGCTCGCCAGGCTTAACGACTATGGCGTCGCCCAGTTGCAGCTCGCCCAGCGCCACCCACTGCTCGACGCCATCGCGCAGACGCAGCGCGCGCTCCGGACGTAAGGCCTGCAAGGCGCGGATGGCGCTGCTGGTCTGGCGTTTGGCGCGGCTTTCTAAGTATTTGCCGAGCAGGATCAGGCTGATGATCACCGCTGAGGCTTCGAAATACAGGTGCGGCATGCTGCCGGCCGGGGTCGCTGCCCACTGATACAAACTCAGGCCATAGGCGGCGCTGGTGCCGATAGCGACCAGTTGATCCATGTTGCCTGCGCCGGCGAGCAGGGCACTCCAGGCGGCGCGATAGAAGCGTGCACCGAAGATAAATTGCACCGGCGTGGCCAGGGCGAACTGCACCCAGGCCGGCAGCATCCAGTGCAGGCCGAAGGGTTCGGCGAGCATGGGCACAACCAGCGGTAGGGTCAGTACGATGGCCAGCAGCAGCGCCCAGCGTTCGCGCTGCAGTTGCTTTGCCGCCGTGGCTTGGCTGGTCTGTGGGTCGCCGATCCTGCTGGCCTGATACCCCGCGTGGCTGACGGCCTGTAGCAGGGCGTTGTTGTCACTGCCGCGCAGCACCTGCAGCTGTGCCCGTTCAGTGGCCAGGTTGACGCTGACCGCGAGCACGCCAGGTTGTTGCGCCAAAGCGCGTTCGATGCGGCCCGCACAACTGGCGCAGGTCATGCCACTGATGGCCAGCTCTAGGCGCTCGCGGGGTACTTGATAGCCTGCGTCGCTGACGGCCGCGACCAATTGTTCCAGGCTATCGGCAGGCGCCTCGATGCGCGCGTGTTCATTGGCCAGGTTGACACTGACGCGGGCCACGTTGGCCACGTTGTTTAAGGCACGCTCAACCCGCCCGGCGCAGCTGGCGCAGGTCATGCCGCTGATTGGCAGATCGAAAGTGGTAAGGCTGGACATGGACGCTCCTCCATTGAGATTCGGTATAGGATCAACCTTGCCATGTTGGCAAGGTCAAGCCCTTTTATCACTTGACCCTATCCTTATGGCAAGGCCAACAGTCAGCTATCCGTTTACCATGGCGGCTTATTTATTCAGGAGGTTGTTTATGCAGGTGTCTCAGGTTCACGCATTCCGGGTCGATGGCATGACCTGCCAGCAGTGCGTCAAGACGATTACCGAGGCGCTGTTGGCCTGTGACCCGGCGGCTGAGGTCAAGGTCAAGTTTCCGGGTGGCGAGGTGCGGGTAAGCAGTCGTATGTCAGTGGATCAGCTGATGGTTGCAATCGTTGAGCAGGGCTACGGCGTTAGCCTGGCGTAAGTGCTGCGGCGCTGGGCCAGTCGCGAACCAACCCACGAAAGCAGGCATCGACCATCGGCGCGGTGTCGCTTAGCGGGTCGAACAGCTGCGAGTCGCGCAGCCAGTCGTGGAACAGGCCGACCAGTAGCGCATGCACGGTCCGTGCGGCCAGGCGCGGACTAATGCCTTCGTGCAGCCGCGGCTTGACCGAAACAGCGTTGAACTGCTGCTCGCAGAGTTCGATAAACAGATTAATAAAGGCTGCGTGGCGCGCTTCGGCCTCACGCAGCTCTGCGGTGAATTCACAGCGGCGCAGCAGGATGGTGAAGATGCGGCGCTTTTGTTGATCGCGCGCCAGGTTGGCGATTGCATCGATACATAACTCGCGCAGGGTCAACAGCGGATCATCTTCCGGGCAACCGCGCATGCGCTCGGCCAGTTGTTCGGGCGGTAGGCGCACTTGACTGAGCATGGCGTTAAACAGATGAGCCTTGTTGGCGAAGTGCCAATACACCGCGCCGCGCGTGACCCCGGCATGCCGGGCGATATGCTCCAGGCTGGTGTGGGCCACGCCTTTTTCCAGAAACAGCGTCTCAGCGGCCTCAAGGATGGCAATCCGGGTTTTCTCGGCTTGTTCTTTGGTTCGGCGCATGGCGGCGGGGGTATTTCTGGCTAGGCTCAAGGGCAAAGTGTAGAGAAGTTAAGGGTAATATTCTATTTACAAACACTTGTGTATGTAACTAGCATTGCCGGCCTCAAACGTTGCGCCTTGCGTTTTTTCGGAGACACCCATGTTTTTTCCCCGTCGTCTGCCAGTTGTTGCCGGTGCCTTATTGCTGGCTGCACTGGCCGTTCCGCTGTTCGCCGCTGATGCCCCCCCAGCACCTGAGGTGGTGGTGGAAACCGTCAAGGCTGAATCGTTGCCTCTGGAGCTGGAATACTCCGCACGCACGGCGGGCTTTCGCGAGGTGCAGGTGCGTGCTCAGGTCAGTGGCATCCTGCAGGAACGCACCTACCTAGAAGGTAGCCAGGTCGATAAAGGTCAGGTGATGTTCCGCATAGACCCGCGTATCTATCAGGCTGCTTTGAGCCGGGCCAAGGGCGCGCTGGCGCAGGAACAAGCGCGTTTTCGGCAGACCGATCGCGACCTCAAACGCATCCGCGAGCTGCAAAAAAAAGGCTATGCCAGCGAGAGTGAGCTGGACAATGCGGTGTCCAATTACGAGCAGAGCAAAGCCAATATCCAGGCCGCTGAGGCCGAGGTGCTGTCCAAGCAGATTGACCTTGATTACACCACGGTGAAAGCACCTATTTCGGGTATCACCAGTCAGGAAACCGTGTCCGAAGGCAGCCTGATGGTGGCTGGCGATCCGAATGCCAGCTTGCTGAGCAATATCACCCAGCTGGACCCGATTTATGTCAACTTTGCCGCCCCGGACTCCGATGTAGAGAGTGTGCGCAGTAGTCTGCAGAACGGCAGTTTGGTCCTGCCTGAAGACGGCAAGATGAGTGTGCGAATTACCCTCGGTGACAACAGTATTTACCCGCTGGAAGGCAAAGTAGACTTTACCGGCAGCCTGGTGGACCGGGGCACCGGTACGGTCAGCGCTCGCGCTGTGGTGCCCAACCCGGAGCAAAAGCTGTTACCGGGTCAGTTCGTCCGCGTACAAATCAAAGGCCTAAGCCTGCCCAATGCCATGACGCTGCCTGAGCGGGCGATTGCTCAAGGTCCCGCAGGCACCTTTGTGTACGTGGTGGATGCTGGCGGTATAGCGCGCATGCGTCAGGTCACCACCGGACGCACCGCCAACGGTCGTTGGGTGATCGTTTCGGGGGTCAGTGTCGGTGAGCGAGTGATCGTCGAAGGCTTGCCCAAGATCCGTCCGGATACCCCGGTAAAAGTTGTTGCCCCAGCCGCCAGCCCATCCTAAGGAGCGCTCCAGGTGATCTCACGCTTCTTTATCGACCGGCCGGTATTTGCCGCGGTCATCTCGATCATCATCGTGCTGGCCGGCTTGATGGCCATGCGCGCCCTACCCATTGCCCAGTATCCGCAGATTTTGCCGCCGCAAGTGTCGGTCAGTGCCGGCTATGCTGGCGCTAGCGCGCAGGTGATCGCCGAAACCGTGGCCGCCCCTCTGGAGCAGTCGATCAACGGCGTGCAGGGGATGATCTACCAACAGTCCAACTCCGGCGGCAACGCCATGAGCCTGTCGGTGTACTTCGAGGTCGGCACTGATCCGGATCAGGCCACCATCGACGTCAACAACCGGGTGCAGGCCGCCTTGGCCAAACTGCCGGAGGAAGTGCGCCGGCAGGGCGTCAAGGTGCAGAAGAAGTCCTCGGACATTCTCCAGGTGGTCACCCTGTATTCGCCGGACGGCTCGCGTGACCCCGTGTTTATCAGCAACTACGCGCTGATTAACGTGATCGATGAGCTCAAGCGCCTGCCCGGTGTAGGCGACGTCAGCCAGTTCGGCTCCAAGGACTACTCGATGCGCATCTGGCTGCGCCCCGACAAGTTGGCGCAGTTCAACCTGACACCTACCGATGTGGTCACAGCGATTCGTGAGCAGAATTCGCAGTTTGCGGCGGGCAGCTTTGGCCAGCAGCCGCTTAAGCAGGAGCAAGACTTTACCTACACGGTGACCACCCAGGGCCGTTTCACCGACCCCAAAGAGTTCGAAAACGTCATTCTGCGTACCGATGAAACCGGTGCCAGCCTGCTGCTCAAGGACGTGGCGAGGATCGAGCTGGGCGCCCAAGATTATTCGCTGATGACCTCACTCAACGGCCAGCAGAACGCGGCCTTCGGTGTCTACCTGCAGCCTGGCGCGAATGCCCTGGACACCGCTGATGCGGTCAGTAATACGCTGGCACGGTTATCGAAGAACTTCCCGACGGGCATAACCTTTAAGGTGCCATACGACACCACCAAATTCGTTCGGGTGTCGATCGAGGAGGTGATCCACACCTTCTTCGAGGCGCTGGTGCTGGTAGTACTGGTGGTGTTCATCTTCTTGCAGAACTGGCGCGCCACCCTTATTCCGCTGATCGCTATTCCGGTGTCGCTGATCGGCACCTTCGCCGGTATGTACCTGCTGGGTTTTTCCATCAACTTGTTGACCCTGTTCGGCATGGTGCTGGCCATCGGCATCGTGGTGGACGACGCCATTGTGGTGATCGAGAACGTCGAACGTGCGATGCGCAGCGACAATCTCAGCCCACGCGAGGCCTCGATTAAGGCCATGGAAGAGGTCACCGGGCCGATCATCGCCACCAGCCTGGTGCTCTGCGCGGTGTTTATCCCAGTGGGTTTCCTTGGCGGCCTGGCCGGGGAAATGTACAAACAGTTCGCTATCACCATCGCCGTGTCGGTGGCGATTTCCAGCCTGGTCGCCCTGACTCTGAGCCCGGCGCTGTGCGCCGTGCTGCTCAAGCCAGGGCAGCATGAGCCGGCCGCTCCGTTCCGGGCGTTCAACCGGGTTTTCGACACGCTGACCAGCGGCTACACCAGCGGTGTGCGCTTCTTCCTCAAGCGCTCGGTGGTGGGGCTGTTCTTGTTCGGTTTGATGATTGCGTTGACTGTGGTGCTGTTCAACCGGGTGCCCAGTTCCTTGGTGCCCAATGAGGATCAGGGTTATGTGATCAACGCCTACTTCCTGCCACCCGCGGCGTCCTTGACCCGCACCGAGGCGCTCACCAGCGATGTCACCCAGCAGCTGATGAAGCACCCAGCGGTGCAGGACGTGGTGACCTTCGCCGGCTTCGACGTGCTGACCTTCGGTACCCGCAGCAATGCCGGTGTGTCCTTCGTGCCGTTGAAGGACTGGAGTGAGCGCACCACCCCCGAGCTGGACGCGCGCAACCTGACACGTGAGTTTATGGCCATGGCCTCGACTCAGAAAGACGGCGTGATGATGAGCTTCAACCCGCCACCGATTACCGGTATGAGTACCACCGGCGGCTTCGAGGGCTATATCCAGGATCGCAGTGGCGGCAGCACTGAGCAGTTGTCGGCCAAGGTCCAGGCCTTTATCGCGGCAGCGGCCAAGCGCCCAGAGTTGGCCGGGGTGCAAAGCACCTTCAGCGCCAATGTGCCGCAGTACTTTATCGACCTAGACCGAATCAAGGCGCACGCCCTGGGTGTGCCGGTGAATGATGTCTTCACCGCCATGCAGGCCACGTTCGGCAGCTATTACGTCAACGACTTCAGCCTCTACGGCCGTACCTTCCAAGTCAGCTTGCAGGCTGAAGCAGAGTTCCGCAGCAAGCCCGAGGACCTGTCCCAGGTCTATGTGCGATCGGACAGCGGCGAATTGATTTCGTTATCGAGCCTGGTCAAGGTCAAACGCATCTTGGGGCCGGACAGCTACGCACGCTTTAACGTCTACCCTTCGGCGAAGATTCTCGGCAGCCCGGCGCCGGGCTTTAGCTCCGGCCAGGCCCTGGCGGCGATTCAGGAAGTGGCCAGCGAGGTGCTGGGCAGCGACTACAGCATTGGTTGGACAGGCTCTGCCTATCAGGAAGTGGCCGCCCAGGGTTCCGGCAGCAATGCCTTTATCTTCGGCCTGATTCTGGTGTTTCTGATCCTCGCTGCACAGTACGAGCGTTGGACGCTGCCACTGGCGGTGGTTACCGCCGTGCCGTTTGCGGTATTCGGGGCCATTGTCGCGGTGTGGCTGCGTGGCATCGAGAACGATCTGTACTTCCAGGTCGGTCTGGTCACTCTGATCGGTCTGGCGGCGAAGAACGCCATTCTAATCGTCGAGTTCGCCGTGCTCTGCCGGCAGCAGGGCATGAGTATCTTCGAGTCGGCGCTGGAGGCTTCACGCCTGCGTTTTCGGCCGATCATCATGACCTCCCTGGCCTTCGTGCTCGGTGTTATGCCACTGGTGACCAGCAGTGGTGCCGGCGCGGCCAGTCGTCACTCGATCGGTACTGGGGTGCTTGGCGGCATGTTGGCGGCGACCTTCCTGGCGATCTTCCTGATCCCGATGTTTTACCTGTTGGTGGAGTCGCTGGCCGATAAAATCGGTAACAGCCGGAATAAGACCGACACGCCGGTTTGATCTGCGTGCCTTGTTAGCGAACCGTAGCCCGGATGCAATCCGGGAGCGGTTTGTCTGTCGCTGAATCCCCCGGACTGCGCTGCGCTTGTCCGGGCCAAGACCGCCTCCATGGCCAGCTGCCAGTGGGGCAGCCACGCTCAATCAATGGCCTAGGCCAATCTGCGCTGGATACCCATGCCGTTACGTCTTCTGCTGGTCCTCGGCGCGCTCAGCGCCTTTGGGCCGTTGGCGATTGATTTTTACCTGCCGAGCTTCCCGGCGTTGGCGCTTGCCTTTGCTACCGATGTTGAGCATGTGCAGCTGTCGTTGGCCGTCTACTTTGTTGGCTTGGCCATTGGCCAGTTAGTTTACGGGCCCCTGGCTGACCGTTTTGGACGGCGTATACCGCTGTTGGTCGGGGTCACGTTGTTCAGCCTGGCTTCTTTGGCCTGCGCATGGTCCCCAAGCCTGGAATGGCTAGTAGCTGCGCGCTTTGTGCAGGCCTTGGGTGGGTGCGCCGGGATGGTGGTGTCGCGGGCGGTGGTGCGTGATTTATGCGATCCGATCAATTCGGCGAAGGTGTTCTCGCAGTTGATGCTGGTGATGGGCTTGGCGCCGATTCTCGCGCCGCTGGCCGGTGGTCTGCTGCTCAGGGCGTTGGGCTGGCCGTCGATCTTTATCAGTCTGGCGTTATTCAGCTTTATCTGTCTGCTGGCGGTGGCCAAGTGGCTGCCTGAAACCCTGGCCAAAGAGGCTTCTCCAGCGCCTCTGCGCGGTGCGCTGGGGCAGTACAAGCGCTTGTTCGCCGACTTGCCGTTTCTTGGTTATGCATTAACGGGTGGATGCGCCGTTGCCGGAATGTTTGCCTATATCGCTGGTTCGCCGTTTGTATTTATCGAGCTGTATGGCATCCCCGCAGAACACTTCGGCTGGCTATTCGGCAGCAATGCCGTGGGTTTTATTCTGGCGGCGCAGCTAAATGCTTGGCTGGTGGCGCGGCACGGGCCGGCCTACTGGCTGGGGAAGATCGTGTGGTTTTACCTGACCTGTGGTCTGGTTTTGCTGCTGGTGGCGATGGCCAAGCCGCAGGCCTTGTGGCCGTTGTTGATTCCGCTGTTCGGCTGCATTGCCAGCCTGGGTATTTTGCTACCCAACGCCTCGGCCTGCGCCATGGCTGGGCAGGGCAGGCATGCCGGCAGCGCCTCGGCGTTGCTCGGAAGCCTGCAATTTGTTATCGCCGCCAGTGCTGCCGCCCTGGTCGGCGTGCTGCATGACGGGAGTGCCTGGCCGATTGCCGTGGTGATCTGCGGTTGTGGGGTGCTGGCCGTGGGCTTCTCCCTGTTTACCCGCTGGGCCGAGCGCGACGCGATCCGCGTCTTGGGTTAGCTGGCAGCGCGTTGTTGTTCTGTAGGCAAGACATGCGGCGCACTCACGCGAGCATGCAAGGTGCTGACAAACTGGCGGGCCTCGGCTTCACTGCGGAAGGTGACGCTCTGTTTACCCATGCGAACTTGCCAGCCTTGTGCGGTGCTTGAATTTACAGGTTGAATCATGACGTTCATCGACGAGCCTCCTCTGTAAGCTCTAGGAAAGAGGCAGTCTAGTCGCTCAATGTGAACACTCATTGACCTGTAACAAATTCAATCAAAGCTGGCGTGCCGTTGGTCTGATCAGCTCACCGTGGTGGCGCTGAATTGCACGGCCAGCCCTGCCAGTCGGGTGAACTCAGTGACCAGGGCGATATCCGCAGCGCTCGGCCTAGTGGGCAGCGTGTAGTAGATGCCGAAGGTACCCAGCACCTCCCCATTATCATCTTTGAACGGCAGTGACCTGCAGGCATGCAGTCCGGCCGCCAGGGCGATGGCCTGGTAATCGCGCCAATACGGATGCTGGCTGAGGTCTTCGGCGATCACCAACTCGCCACTCGCGGCGGCGTGCCCGCATGAGCCAACTTCCAGCGCCGCCTCAATCCCGTCAATGGCCTGGCAATACGCTTCAGGCAAGCTCGGTGCAGCGCCAACACGTAGGCACTGTTGCTCATCAAGCGATCACAATAATCGCGAGCAAGGGGTATGCATAACTGCTGCTGCAGCGGCCTTGTTTCGTGTTGCAAACACTGCTCAACGCTCTGCTAAGATTGCCAGCACGCTGCGGCAATCAACCGCAGCAGTGCTGCGCGAATCACGCGCAAGAGCAATGCTAGAGTCGCGCCCCATGAAATTGACCCT
>JAGGNC010000141.1 GCA_017886405.1 Pseudomonas sp. | reverse complement strand
TGTAGTTCTGGTACTCGCCGTCGATCACTTCGTCCATGCGCCGTTGCAGAATGCCGTCGACGTCTTTGGCCAGCAGTGGGTCCCAGAAGCGGCCCCAGACCACCTTGTTGACGTTCCAGCCGCCGCCACGGAACACGCCTTCGAGTTCCTGGATGATCTTGCCGTTACCGCGTACCGGGCCGTCGAGGCGCTGCAGGTTGCAGTTGATGACGAAGATCAGGTTGTCGAGTTTCTCGCGGCCCGCCAGGGAGATGGCGCCGAGGGATTCCGGCTCGTCACACTCGCCGTCGCCGAGGAAGCACCAGACTTTCTGCTTGCCGGCCGGGATAAAGCCGCGCGCCTCTAGGTACTTCATAAAGCGTGCCTGGTAGATCGCCTGGATCGGGCCCAGTCCCATGGATACAGTCGGGAACTGCCAGAAATCCGGCATCAGCCAGGGGTGTGGGTAGGACGACAGGCCCTTGCCATCAACTTCCTGACGGAAGTTGTTCATTTGCTCTTCAGTGATGCGGCCTTCCATGTAGGCGCGGGCGTAAACGCCGGGCGAGGCATGCCCTTGGAAGAACACCAAGTCGCCGCCGTGGTCTTCGGTTGGGGCCTGGAAGAAGTAGTTGAAGCCGATGTCATACAGGGTTGCCGAGGAGGCAAAGCTGGAGATATGACCGCCCAGGTCCGAGTCTTTCAGATTGGTGCGCATCACCATGGCCAGCGCGTTCCAGCGCACCAGCGAGCGAATGCGGCGTTCCATAAACAGATCGCCTGGCATGCGTGCTTCATGGGTGAGCGGAATGGTGTTGCGATACGGCGTGGTGATCGCATACGGCAGCTGTGAACCACTGCGGGTAGCCAGCTCGCCCATGCGGGTCATCAGATAATGTGCGCGATCTTCACCCTCTTTATCGAGGACAGATTCAAGGGCGTCCAGCCATTCCTGGGTTTCGATGGGATCGAGGTCTTGCATGACTTGCTCCAGGGTGGAAAGGCTTCCAGAATCGGAGGCCAGGGTTCATGGTCGACTTTGTGAGTGGCCATGTGAATTCTTGGATTGACCGGGGTATGACCGGCCCCTTGTAGTTTTACTACATAATCGCGCCGATTTCAGCCTTTTCGGTATAGCCTTTGGTAGTAATACTACATTTATTTTTCTGCCCGTGTTTGCACAGCCGTTATGGCGACGTTTTCCATTGGTGTTGGCGCGCGGGCAGTTCGCTAAAAAGGATAGACCATGAGCCTGCCCACGCTGGCCTCTTTGCCTGCTGCCTTGTGCCCCCTCACGATACGCGCTGAGCAGTCCCTGCAGCAGGCGTTTTCCGAGCTTTCCAGTGAGGCAACAGCTGCTTTCGCGGGTTGGCCGACTGAGCGAGTCGAGGCCTTGCAGCGGGTGGCCACCGCCAGTGATTTCGTGGTGCAGCAGAGTGTGCGCGATCCGCAGATGCTGCTTGATCTAGCTGCCAACGGTCAGCTGGAACGCACCTTGGGTGCCGGTGAGATGCGTCTGCAATTGGTCGAGGCCTTGGCTGAGTGCGCCGATGAAGACGAATTGGCGCAGCGTTTGCGGCGTTTCCGTAATCGTCAGCAGTTACGCATCATCTGGCGTGAGATCAGTCGCCAGGCGGATCTCATCGAAACCTGTCGTGACCTTTCCAACTTGGCCGATGCCTCTATCGACCTGGCTTATCAATGGTTGTATCCCCGCCATTGCACGCAGTTCGGCACGCCTACCGGGCGGCGCACTGGCCAGGCGCAGCACATGGTGGTGCTGGGCATGGGCAAGCTGGGCGCCCATGAACTCAATCTGTCATCCGACATCGACCTGATTTTCGGTTATCCCGAGGGTGGCGAGACCGAAGGGGTCAAGCGCCCGCTGGATAATCAGGAGTTTTTTATCCGCCTCGGCCAGAAGCTGATCAAAGCGCTGGATGTGATTACCGTCGACGGCTTCGTCTTTCGCACCGATATGCGCTTACGGCCTTACGGTTCCTCCGGTTCGCTGGTATTCAGCTTCAACGCCCTGGAGCAGTACTACCAGGATCAGGGGCGCGACTGGGAACGCTACGCGATGATCAAGGCGCGGGTGGTCGGTGGTGATCAGGTCGCCGGCGCGCAGTTGCTGGAGATGCTGCGGCCCTTCGTTTACCGGCGCTACCTGGATTTTTCGGCGATTGAAGCGCTGCGCGCGATGAAGCAGCTGATCCAGCAGGAGGTCCGGCGCAAGGGCATGGCCGAGAACATCAAGCTGGGCGCTGGCGGTATTCGCGAGGTGGAGTTTATCGCCCAGGCCTTCCAGTTGATTCACGGCGGACGTGATCTCAGCCTACAGCAGCGCTCGTTGTTCGCAGTGCTCAATACCCTGCGTGACCAAGGTTATCTGCCGGCGGTGGTGACCGATGAGCTGCGTGATGGTTATGCCTTCCTACGCTATGTCGAGCACGCCTTGCAGGCCATTGATGATCGGCAGACGCAGATGCTCCCGGACGACGATCAGGATCGCGCGCGCGTGGCCTTTATCATGGGTTTCGACAGCTGGCAGGCATTCCACGAGCGCCTGATGCACTGGCGTGGTCGGGTCGACTGGCACTTCCGCCAGGTGATCGCCGACCCCGATGAGGAAGAGGGTAGCGCGCCTGCCGAAGCGGCGGTCGGCTGCGAATGGCTGCCGCTTTGGGACGATGTACAGGACGAAGAAGCCGCGTGCCGGCAGTTGGCCGAGGCCGGCTTTACCGAGCCGCAGTCGGCCTGGCAGAGGCTGTTGGGCCTGCGCAACGGTAATCAGGTGCGCGCCATGCAGCGCCTTGGTCGCGAACGTTTGGATGCCTTTGTTCCGCGCGTGCTGGCGCAAACGGTGGAGCATTCCAATCCCGATTTGGTGTTAGAACGCGTATTGCCGCTGATCGAAGCGGTCGCTCGGCGCTCGGCCTATTTGGTGCTGCTCACGGAAAACCCCAGCGCATTGCAGCGTCTGTTGATTCTGTGCGCCGCCAGCCCGTGGATTGCCGAGCAGATCACCCGCTTTCCGCTATTGCTCGACGAGTTGCTCAATAAGGGACGCCTGTTCAATCCGCCTCTGGCCCCTGAGTTGGCGGCCGAGTTGCGTGAGCGGCTGATGCGTATTCCCGAGGAGGACCTGGAGCAGCAGATGGAGGCGCTGCGGCACTTCAAACTGGCACACCGCCTGCGCGTTGCCGCCTCAGAAATTACCGGGAGCCTGCCGCTGATGAAGGTCAGCGATTATTTGACGTGGTTGGCCGAGGCGATTCTAGAACAGGTGTTGGCCCTGGCTTGGCGGCATACGGTGGGCAAATACGGGGCGCCACGCCGCGCCGACGGCAGTCTCTGTGATCCGGATTTCGTCATCGTCGGTTATGGCAAGGTCGGTGGCATTGAGCTGGGCCATGGCTCGGACCTTGACCTGGTGTTTATCCACGATGGCGACCCGCACGCAGAAACCGATGGCGAGAAGTCCATCGATGGCGCGCAGTTCTTCAATCGCCTGGGCCAGCGCATCATTCATCTGCTGACTACCCAGACCAACTCCGGCCAGTTGTATGAGGTGGACATGCGCCTGCGGCCTTCTGGTGCGGCGGGCTTGTTGGTCAGCTCGTTGGGCGCCTTCGAGCGTTATCAGCAGGGCGAGGCTTGGACATGGGAGCATCAGGCGTTGGTGCGCGCGCGGGTTTTGGTGGGCTGTGCGCGGGTCGGTAAGGCGTTCGAGGCGGTACGCGCGGCTGTGTTGGGGCGTGAGCGCGACCTGAACACGCTGCGCACCGAGGTCAGCGAGATGCGCGCGAAGATGCGCGATAACCTTGGCAGCAAGGCCACAGCGGCCGGTACTGCGGCGAATGCTTTCGAGGCCACGGCCCGGTTCGACCTCAAGCAGGACGCCGGTGGTATCGTCGATATTGAATTTATGGTGCAATACGCGGCCCTGGCCTGGTCGTACAAGCACCCGGAATTGCTTGAGTTCACTGACAATATTCGCATTCTGGAAGGGCTGGAGCGGGTCGGCTTGCTCGCGGGTGAAGATGCCCACTTGCTGCAGGATATCTACAAGACCTACCGCTCTTCAGCACACCGCCAGGCCCTGCAAAAGCAGCCTGGGGTGCTCGGGGGTGAGCAGTTCGCCGAGGAGCGGCGCACGGTGATGCGCATCTGGCAGGCAATGGGGTTGAGTTGAAGATGAACATGTCGGGCACGCAGGGTGGCCGGCTAATGCTGTACCAATCGAATATGAGGAGCAGGCAACTATGTCGATGGCCGATCGTGATGGCGTGATCTGGTATGACGGCGAGCTGGTGCCGTGGCGCAACGCCACCACCCACGTGCTGACCCATACCCTGCACTACGGCATGGGTGTGTTCGAAGGCGTGCGCGCTTACAACACTCCGCAAGGTACGGCGATCTTCCGTCTGCAAGCGCACATCGACCGCCTGTTCGACTCGGCCCATATCATGGGCATGAAGATTCCCTACAGCAAAGATGAAATCAACGAAGCCGCCCGCACTGCGGTGCGTGAGAACAACCTAGAAAGCGCCTATATCCGCCCGATGGTGTTCTACGGATCTGAAGCCATGGGCCTGCGCGCCACTGGCCTGAAAACCCAGGTGATTGTCGCGGCGTGGAGTTGGGGTGCCTACATGGGCGACGAAGCCCTGCAGGTCGGTATCAAGGTGCGCACCAGTTCCTTTACCCGCCACCACGTCAATATTGCCATGACCCGCGCCAAGGCCAACGGTAACTATATAAACTCGATGCTGGCCCTGCAGGAAGCCATCTCCGGCGGTGCCGATGAGGCCATGATGCTCGATACCGAAGGCTACGTCGCCGAAGGGTCGGGAGAGAATATTTTCCTGGTGCGTAACGGTGTGATCTACACCCCTGAAGTGACGTCCTGCTTGAACGGCATCACCCGCAACACCATTCTCACCCTGGCCGCCGAACACGGTATTCAGGTGATCGAGAAGCGCATCACTCGCGATGAGGTGTATATCGCTGACGAAGCCTTCTTCACCGGTACCGCCGCTGAGGTCACACCGATTCGCGACGTCGATGGCCGGCAAATCGGTGAAGGCCGTCGTGGCCCGATTACCGAGAAGCTGCAAACCGCTTACTTTGATCTGGTGACGGGTAAAACCGATGCCCATTCTGAATGGCGCACCCTGGTCAAATAAGTCGCTGTATCTGCCGCACGGGGCTCCGTGCGTCGATAAAGGCTAGGCTGTTAGCCCAGTGTTGAGTCTGTCCGGGAGGCGAACGCTTCCTTGGTCGTTTCTGGAAGTGGCATGAAAATACTGATCGTAGGCCCCAGTTGGGTGGGCGACATGGTGATGGCGCAGACGCTGTTTCAGTGCCTGCAACAGCGCCACCCTGGCTGCGCAATCGATGTGTTGGCCCCGGAGTGGAGTCGGCCGATTCTCGAGCGTATGCCCGAAGTGCGTCAGGCCCTAAGCTTCCCGCTCGGCCACGGCGTGTTGGAGTTGGCGACGCGGCGCAAGATTGGTAAATCGCTGGTTGGCCAGTACGATCAGGCCATTCTGCTGCCCAATTCGCTGAAGTCCGCGCTGGTGCCGTTCTTCGCCGGTATCCCCACGCGCACCGGCTGGAAGGGTGAGTTGCGCTATGGCCTGCTCAATGACATCCGCATTCTGGATAAAGATCGCTATCCGCTGATGATCGAGCGCTTTATGGCCCTGGCTTTCGAGCCGGGTGCTGTATTGCCTCAGCCATACCCGCGCCCGGTGTTGCAGATCGAGCCACAAAGCCGCGATGCGGCCCTGGCCAAGTTCGGCCTGAGCCTGGACCATCCGGTGCTGGCGCTGTGTCCGGGTGCCGAATTTGGTGAAGCCAAGCGCTGGCCGAGCGAGCACTATGCCAAGGTGGCGGAAATAAAAATTCGCGCCGGCTGGCAGGTCTGGCTGTTTGGCTCGAAGAACGACCACGCGGTGGGTGAGGCTATCCGGGCGCGACTGATCCCGGGTTTACGCGAAGAAGCCACTAACCTGGCCGGCGATACCAGCCTGGCCGAGGCCATCGACCTGATGTCCTGCGCGGGCGCTGTGGTGTCCAACGACTCCGGTCTGATGCATGTCGCTGCTGCGCTGAATCGTCCGTTGGTAGCCGTCTACGGTTCGACCTCGCCGGACTTTACCCCGCCGTTGGCCGAGCACGTCGAAGTAGTCCGCCTGGGCCTGGAGTGCAGTCCCTGCTTTGATCGCACCTGCCGCTTTGGCCATTACAACTGCCTGGGCCAACTCAAGCCGCGCCCGGTGATCGAGGCGCTGGATCGCCTGGTCAGTGACCCGGTCGAGGTTGAATAGCTTGCGGGTCCTGCTAATCAAAACCTCCTCGCTGGGCGATGTGGTGCACACCTTGCCGGCCCTGACTGATGCGGCGCGGGCTATCCCTGGCATCCAGTTCGACTGGGTGGTGGAGGAGGGCTTTGCCGAAATTCCGGCCTGGCACCCAGCCGTGGCTCAGGTGATCCCAGTGGCCATCCGCCGCTGGCGCAAGCACCTTTGGCAGACCCTTATAAAAGGTGAGTGGAAGCGTTTCAAACAGCGCCTGGGCGAGGCCCATTATGATCTGGTGATTGATGCCCAGGGTCTGCTGAAAAGCGCCTGGTTGACCCGTTATGTGAATGCACCGATAGCTGGCCTGGACCGCGACTCCGCCCGTGAGCCGCTGGCCAGTCGTTTCTATGACCGCCGCTATACCGTGCCGCGCGAGCAGCATGCGCTTGAGCGCACCCGTCAGTTGTTCGCCCAGGCGCTGGGCTATGCGCTGCCAGCTGCTGTCGGCGATTACGGCCTTAACCGCGTGCAACTGGCGGGTCAGGCGCCGCAGCCTTACTTGCTGTTCTTGCACGGCACCACCTGGCCAAGCAAACATTGGCCGGAAGCCGACTGGCGTGAGCTGACTGAGCAGATGTGCGCGCAGGGCTGGGCCGTGCGCCTGCCTTGGGGC
>JAGGNC010000307.1 GCA_017886405.1 Pseudomonas sp. | reverse complement strand
AAGGCTCATTTATAAAGGCTAACCCGCATATTTTATGGCTCGCCATCCATGGCAGCCACCCTACGGGCCGCTGCTACGCGACCATTAAGAATGGCTCCCGGCCATTTTTTCCTTGGCCATAACGACAAAGGGCCGCCAATTGGCGACCCCTCTGTGCACTACCTCGGCCTATCAGGCAAACGGATGACGCAACACTATGGTCTCGTTGCGGTCCGGACCGGTGGAAACAATATCAATCGGCGCACCGACCAACTCTTCAACGCGCTTAATGTAGGCACGCGCAGCAGCCGGCAGCTCTTCTAATGTTTTGGCACCCAAGGTCGACTCGCTCCAGCCCGGCAGTTCTTCGTAAACCGGCTGCAGGCCCAAGTAGCTGTCGGCATCGGTAGGGGCATCGACCAGCACCTCGCCATTCTGGTCTTTGTAGCCGATGCAGATACGGATAGTTTCAAGACCGTCGAGCACGTCGAGCTTGGTCAGGCACAGGCCAGAGATGCTGTTGATTTCAATGGCGCGACGCAGGATCACCGCATCGAACCAGCCGCAGCGGCGCGCACGTCCAGTGGTGGAACCGAACTCGTGGCCGCGCTTGGCCAAGAAGGCACCGGTCTCATCGAACAACTCGGTCGGGAAGGGACCGGAACCGACGCGTGTGGTGTAAGCCTTGGTGATACCAAGGATGTAATCCAGGTACATCGGACCAAATCCAGAACCAGTAGCGATGCCGCCGGCGGTGGTGTTTGAGCTGGTGACATAGGGATAGGTGCCGTGATCAATGTCCAGCAGCGAGCCCTGTGCGCCCTCGAACATGATGTCCTTGCCCTCACGACGCATGTCGTGAAGCACGGCGGTCACGTCAGCCATCATCGGCTTGAGCAGCTCAGCGTATTCCATGCATTCGTCGAGCGTCTTCTGCAAGTCTATAGCCGGCTCTTTGTAGTAATTGACCAAGACGAAGTTGTGGTAGTCCAGCAACTCGCTGAGCTTGACGGCGAAACGCTCGGGGTGGAACAGGTCGCCAATGCGTAGACCGCGACGCGCTACCTTGTCTTCGTAGGCCGGACCGATACCACGACCGGTGGTGCCGATTTTGGCATCGCCACGCGCCTTCTCACGCGCCTGATCGAGAGCCACGTGATACGCCAGGATCAGTGGGCAGGACGGGCTGATACGCAGGCGCTCACGCACCGGTATACCTTTTCCTTCCAGCTTGATGATTTCACGCATCAACGCATCGGGCGCAACCACTACGCCATTGCCGATCAGGCACTGCACGTTTTCGCGCAGGATACCGGAGGGGATCAGGTGCAGAATGGTCTTTTCGCCATTGATCACCAGGGTGTGGCCAGCATTGTGGCCGCCCTGATAACGCACAACAGCTGCAGCCTGTTCGGTCAGCAGGTCGACGATCTTGCCTTTGCCTTCATCGCCCCACTGGGTGCCCAGGACTACGACATTCTTACCCATAACACGAACCCTCTTCGCAAACTTGATGCCGGCCATTGCCGACGGAAACTTATCGCACGACCGCTCAGGCTGCCAACGCAGCCAACTGCCAGCGGCCATCACGCAACAGCAACTGACGAACACAACCTGCAGTCTCGGCATCAGCCGTGGATTGCCCAGGCAATGCCTGAACCACGCGCTGCCCCTCAAGACGCAAACGCTGAATCGCCTGCCACAAAAATACGTCATGGTTATCTGGCGCCCAGATACCACCGGGTTCTTCACTCAACTGCATCTGCCCAAGACTGACCAGCGTTTTCAAGTCAGTGGAGAAGCCTGTCGCCGGACGTGCTCGGCCAAAATCTGCACCGATGTCGTCATAACGACCACCCTGGGCAATGGCATAACCAACGCCTGGGACAAAGGCCGCGAACACGATGCCAGTGTGGTAGTGATAGCCGCGAAGCTCACCGAGATCAAAGTACAGCGGCAACTCCGGGTAGCGCAGACTCAAGGCATCGGCAATCGCCATCAAATCATCCAGCGCGGCATGCACATCGTCCGGCGCATCGACCAAACACGCTTGGGCCAGGTCCAACACCTCACGACCACCACACAACTCGCTGAGCGCACGCAACATTTTGCGCAGGTCATCCGGCAACGCTTCGCTCAGCTCAACAACCTCATCCAGCGCCTTGCGCTGGAGTGCGTCGAACAACTGTTGTTCGGCTTCGCCTGACAGTTCGGCGGCGCGCGCCAGGCCTCGATAAATGCCAACATGGCCAAGGTCCATGTGGACATCCGGTACCGCCGCCAGCTCTAAGGTGTTGACCAGCAAACTGATCACCTCCACATCGCTGGCCGGGCTGGCGTCGCCAAACAGCTCCGCACCCAACTGTATCGGACTGCGGGAGGTCGTCAGCGCACGAGGCTGCGCGTGCACCACGCTACCGGCGTAACACAGACGGCTCGGCCCTTCGCGGCGCAGGGTATGCGCATCAATGCGTGCCACCTGCGGCGTGATGTCCGCACGAAAGCCCATTTGCCTGCCAGACAGCGGATCGGTCACCTTGAAGGTGCGCAGATCCAGGTCCTGGCCCGCACCAGTCAGCAGCGATTCCAGGTACTCGATGTGCGGGGTGACCACAAATTCATAGCCCCAGCGCTGGAACAGATCCAGCACCTGGCGGCGCGCCACTTCAATACGCCCTGCGTACGGCGGCAGTAACTCTTCGATGCCATCTGGCAGTAGCCAGCGGTCTATCGTTGCCATTTCGCCATTCCCCTCTTGAACCGGGCGGCACAAGCCTTCAGTGAAGCAGAAAAAGGAGAGCTGTACCCAGCAACATGCTGACCAGCCCCATCAGTCGCAGCCGTCGATCCGACAGCCTTGCAAGCGGTGTGGCTGCCCCACGCCAAAGCGCGGACAAAGGAAGGAAAGTATGCCTTCCAGCACCAGCAGTGGACAAAACGCAACATCCAACTCCTGCCACATGATACCCACAGACGCAAAAAAGCCGGGAATTTCCCGGCTGCAGCATGATACCACGTTTTCTTCAACGGTCACCCCGACGGACGTCTCGCGCCCGCCGGGGTAAAGGTCAAGGCTTGGACTTTTCCAAGTAGCGGAAGAAATCACTGCTCGGATCAAGCACCAACACATCACGCTTGTCCGCGAAGCTCTCGCGATAAGCCTTCAGGCTGCGATGGAAGGAATAGAACTCCTGATCCATGCCATAGGCCTTGGAATAAATCGCAGCCGCCTGGGCATCACCATCACCGCGTAGCTCTTCAGCCTGACGGTAGGCATCGGCCAGCAACACGCGGCGCTGACGGTCGGCATCGGCGCGAATACCTTCGGCCAATTCCTTACCCTTGGCGCGATGCTCGCGTGCCTCACGCTCACGTTCGGAGCCCATGCGGTCGAAGACGCTGCGATTGACTTCCTTCGGCAGATCGATGGCCTTAACTCGGACATCCACCACCTCGATGCCCAACTCAAGTTGTGCAGCGCGATTCAACGACGCGGTTACGTCGGCCATCAACGCATCACGCTCGCCAGACACGGACTCATGCAGAGTACGCTTACCGAACTGGTCACGCAGCGAAGCTTCCAAACGACGCGCCAGACGCTCGTCGGCAATCTGCTTGATACCCGAAGTCGCGGTGTAATAACGCTCAGCATCGAGCACCCGCCACTTAGCATAGGCGTCGACCATCAGCGCCTTCTTCTCTAGGGTCAGGAAGCGCGAACTGGAGGAGTCCAGCGTCATCAGACGCGCATCAAACTTGCGCACTTGGTTGACGTAAGGAATCTTCACATGCAGGCCCGGTTGCACGTCCGGTTGGACAATACGCCCGAACTGCAACAGCACTGCACGTTCAGTCTGCGACACGATATAGAAGCTATTCCAGGCGACTAGCGCCACCACCACACCAACGACAAGGGCGATCAGTGATTTATTACTCATCAGCGGCTCTCCCTTGAACGCAGCTCTACCTGACTCGGATCAATACTCATCCGCGAACTCGTGTCACTGGCACTACCTACTCCAGAAACCGAACCCGACGCCGATGAACTGCGGCCATCAATCATCTTATCAAGCGGCAAATAGAGCAGATTATTTTGCCCCTTGTCGCCGGTCACCAAGACCTTACTGGTGTTGCTCATAATCTCTTGCATAGTGTCCAAGTAGAGGCGCTCGCGAGTTACTTCTGGCGCCTTGCGATACTCAGCGACCAGCGCAGTGAAACGATCCGCCTCACCCGTTGCGCGCGAGACCACTTCATCGCGATAACCACTGGCATCTTCAATCAGGCGCTGGGCCTGACCGCGAGCTTCCGGCACTACGCCGTTAGCGTAGGTTTCCGCCTGATTTTTCACGCGCTGCTCGTCTTCACGAGCACGAATTACGTCATCAAAGGCTTCCTGAACCTCGCGCGGTGCAGCCGCACTTTGCAGGTTGACCTGGGTGACATTGATGCCAGTGCGGTAGTTGTCGAGGAAACGCTGCAAGCGTTCCTTGACTTCACTGGCCATCAATTCACGACCCTCGGTCAGCACTTGATCCATCTCGGTGGAGCCCACCACATGGCGCACCGCACTGTCGGTAGCATGCTGCAGACTTACTTCCGGCTGATCAACGTTAAGCACGAAATCCTGCAGATTGCTGATCTTGTATTGCACGGTCAGCGGCACTTCGATGATGTTCTCGTCCTCGGTCAACATCTGCCCTTGCTTGCTGTAAGCACGCTCACGGGTGACGTTTTCCTGGAATTTACGATCAATCGGTGGGAAATAGATATTCAGACCCGGCCCAACCGTTTCGTAGTACTCGCCAAAGCGCAGCACCACGGCCTGCTCCTGCTCATCGACCACATAGATTGCGCTGTACAGCCAGACTGCAGCTAGCACCCCAAGGCCCACGAGCAGCAAGCCGAAACCGCCACCACTGCCTGAGCCAGACTCGCTGCCTCGTTTCTTACCGCCACCGAAAAGCCCATTCAGGCTCTCCTGCAGTTTGCGGAAGGCCTCATCGATATCCGGGGGGCCCTTGCGATCACCGTTCTTACGGCCACCCCATGGATCCTGATTATTCGAGTTACCACCCGGCTCATTCCAAGCCATAGCGCTCTCCACCTTATAAAGCCAAGGCGCGCCCGCGGCGCGCCAACCAATCCTACAGAATGCATGCAACCAGCGGCAAAGTCGCTGATGCAGGCTTTATTGCAAAGTGTGTTGTTCGATAAATTCCTGCGGCTTAAGCCCTTCTCGGCTGACCAGCCGATTCAGCTCAACTCGCGGCAAACGCACCGCCAGAAGGCTGCTGCCATCCTCGGCATAAGATTCGCTCTGCACTACACCCAAGGCAAAAAACTGCGCACGCATACGCCCAAGGCGTTGCGGTAATTGCAATGTACCGACAAATAGATCATCACCCAACAGTTCCGCTATTGCCTGACGCAGTAGCGGCACACCGCGCCCATCACGTGCCGACAGCCAGACCCGCTGAGGCTTGCCGTCAGCATCGCGCTGAATCTGCGGCTCCACACCCTCAAGCAGATCGAGCTTGTTATACACCTCTAGCATCGGCAGTTCATGTGCCCCGATCTCAGCCAATACCGCCAATACCTGCTCGATCTGCTGATCGCGCTCCGGCTCGTGGGAGTCGATCACGTGCAGCAGCAGGTCCGAATTGCTCGACTCCTCAAGCGTCGCACGGAACGCCTCAACCAACTTGTGCGGCAAATGACGGATAAAACCCACGGTATCGGCCAGCACAATCGGCCCCAGATCATCCAGCTCCAGACGACGCAAGGTGGGATCGAGGGTTGCGAATAACTGATCAGCCGCGAAGACGTCCGAGGCGGTCAGGGTATTAAACAGGGTCGACTTACCGGCGTTGGTGTAGCCAACCAGCGACACCGTAGGGATGTCCGCACGCTGGCGCCCGCGCCGCGCCTGATCACGCTGACTCCGTACCTTTTCGAGTTTCTGCTTAATTTGGCGAATCCGCACGCGCAGCAGACGGCGGTCGGTTTCCAGCTGGGTTTCGCCTGGGCCGCGCAAGCCGATACCACCTTTTTGCCGCTCAAGGTGGGTCCAGCCGCGAACGAGCCGCGTACTCATGTGGTCAAGCTGAGCCAGCTCGACCTGCAACTTACCTTCATGGGTGCGCGCACGCTGGGCGAAGATATCGAGAATCAGCCCGGTACGGTCCAATACACGGCACTCGAATACCCGCTCAAGGTTACGTTCCTGGCTGGGAGTGAGCACATGGTTGAAGATAACCAGATCAGCCGCACTGGCCTTGACCTGATCACGCAGCTCTGCAACTTTTCCGCTGCCGATCAAATACTTGGCCGTCAGTCGACTGCTCGGAACACTGAGGAACGCGACGGTTTCAGCGCCGGCCGATATGGCCAGCTCCTGAAACTCCTGCGGATCCTCGCGCGCCTCGGAATTTTGGCCGTCCAGATGAACCAGAATGGCCCGCTCTCCACCTTCATGGCGCTCGAAGAACAATACAGCCTCCTAAATCAGGCGTTACCGGCCTCAGCCTCAGCCTCAGCCTCAGCTTGCTCGGTCTCGCTCGCGCTCGGCAGGCGAACCGGACGGCTTGGCACCACAGTGGAAATGGCGTGTTTGTAGACCATCTGGCTGACAGTGTTTTTCAGCAAAATCACGAACTGGTCGAAAGATTCGATCTGGCCTTGCAGCTTGATGCCGTTAACCAAATAAATAGAAACCGGGACGCGTTCCTTACGTAAGGTATTCAGGTAAGGGTCTTGTAGCGAATGCCCTTTTGACATGTGCCGCACTCCTTTAAGGATCAAATTTCAATAATTTTAGTAAACCAACGAACGGCGTGAAATAGCCATACCCAAGGATAGACGGCTAACGGCATTGTCTCAGGTCAATATGGAGGCCGCCGTTAAGTATTTCAAGGCGCGCAGCAGATTGTCGCAAGCCGCGCTATCGAGCCAATGTACATCCTTCTGCCAACCCCTTAACCAAGTG
>JAGGNC010000300.1 GCA_017886405.1 Pseudomonas sp. | reverse complement strand
TGCTGTGGCTGACTACTATGGCGTGCAGCCCGCTCAGGTATTTGTCGGCAATGGTTCAGATGAGGTCTTGGCGCACGCCTTCCACGGCTTGTTCCAGCATGGCCAGCCATTGCTGTTTCCGGACATCAGCTACAGCTTTTATCCGGTGTATTGCCGCCTCTACGGCATTGCGGCCGAGACGATTGCACTGGATGAGCAGTTCCAGATTCGCGTCGAGGACTATGTGCGGCCCAACGGCGGCATCATCTTCCCCAATCCGAATGCGCCGACCGGTTGCGCGCTGGGGTTGGATGCAATAGAGCGTTTGCTTGAGGCCAACACCGATACCGTGGTGCTGGTCGATGAGGCGTATATCGACTTCGGTGGCGAGACGGCAATCAGCCTGGTGGACAAGTACCCCAACCTGCTGGTTAGCCAGACGCTTTCCAAGTCGCGCTCCTTGGCCGGTTTGCGCGTGGGTATCGCAGTCGGTCATCCTGACCTGATTGAGGCGCTGGAGCGGATCAAGAACAGCTTCAACTCTTACCCGCTGGATCGCATGGCGATTGCCGGTGCGGCGGCAGCATTTGAGGACAAAGCCTACTTTGCACAGACCTGCCAGCGGGTGATCGACAGCCGTGAGGCCGTGGTGGTGGGGCTGCAGGCGCTGGGTTTTGAGGTGCTACCGTCGGCTGCGAATTTCATCTTTGCTCGTCACCCGAATAAGGATGCGGCGACGCTGGCCGCTGGCCTGCGTGAGCAGGGCGTGATCGTGCGCCACTTCACGCAACAGCGCATTGCCCAGTTCCTGCGCATCAGCATCGGTACGCCGGAGCAGAATCAGGCGCTACTGGATGCGCTACAAGGACTGTAGATAACAGCCATAAAAAACCGGAGCAGGTTTACTGCTCCGGTTTTTTATTGATAGCACATCGATGCACATGGCCTGCTGTGATGCGCAGTCGATAGTAGC
Organism: Pseudomonas sp.; assembly: GCA_017886405.1. Taxonomy (GTDB): domain Bacteria; phylum Pseudomonadota; class Gammaproteobacteria; order Pseudomonadales; family Pseudomonadaceae; genus Aquipseudomonas. The sequence continues at coordinate 6,022 of JAGGNC010000300.1, read as the reverse complement.
GCTGAGATCAATTGCCGTTGACGGGTGGTCTCACGCCAATTTGCGCGGTCAGGTGCAGCGGTTTACCGTTGCGCAGAATGTCTATGCTGATCTTCTCCCCCGGTTTTGCTAAGGCGACCTGATTCATTGAGCTACGACCATCGCCAGCCGCCTCATTGTCGATGCTAAGGATTAGATCCCCTGGTTGCAGACCCGCTTTCTGCGCCGGACCATCGCGGAAGATACCCGCCACGACGATGCCGGGGCGACCAACCAGGCCGAAAGATTCCGCCAGTTCGGGGGTCAGTGGTTGCACCTCGATACCCAGCCAGCCACGAATCACCTGGCCGTGCTCAATAATCGCCTGCATGACATCCAATGCCAGTTTGGTGGGAATGGCGAAACCGATGCCTTGCGAGCCGCCTGACTTGGAAAATATCGCGGTATTGATCCCGACCAGGTTGCCATAGGCGTCCACCAGCGCACCGCCTGAGTTACCGGGATTGATCGCGGCATCTGTCTGGATAAAGTCTTCGTAGGTGTTGAGGCCCAGCTGGTTGCGCCCGGTGGCGCTGATGATGCCCATGGTTACGGTCTGTCCGACGCCGAATGGGTTGCCGATAGCCAGGCTGACGTCGCCGATGCGGATATTTTCAGAGCGCCCGAGCGTCATAAACGGCAGGTTAGGCAGGTCGATTTTCAGCACAGCAAGATCGGTTTCAGGGTCGCTGCCAATCAGTCGTGCCAGGGTCTCGCGGCCATCTTTCAAGGCCACAACGATTTGGTCGGCGCCCGCGACCACGTGGTTGTTGGTCAGCAGGTAACCTTCCTTGCTCATGATCACCGCTGAGCCAAGGCTCGACTCCATGCGCCGCTGCTTGGGTAGGTTGTCGCCGAAGAATTTGCGAAATTGCGGGTCTTCGAACGGAGAGCCTGCGGGTTTGTTGACGAACTTGGTGCTGTACAGGTTGGCCACCGCGGGGGATGCGCTGTTAACCGCGTCGGCATAGGACACCGGTCCTTGCTGGACACGGCTGTAGAAGGGGGCTTGGTTTACGTTCACGTCCTGTGCCGGCAAGCCAACCCATTGCGGGAAATACTGCATGATCAGCAGTGCCAGCAGTAGACCGACCAGTAGGGGCCAGCCGAAGAAACGCAGGGCCTTTAACATCGATCCAATCCTGAGGGTTGTCGGTGGGCAGATGCGCCCTTAAGGTGCGCATTATAGAGATGCCGCAAGCAATAAAGCAGCGCCTCGTAACGCTTCATGAAAGGAAACCCTATGGCCATTGCCCTGACAACCCTGGTGGAAGAAGCCGACCGCTACCTCAGTGCGGCGCGTATCAATGATTACTGTCCCAATGGCCTCCAGGTCGAGGGGCGGCCGCAGGTGCGCCGCATCGTCAGCGGTGTAACCGCCAGTCAGGCGCTGATTGATGCCGCAGTGGAGGCCGATGCAGACGTGGTGCTGGTGCATCACGGTTATTTTTGGAAAGGCGAAAATCCCTGCGTTACCGGAATGAAGCGTCGACGCCTACAGGCCTTATTGGCCAACGATATTAGTCTGCTGGCCTATCACCTGCCGCTTGATCTGCACCCCGAGGTCGGCAACAACGCGCAATTGGCTGCGCAGTTAGGGTTTACCGTGGAAGGGCCGCTGGAGCCGGAGAATCCGCGCACCGTGGGCCTGATCGGTTCTCTGGCTGAAGCCATGTCCCCGCATGATTTCGCCCGTCACGTGCATCGGGTGCTTGGCCGTGAGCCGCTGTTGGTGGAAGGTCATGGCATGATCCGTCGCGTGGGCTGGTGCACGGGCGGCGGTCAGGGCTATATCGACCAGGCCATCGCTGCCGGGGTTGATCTGTACCTAACAGGTGAGGCCTCTGAGCAAACCTTTCACAGCGCCCGCGAAAACGGCATCAGCTTTATCGCTGCCGGTCACCATGCTACCGAGCGCTATGGCGTGCAGGCGCTGGGTGAATACCTGGCCCGGCGCTTTGCCATTGAGCATCTGTTTATCGATTGCCCCAACCCGATCTGAGGGTGCCGTCAGAGCCTGTCTGGGAGGTATAAAGCTAGATCGTTTCGATCTAATAGGGCTCCTGATTAGAAGGGAGTGCTGTGCTAGAGTGCGCCCTCGTCCAGGGCCCGCTGGCCTAATTACATAGCAATCCGTGAGTAGCCATGCTCGATAAACTGACCCATCTAAAGCAGCTTGAGGCGGAAAGTATCCACATCATTCGTGAGGTGGCCGCCGAATTCGATAACCCGGTAATGCTCTACTCGATCGGTAAAGACTCCGCCGTGATGCTGCATCTGGCACGCAAGGCGTTCTTTCCCGGCAAGCTGCCGTTCCCGGTGATGCACATCGATACTCGCTGGAAGTTCCAGGAGATGTATGCCTTCCGCGCGAAGATGGTCAACGAGTATGGCCTGGACCTGATCACCCACATCAACCCGGATGGTGTGGCGCAAAATATGAACCCCTTCACCTACGGCAGTGCCAAGCACACCGACGTGATGAAGACCGAGGGCCTTAAGCAGGCGCTGGACAAGTACGGCTTCGACGCTGCCTTTGGTGGTGCGCGGCGTGATGAGGAGAAGTCCCGCGCTAAGGAGCGTGTCTACTCCTTCCGCGACACCAAGCACCGCTGGGACCCAAAAAACCAGCGTCCAGAACTGTGGAATGTGTACAACGGCAACGTCAAAAAAGGCGAGTCGATCCGCGTATTCCCACTGTCCAACTGGACCGAGCTGGACATCTGGCAGTACATCTATCTAGAGCAGATTCCGATTGTGCCGCTGTACTTCGCCGCCGAGCGTGAAGTGATCGAGAAGAACGGCACATTGATCATGATCGACGACGATCGCATCCTTGAGCACCTCAGCGACGAAGAAAAAGCCCGCATCACCAAGAAGATGGTGCGTTTCCGTACCCTTGGCTGCTACCCGCTGACCGGCGCGGTGGAGTCCACTGCGACCACCTTGACTGACATCATCCAGGAAATGCTCCTGGCCCGTACTTCCGAGCGCCAGGGCCGCGTCATCGACCACGATGCCACCGGTTCCATGGAAGAGAAAAAACGTCAGGGGTATTTTTGATATGTCGCACCAGTCCGATTTGATCGGCGAGGACATCCTCGCCTACCTGGCCCAGCACGAGCGCAAAGAACTGCTGCGCTTTCTCACCTGCGGCAACGTCGACGACGGCAAGAGCACCCTGATCGGGCGCCTGCTGCATGACTCCAAGATGATCTACGAAGACCATCTAGAAGCCATTACCCGCGACTCGAAGAAGTCCGGCACCACCGGTGAAGACGTAGACCTGGCCTTGCTGGTAGACGGCCTGCAAGCCGAGCGCGAGCAGGGCATCACCATCGATGTGGCCTACCGCTATTTCAGCACCACCAAGCGCAAGTTCATCATCGCCGACACCCCTGGCCATGAGCAGTACACGCGCAACATGGCCACCGGCGCCTCCAACTGCGACCTGGCGATCATTCTGGTGGACGCGCGCTACGGTGTGCAGACCCAGACCAAGCGCCACAGCTTTATCACCTCGCTGCTGGGCATCAAGCACATCGTTGTGGCCATCAATAAGATGGATCTCAAGGACTTCGATCAGGGCGTTTTCGAGCAGATCAAGGCCGATTACCTGAAGTTCGCCGAAGGTATCGCACTAAAGCCGAGCTCCCTGCACTTCGTGCCCATGTCGGCGCTGAAGGGCGACAACGTGGTGAACAAGAGCGAGCGTTCGCCTTGGTACGACGGCCAGTCGCTGATGGAAATCCTCGAAACCGTAGAAGTGGCTGGCGATCGCAATTTCGACGACCTGCGTTTCCCGGTGCAGTACGTCAATCGTCCCAACCTGAATTTCCGTGGCTTCGCCGGCACCTTGGCCAGCGGTATCGTGCGTAAGGGCGATGATGTCATCGCCTTGCCGTCGGGCAAGGGTAGCAGGGTTAAATCCATCGTCACCTTTGAAGGTGAGCTGGAGCACGCCGGCCCTGGCCAGGCGATCACTATCACCCTGGAAGACGAGATCGACGTCTCGCGCGGCGACATGCTGGTGCATGGCGACAACCGTCCGCAGGTGGTCGATAGCTTCGATGCCATGCTGGTGTGGATGGCCGAAGAGCCGATGCTGCCGGGCAAAAAGTATGACATCAAGCGCGCCACCAGCTATGTGCCGGGCTCGATTGCCAGCATCACCCATCGGGTCGATGTCAATACTCTGGAGCACGGCTCAGCGAGCAGCCTGCACCTCAACGAAATTGGCCAAGTGCGCATTGCGCTGGATGCACCGATTGCCCTGGACGGTTACGCATACAACCGCACCACCGGCTCATTCATCATCATCGACCGCCTGACCAACGGCACCGTCGGTGCTGGCATGATCATCGCCGAGCCAGTCGGTGTGCAGGGTTCTGGTGGTCATCACGGCAAACTGGCCCACGTTTCCACCGAAGAGCGCGCCGCACGTTTCGGCCAGCAGCCGGCTACCGTGCTGTTCAGCGGTTTGTCTGGCGCCGGCAAGACCACGCTGGCCTATGCCGTTGAGCGTAAGCTGTTCGATATGGGCCGCGCGGTCTATGTGCTGGACGGCCAGAACCTGCGTCATGACCTGAGCAAGGACTTGGCCCAAGATCGCGCCGGGCGTGCTGAGAACTGGCAGCGCGGCGCCCATATCGCGCGTCAGTTCAACGAGGCGGGTCTGCTGACCTTGGCCGCTTTCGTCGCCCCGAATGCCGCAGGTCGCGAACAGGCCAAGGCGTTGATTGGTGCCGAGCGCTTGATCACCGTTTACGTGCAGGCTTCGCCGCAGGTCTGCGCCGAGCGTGACCCGCAGGGCCTTTATACGGCCGGTGGCGATAATATCCCGGGTGAGTCCTTCCCTTATGACGTGCCGTTGGATGCCGATCTGCTGATCGACACCCAGAACCTCTCGGTGGAAGAGAGCGTCAAGCAGGTGTTGGCGTTGCTCCGCGAACGTGGCGCGATCTAGCCTGGTCTGATCGTCAACAAAGCCCCGCCTTGTGCGGGGCTTTTTGTTAAGCCCCAAGCCTGTGAGCGACCTGGCTCTTCTCGCCGAGGCTTATCAAAGGAATGCAGCGACGCAAAGATTTCATTGCCGCTCAAGCGCCTCCTATGGGAGGTATGCAGAGGAAATAGCCGATCGCGGACAATAACGGGCGTTGCCGCCGCGCCTAAAAGGGCTGAGCCCGTCGACAACAGCTAACGCCACATAGCCTTCAATAAAAAGCCCCGCACATGGCACGGGGCTGGTGGCTGGTTACGTGTGCATAGCGAAGAAAGGCGGAAAGGCTTGGCACTTTCGCGGCTCGAGGGTGTTCTTGCTGGCAAGTCTACCCCAGCGCTGCTTGCAAGCTCTCTAGCGCGGCATCATCCGCACCCCATCCAGCTCACTGAGAGGGCGCGGATGGCCCAGGTGATAGCCTTGGGCGTAATCCACTCCGATCTCGTTCAGGCAATCGAGTATCCCGGCACTTTCGACAAACTCGGCCACTGTGATCAGCCCCATCTCATGGCCGATGGTATTAATTGACGCGACCATGGCGCGGGCAATCGGGTCGGTTTCTATATCCTTGACGAACACCCCATCGATTTTCAGGATGTCCACCGGCAACGTCTTCAGATAAGCGAAGGATGACAGCCCCGAGCCAAAGTCATCCAGCGCAAAACGGCAACCAATGGATTTCAAGCGCTGCATGAAAATCACTGCCCGGCTGAGGTTGGCAATCGCGCTGGTTTCGGTCACCTCAAAACAAATGCATTCCGGCGGCACTTTATGGCGCGCTAGGGTGTCTAGCACAAACTGCAGAAAGCTTTCCTCGCCCAACGAGGCGGCAGACAGATTGATCGAGTAATAGCCGGGTTTGCCGCCCATGCGCCGCGAGTAATCGCCCACCCAGGCGAGAAAGTTACCCACCACCCAGCGGTCGATGGCGGTTGCCAGCGCATAGCGCTCGGCCGCTGGCATAAAGGCCCCCGGCGGAATGATGCGGCCGTCCTCGGCGAGCAT
>JAGGNC010000308.1 GCA_017886405.1 Pseudomonas sp. | reverse complement strand
CTGCGAATGCCAGTGGCACCTTGGGCTACAACTTTGGGGCTGATGGTGCGGGTAGCCTGCAATGGCTGAACACCGGGGCTCCGGCCGGTTTCAGCTACCAAACTTCGGGAAGCTCACTGCTGGTCAAGCAGGGAGCTACCACTGTCCTGACTGTGACGTTGAATCAGTCAAGCGGTGCTTACACCGTTGCCCAAAATGCGCCTATCCAACATGCCACGGCTGATCAGGAGAACAACCAAACCTTTACCTTGAGCTATCAGGTGATCGATAAGGATGGTGACAGCGCCACTGGCACCTTATCGATCAATGTTGACGATGACACCCCGCAAGCTCAGGACGACGTTGCCACAGTCCAAGCCTCGCAAGGCAAGGACTTCAATGTGGCCTTTGTGTTGGACTTCAGTGGCAGTATCGACAACACCGAACTGAATACCATGCTGCAGGCCGTTCGTGCTGCGGGGCAGGCATTGTTTAATGGCACCACGGGCGATGTGAGTATCAAGCTGATTGCCTTCTCCGGTACGGCGACCTCCTATGCTGCGGTTAGCGATTTTACTGCCTTCTCTACCCTGATCGGCAGCCTCAACCCAACCGAAGGCGGCGCTCGTCCTTTCAATGGGCAAACGGACTTTACTGCCGCGATTCAGCAAGCTATGGCTGCCTATACCCCAGTTGCAGGGGCAAGCAACCAGGTGTTCTTTATCAGTGACGGTAATCCGAACGAGCAAACAGGCTCTGGTAATTCGCTGAGCAATGTAACGGCTTCAGCCTGGAATGGCTTCGTTAATGGTCCGGTAGGCGTGAATGTCACCACCATTGGTATTGGCAATGGCATCAATATCGCCCGCTTGCAGGATGTGGATCTGGATGGTGTCGGTGCGCCTATCCTGGTCTCTAATTTCAATGGGCTGATCGACACCCTGTTGGGCCAGATTGGTGCTTTGGTAAGTGGCAATGTGCTGTTGGGCAGTGATGGCGTTGCTGGCGGTGGTGATGACGATGGCTTTGGTGCTGACGGCCCGGGCTATATCCAATCCATTGTGATCAATGGCATCACCTATGTATGGGATGGCACAGGCACTATCGATCCGAGTTCCGGGCCGAATATTGCCGGCAGCCAGTTGAGCAATATCACCACGGCTGAAGGTGGCAAACTGAGCTTCAACTTCAGCACCGGGGCGTGGACCTATCAAGCCCCCTCAAATGTCGTCGGTGATAAAACCGAGACCTTCACTTACACCATTGTCGACAAGGACGGTGACCCATCCGGCGCTAACCTGACGGTGTATGTGGAAGACGCCAGCCCAGTTATCGCCATGGTTGATGAGGATGAGTTACCTGGTGGCATCACCGATAATGATGCGACTACCACGGTCGCGACCGGTAATGTTGGCGAACTGGTTGTTGGTTCGTCAGCGGGTGTTCAGTTTACTCTCTCGGGCAGCACCGCTGGCCTGCCAGCTGCTAGCTCTGATGGCGTTGGCCTGGTCTACAGCGTGCTTGGCAATACACTTACCGCCAAAGCAGGGGCCACAGGCCCCACCATCTTCACCTTGCAGGTGCAAACTAACGGCGACTATACCTTCACCCTCAGTGGTCCGCTGGATCACCCAGCGGCCGGTAGCGATGACAACGAACTGCTGGTGCTGAATTTTTCCAGCGTTCTGCTGGCCAGCAACGGGGCTGACCCTGTAGCACTGGCAGGCCCGTTCTTGGTGCAGATTGAGGACGACGTTCCACTCGCGACTGCCAACGAAACTGTGCAACTGGACGACGATGCGCTAATCAACGGCATCCCTGGCGGTACAGATGATGATGACAACTCGCTGAACGCCAGCGGCACCCTCGGACATAACTTCGGTGCAGATGGCGCAGGGAGCGTGCAGTGGCTAACGATAGGTGCGCCGGGCGGCTTTACATACGAAGCGGGTACTACGGGCTCGTTGCTGGTCAAGCAAGGTGGTGTCAAGGTTTTGACCGTAACACTGAACAGTGCGACCGGTGCGTATGAGGTTGTTCAGAATGCGCCTATCCAGCATGCCACTGCAGATCTGGAGAACAATCAGGTCTTTAACTTGAGTTATCAGGTCACCGACAAGGATGGCGACACTGCAAGCGGATCGCTGTCGATTAATGTCGACGACGACACGCCCTTGGCCCGAAATGACACCGCTACTGTCGTGGAAGCGAGCGGTGGGGATTTCAATGCTGCCTTTGTTCTGGACTCTAGCGGCAGTATCAGTAATAGCGAATTCACGACCATGATGAATGCAGTCATGGCCGGAGGACAGGCGCTGTTTAACGGCACCAGCGGTGATGTGAAAATCACCATCGTGGCCTTTTCCTCGGACTCGCAGGCGTATGCACCAGTGACCACATTGGCTGCCTTCGAGGCATTGGTGAATAGCATCATCAATAACCGTCCATTCAGTGGGCAGACCGATTTTACCGATGCCATTGAGCAGACCATGGTGTCTTACAGCCCCACTCCGGGTTCGGACAATCAGGTGTTTTTCATCAGTGACGGCAATCCTAATCAGCAGACTGGGGCCGGTGGTAATTCGCTGGAAGACGATGTGGCCGATGACTGGGCCAATTTCCTGGCCAGCGGTGACATCAATGTCACCACCATAGGTGTCGGCGGCGGTATCAATGAGGATCGCCTTAAAGACCTGGATCTGGATAGTGATCCCGACAAGACACCGATTCTGGTCAACGAGTTTGCTGACCTGATTGATGCTTTGCTTGGGCAGATCACTGGAGGGGGGCTCAGTGGCAATGTTCTCTTGGGTGACGACAATGCAGTGGGTGGCGTGGGCGTCAATGCTGACGATGCCTTCGGCGCGGACGGCCCCGCTAGTTTGCCTATCGTGGCTGTCTCCCATAATGGAACGCTTTACACAACGGCCTCAGCAGAGTTCTCTGTGGATACCCTGACCATTGACACCCAAGCGGGGGGCACGTTGTCGATCAACTTCAGTACGGGAGGGTACACCTACAACCTTAATCAGGATGTAGCTGATGACCTGACCGAGGCTTTTGCCTACACCATCCAAGATGCCGATGGTGATCAGTCAACTGCGACCCTGTATTTGACCACGACTGACAGCAGTGAAGTGGTCGCCTTTGACAACTATAACCAGGCTATTGTTAGCCAAATGGAAGTGCCGGGCGCTGAAACCAGTACGGTGTTGGCTAACTTCTCTGACACTACAAATAGTGCTAACAGTGGCGCCGGCTACAATCCGTGGACGTTCGACACTTCAAATACTGGACAAAGTGTGTCGGTCAATTCTGACGTGTTATCCGTTGCGGGTAACAAGTGGGGGGTGACGGCTCTTGGAAGTAACGGGGTTCAAGTAAACAGCGGCGAGCTGCGCTTGACGGACAGTTCGAGCAGCAACTCAACCAGCACTATGGTCGCGACACCAACATTTACTGTTGATGCGGGCGATACAGCTACGTTGTCATTTGAAATTGATGAAGTGGATAACTTCGGCAGTGGCGATCGGTTCAATTGGGAGCTGCTCCGCTACAACTCGGGCACGAGTAGCTGGGATAGCGTCCAAGATGGATCACATAATATCAATACTGGTAGTGCGGACGTTACGATCAGCACCGCTTCATTTGGAAGTGGGGTGTATCGCATGTACTTCCAGGCGAATGATCGCTCAAATAACGGTGACAGCTACCGGATCAAGTTGGACAACATCATGCTGCTGACCTTGGCGGCTGCCACGCTGGTGACCCAGGCCAGCGCAGTAAGTGGCAATGTTCTGACCGATGCCAACAACTACCTCGCCAGCAGTGACCCTTGGGGGGCTGGAGACAGTAAGGGTTCAGAGGGTGCCTCGCTGAGTATCTGGGACGGCTCAAGCTACGTCGCAGTGGGTGTTGGGACTGCGATTGCAGGTGCTTACGGTAGCCTGGTGATTAGCGACGATGGCGCCTATACCTACATACCAGACGCTGACATGGGCAATGTCGGTAAAGAGGATATGTTCGGCTATATGCTGACTCAGCCTGACGGTGATGCTGACACTGCAGACTTGGTGGTCAAGGTTGGAGGTTCAGCCTATGTTGCGCCGAATGTCGTGACCGGCCCTGGCGATCTTGTTGGAACTGCTGGCAGTGATGTGCTGATCGCAGATGACGGCGGACATGCGCTGGATGGTGGTGCAGGTTCAGATCGTCTGGAAGGCGGGAATGGTTCGGATACCCTGTTAGGCGGTCTTGGTGATGACTTCTTGATCGGTGGTCTTGGAGACGACACGCTGATTGGCGGTGCTGACAATGACACGTTCATCTGGAAGTCCGGTGATATGGGCCATGATGTTGTTATGGACTTTGGCCAGACTGCTGGTGATATGGATGCGCTGAATCTTTCTGAACTGTTGGATTTTAGCGGCACAGCGAATTCAGCCAATTTGTTGGGCTCCTATATCGATATGAGCTTTTCTGGTGGCAATACGCTGGTTGAAGTGTCGAGCACAGGTGATCTGGGTAGCTCAACTGCTGATCAGACAATCACTCTGGTTGGCGTCGACTTGTCCTCAGGAGGTAGCCTGTCGACAGCCGATATCATCGATAACATGCTGGGGAGCGGTACTTTAGCGGCTTGACCCAGGTGTGGTTGTTAACTAGAAGGCCCGTTCAATCTTGAGCGGGCCTTCTAGTTTAAGTAGAACGGCGGTGGCCAAATGTCATGCGTGGCTTGCGAGCTGCCGCAAATACCCAACCACATCCGGTGCGCCGGCTAGGCGCAGGCCTTCGCCTAAGGCGGTGGCTTCGGCAGAATGTTTGGGCAGCAGAAGAAACTCCGGTGACCCGGGGCCGCCCAGCAGGGACAAGCGCGCATAAGGTAGACCGTTATCCAGCAGCAGCGCCATAAACGCAGGATCGCTCCAGGCCGCATTGGGCATGGCCAGCACATGGTAGTGCTGCTGCAGGTTGCTGAGGCCTTGCTCGCTTAGGCAGTAGTGGCTGAGTTCGGCAGGTAGGTTGATCTCTAACTCGCGGCGTCGGGCGTAGGCAATGGCGCAGGCAAAGGCTTCGCTGTGATGTTCGCCTGTCCAGAATACGCGATCACCACGCCAGCTGGCCTGGCGCAGGCTGATGCGCTCGCCTGCAAGAAAGCGTGGTAGGGCTTGGCTGATGGATTTGACGAAGTCTTTGTAGCTGATGATGCGTACCTGGCGGCAGGATTCGCTGGCGGCGAAGGCCTCGAAGCTGTCGTGGCTTGCTTGCTGAGGGTTGCAGGTGGACAGGCCATTGATCATGCGCAGATCGAAGGATGTCAGTTGCTGCTCTTTAACCTCGATGGTGCGCACCAACATGGCGTGGGCTTGCGCCTTGTCTTCTTGGACCGGGCCGGAGAGGGCGCTGCGTGGCAAGTCGATCAGGCGTTGTAGTTGTGGACCGTCTTGCCAGCAGATGCTTTCACGAAAGGGTAAAAGGGGGCTGAATGGCAGGCGAAGTTGGCTGGCGCGCTCAAGTATTTGACGCTGCCCACGGCCGATAATGCCTAGTCGTTGCGCCAAGGCGCCGAGGCGTGAGCTAAGAGTGGAAGGCTGCTCAGACAGAATCATGGCCAGAAACGAACTCCGTAATCACCACTATCAGTTTGGCAGAGCCAAAAGGGCGCTGCACAGGCTTTATCGGCCGCATTGACAGGTTTTTTACCGAGCATTCGCGCGGTGTATGTCAAGATTACTGCAGTCAGTTGCAAAGGTGCCTCCATGGCCAGTCTGGTGTTTGATATTGCGTTATCGGCGGAGCGCTTGCGTGTGGTCTATCAAGGGCGTGCCAACCGGATATTAGTGCAAAGTCGTGATGGGCGTAGCGTCAGTGTGCCTGCCCACCATTTCCGTCAATTTATGACTCATGATGGCGTTTATGGCTCTTTCGAGCTTGAGTTCAGCGTAGCCGGTGAGTTACTTAGCCTGCGCCGTTTGGGCTGATGCTGCAGTGCGCCTCGCCTATAAGGTGCGCAGCCAGTTATAATCCCAGTCTTTGTAACTTTATCGAGCTAAGCCTGCCCATGTATACACTGGCCCGCCAGTTGCTGTTTAAACTTTCTCCTGAAGCCTCCCATGAACTGACCATCGATCTGATCGGTGCGGGTGGTCGTCTTGGGCTTAACGGTTTATTGGCCAAGAGCCCGGCAGCGTTACCGATCAAGGTGATGGGGCTGGATTTTCCTAACCCTGTCGGTTTGGCTGCTGGCTTGGACAAGAACGGCGACGCCATCGATGGCTTTGCTCAACTGGGCTTTGGCTTTGTCGAGATCGGTACAGTAACGCCGCGTCCACAGCCGGGTAATCCTAAGCCGCGCTTGTTCCGTTTGCCTGAGGCCGAGGCAATCATCAACCGTATGGGCTTCAACAACCACGGTGTTGACCACCTGCTGGCCCGTGTAGAGGCTGCTAAATATAAGGGCGTGTTGGGTATCAATATCGGCAAGAATTTCGATACGCCGGTCGAGAATGCAGTGGATGACTACCTGCTTTGCTTGGATAAGGTCTACCAACACGCCAGCTATGTGACGGTTAACGTCAGTTCGCCAAATACCCCAGGGCTGCGCAGCTTGCAGTTCGGCGATTCGCTCAAGCAGCTGCTGGAAGCCCTGGGGAAGCGTAAGGAAATTCTGGCTGCCCAGTATGGCAAGCGTGTGCCGCTGGCGATCAAAATCGCTCCTGACATGAGCGACGAAGAAACCTTAGAAGTTGCCAATGCGTTGGTTGAAGCCGGTATGGATGCGGTGATCGCCACCAACACCACGCTGGGCCGCGAAGGTGTGCATGGTCTGGAGTGTGCCGATGAGGCGGGTGGGCTTTCTGGTGCGCCGGTACGTGAGAAGAGCACCCATATTGTTCAGGTGCTGGCGGGCGAGTTAAAAGGCCGTTTGCCGATCATCGCAGTGGGCGGCATCACCGAAGGCAAGCATGCGGCTGAGAAGGTCGCCGCCGGAGCCAGCTTGGTGCAGATTTATTCCGGTTTTATCTACAAAGGCCCAGCATTGATTCGTGAGGCAGTTGATGCGATTGCGGCGCTGCCGCACAAACCTCAGGGGTAATCGTAGGCGGTAGTTTTTGACCTCGGT
>JAGGNC010000165.1 GCA_017886405.1 Pseudomonas sp. | reverse complement strand
GTATACGGCACGCTATGGATGCTCAGCTGCACGCCCGCGGGTTCATATACTGCGCGCACTATATCCCAAGCCAAACCGCTGCCATCGGCTTCGGTATGCCCCTCCCAAATTTCACTGGCGACACGAATCTGGGGCGGCAAAGCGGCACTCACCAGCGCACTGGCAACGCTCATTACCGACCACAGCAACCACTTACAGAAGCGGCCCATTAGCGATCCTTTACTGATTACCAACCCAACGCAGCAGCCAGTCCATTAGCCCAGCCCCACACGACCAGTTGCAGCGCCATCCAGGCGAATACCCCTGCCAGCACGTCATCGAGCATGATGCCTACACCGCCGTGCACGTGCCGATCAATCCAGCGAATCGGCCAGGGCTTGAGGATGTCGAACACCCGGAACAATAGAAAGCCTAATAGCAGCCAGCCCCAACCGTCAGGCACCAGCCAGAGGGTAATCCACATGCCGACCATTTCGTCCCAGACAATGCCTTCGTGATCATGCACACGCAGGTCATCGGCCACTTTGCCGCACAGCCAGAAGCCAAATAGCATGGTGATGCCCAGCACCAGCCAGTAACCCCAATCCGGCAGCAGCTGAAACAGCGGGATAAACGGCAGGGCCACCAGTGAACCCCAAGTGCCTGGGGCTTTCGGCAAGGTGCCCGAGCCAAAACCGAAGGCTAGGAAATGCCAGGGATTACGCCAGACAGAGGGTGGCACGAACTCGGCGGGAACTTGCTTGGGATGATCAGTCACTGGCACTTCCAAAATGTTGATAGCCGCTATGTGGCAGCTGAACGGACTGACCATGCGAGTCCAGTAGAGTAACGCCCCGGCCGGCTTCTACCCGACCAATAACATACACTGGCAAGCCGGCCTGCTGTAAATCAGGCAAATATTGCGCTGGCAAGGTAAAGGCCAAGCGGTAATCATCGCCACCACTTAATGCACACTGACGCGCCGTCGACTCCCCGGCAAATGCCAGCAAGGCCGCAGACATCGGCACATGGGCCTGCTCAATCACCAGCGCTACGCCAGACGCCGCCGCGATATGCCCGCAGTCAGCCAGCAAACCATCGGAGATATCCAGTGCGGCGCTGGCCTTGCCGCGAAGGGCGAGGCCTAACTCAAGCTGCGGCATGGGCGACCAGTAGCGCGCCAAAAGCGCATCGGCAACTGCCTGTTTAGTGTGTTGCTGCTTCAGCACCAGCGGCAAGGCACCGGCCGCATCACCCAGCTCACCGCCCACACAGAGTAGGTCGCCCACCTGAGCACCCGCGCGGGTCAATGCCTGACCTTTTGGCACACGACCGAACACCGTTAGCGTCAGACTTAATGGCCCACGGGTGGTATCGCCGCCAATTAGACGAATGGCGCAGCGCTGCGCCATCTGATCCAGCCCACGAGTAAACGCTTGCAGCCACGATGCATCGACACCGGGCAAGGTCAGCGCCAGCGTAAAGCCAATCGGCGTCGCACCCATGGCCGCCAAATCGCTGACCGAGACACCAACGGCACGCTGGCCCAGCAGAAAAGGATCAGGGAAATCGGGGAAATGCACCCCAGCAACCAGGGTGTCGGTAGAAATAGCCAGCTGTTCATCAGCCGGCAATCCCAGCAGGGCGCAGTCGTCGCCGATACCCAGCGCCACGCCTTCACCGGCCTGCGCACAAGACGCAGCGGCGAAGTAATGACGGATCAGCTCGAACTCACCCAAGACAGGCTTAGCGCTTGTGGGCGCGGACTTCATCAGCACGCAACTGCGGCGCCAGCTTGTCCAGCACGCCGTTGACGAATTTATGCCCGTCGGTTGCGCCGAACACCTTAGCCAACTCGATACCTTCGTTGATCACCACGCGATAGGGGATATCGATGCGGTTCTTCAGCTCGTAGGTCGACAGACGCAGTATCGACAGCTCAACCGGGTCGACTTCATCCAGCGGACGGTCCAGCAGAGACTCGAATGCGCCATCGATCTCAGTCTTCTGTCGCGGCACGCCGTGCAGAATCTCATGGAAGTAGGCACCGTCTACCGCAGTGAAATCGTTATCGACGCGGAACTGCGCTTCGATCTCGTTCAACTGCTGCCCAGCCATATGCCAAGAGTACAGCGCCTGCATGGCCAAGGTACGCGCCTGACGGCGTGCGAGAGTCTTGCTGCTAGGCCCTTTTTTTGGCGCCTGTGGCTGCTGCCCGTTGCTGTCATTCTGGCTCATTTGGCCTCCAACTGCGCCAGCAGGCTGACCATTTCCAGGGCAGACAATGCAGCTTCTGCTCCTTTGTTGCCGGCCTTGGTGCCGGAACGTTCAATGGCTTGCTCGATGGAATCCACCGTCAGCACGCCGAAGGCAACCGGCACACCGAATTCCATCGACACCATGGCCAAGCCCTTGGTGCATTCGCCCGCCACGTATTCGAAGTGCGGAGTACCGCCACGAATGACCGCGCCGAGGGCGATAATTGCGTCAAAATCGCCACGCTGAGCGACTTTCTGTGCCACTAGGGGAATTTCGAAGGCACCCGGAGCACGGATGATGGTGATGTCGCTTTCACTCACGCCATGGCGAACCAAGGCGTCAACCGCGCCGCTTACCAGGCTTTCGACAACGAAGCTGTTAAAGCGGCCGACGACCAGGGCGAATTTGCCTTGCGGGGCGATGAAATTACCTTCGATGGTCTTCAGGGTCATGGAACAATTCTCATATAGCGTTAAAGAGCCAGGGGCAAAAAATTATGGCCCACCGGAAGAGCGCGACGCGAGCGCAGGGTAGACAAGGCGAAAACAAGCGAAGCTGCGCAGTTTACTGATGTAAATGAGCTAGCCGAGCCTGATTGCACGCAGTACGTCCAGGCCCAGTAGCGCGGCGGTCGTTATTCGGCGGGCAGGTATTCTACAACTTCCAGGTCGAAACCGGATATTGCATTGAACTTCATTGGCGAGCTCATGACACGCATCTTGCGTACGCCGAGATCACGCAGGATCTGCGAGCCGGCACCGACTGTGCTGTAAGTGGTCGGGGAGGCAATTTTCGCATCACTGCCTAACTGCCGCTCCAAGTGCGCCAGCAGATCGGGCCCCGTTAGCGCATTGCCCAGCAACAACACCACACCGCTGCCATCCTTAGCTACTTCAGCCATGGCCGCACGGAGGCTCCAGCGCCCTGGCTGGTTGACCATAAACAGGTCACGCAGCGGATCCATGTTGTGCACACGCACCAACGTTGGCTCTTCGGCGCAGATTTCGCCAAGGGTCAGGGCCATATGCACATCCTGCTCGACCGAGTCACGGTAGGTCACCAGATTGAACTGACCCAGTTCGCTGTCGAGTAGTTGCTCGCTGACACGCTCAACCGTGCGCTCGTGAATCAGGCGGTAGTGGATCAAGTCAGCGATGGTACCGATTTTGATGCCGTGCTCAGCGGCAAATACTTCCAGCTCCGGGCGACGCGACATGGTGCCATCATCGTTCATGATCTCGCAGATCACCCCGCTCGGCTCAAAACCGCCCATACGCGCCAGGTCACAAGCCGCCTCGGTATGGCCGGCACGCGCCAGCACGCCACCTGGCTGGGCCATCAACGGAAAGATATGACCGGGACTGACAATATCGTCAGCCTTAGCGTTCTTCGCCGCAGCAGCTTGCACGGTACAGGCCCGATCCGCCGCAGAAATACCCGTGGTGACACCGACAGCGGCCTCAATGGAAACGGTGAACTTGGTGCCAAAACCGGAGCCATTGCGTGGCACCATGAGCGGCAACTTAAGCGTTTCGCAACGCTCACGGGTCATCGGCATGCAGATCAGGCCGCGGGCAAAGCGAGCCATAAAGTTGATATGTTCGGCGGTGACCGCCTCCGAGGCGACGATCAGGTCGCCTTCGTTCTCGCGATCCTCATCATCCATAAGGATGACCATCTTGCCGGCGCGAATGTCTTCGACCAGTTCTTCGATATTGTTAAGAGCCATGCTGGCGATTCCTTAATTCTTCATGTAGCCGTGTTCGGCAAGAAAACTTTCGCTCATGCCCGAACTATGCGGATCGGCAGCTTTTTCACCGAGCAGCAAACGCTCCAGGTAACGAGCCAGCAGATCCACTTCCAAGTTGACGAGCTTACCGGGGTGATAGTCGACCATGATGGTCTCGGCCAGGGTGTGCGGCACGATGGTCAGCTCAAACTCGGCACCGCTCACCGAATTAACCGTCAGGCTGGTGCCATCGACGGTGATTGAACCCTTGTGGGCGATGTACTTGGCCAACTCACGCGGCGCGCGGATAGTGAACTGCCACGCACGGGCATTTTCCGACATCGCGACGATCTCACCGACGCCATCAATATGCCCACTGACCAGGTGTCCACCCAAACGGCTGGTGGGCGTCAGGGCCTTTTCCAAATTGACCTTGCTGCCGGTCTTGAGATCAACAAAAGCGGTGCAGGCCAGAGTTTCGCAGCTGACGTCCGCCCAAAAACCATCGCCTGGTAGCTCTACTGCAGTCAGGCACACGCCGTTGACTGCAATGCTGTCGCCGAGTTTGACGTCGTGCAGATCAAGTTTGCCGGTCGCCACATACACCCGCATATCACCGCCCTTGGGCGTCAACGCACGGATACTGCCAATAGCTTCAATTATACCGGTAAACATGCCACCCCCTGTTTAGCGCCCACGGCAAGGCGCTGGCGGATAAGGCCAGGCGCGCGCGGCACGGAATAAAAATCAGACATCTAGACCAACTCCTGTTTTATAAAAAAACAGGGCGCGTTTGATCGATAGGGATTTCGAGGCACGCCTGAACGCGCCTTTTTGAGGCAATCCCGCTCTCTCTTTATCCGGACTTTAACCGTCGGCCCCGGAATCACACCGGGTCTGCTGACCTTGCCCTGTGCTTTACAGCCACTAGGCAAGCGCTCGCGGGCTAGGCTTTTGCAGCCATTACCGCCGGTGGGGAATCACACCCCGCCCTGAGAACGTTACGGCCGCAGTTCGCGACCGAGACGCGTTTTACCATAATTGCTAGCGGCCTGCATGCCCGAGCGACAATCGACTTAGGGCTGCGGCACCGCAATAATTCGCCAATCGTCACCCACTGCACGCATCTCAACAATTTTCAGCGCCGGTGCATCGGCCATTCGTGCCAGCGGCAGATCAAGCAGCGGCCTGGCGCTGGAACCAAGCAGCTTGGGTGCAACGAACAGCTGGTATTCATCGACCAAGCCTTGCCGAGCAAACGCCCCGGCCAGGCGCGGACCGGCTTCCACCAGCACCTCGTTAGCACCGCGCGCGGCCAGTTCAACCAGCAACTTACGCAGGTCAACATGCCCGTTGCTGCCCGGCACGGCCAATAGTTCGTGTCCATCGTCAAGATAGCGATCACGGGCAGACGCCGCCGCGCAGGTTGCCACCATCGCCGCACCGGCCTTGAAGAATGGGGCGTTCAGCGGCACGCGCAGTCGACCATCAACCAGTAACCGCAAAGGCGGCCGCGCCTGGGCCAAGGTGGTCAGCTCAGCGCCCAGGCCTAGCTCATCAGGACGCACAGTCAAGCGTGCATCATCGACTAGCACCGTATCAGCCCCGGTTAATACCACGCTGGAACGGGCGCGCAGCCGCTGTACCGCTGCTCGCGCCGCGGGGCCGGTAATCCACTGGCTCTCACCACTTGCCATGGCGGTACGACCGTCCAAGCTCATCGCCAGCTTGACCCGCACAAACGGCAGGCCGTGCTCCATGCGCTTGATAAAGCCGGCGTTCAGCGCGCGCGCTTCAACCTCCAACACCCCGCTCTGCACCGCGATACCGGTGTGCATCAAGCGCAGAAAACCATCACCACTGACCTGCGGGTTGGGGTCCTGCATGGCAGCAACAACGCGGGCGATACCGGCATTGATCAGGGCATCCGCGCACGGCGGGGTGCGGCCGTGGTGGCTGCAGGGTTCCAGGGTGACATAGGCCGTTGCGCCACGCGCCTTGTCGCCGGCCTGGCGCAGCGCATCTACTTCGGCGTGGGGCTCACCCGCGCGGGCATGCCAGCCTTCACCGACAATGCGCCCAGCAAGAACGATCACGCAGCCCACGCGAGGATTTGGATGGGTGGAATACAGGCCTTTACGGGCCAGTTCCAGCGCGCGAGCCATAAACGCGTGATCTGAATTCATCATCAGCCTTTGGCAGGTTCGCGGGACAAGCGATCGATTTCCTCACGGAATTCGTTGAGATCCTGAAAGCGTTTGTAGACCGAGGCGAAGCGGATATACGCCACTTCATCAAGCTTCTGCAGCTCCCCCATCACCAACTCGCCAAGCACCAGCGACTTGATCTCGCGCTCACCGGTGGCGCGCAGCTTGTGCTTGATATGGGCGATGGCCGCCTCTAAACGCTCGATACTCACCGGGCGCTTCTCCAGCGCGCGCTGCATGCCGGCGCGCAGCTTGTCCTCATCGAATGGCTGACGACTGCCGTCCTGCTTGATCAAGCGCGGCATCACCAGTTCGGCCGTCTCAAAAGTGGTGAAGCGCTCTTCACAGGCGAGGCATTCACGCCGACGACGCACCTGTCCACCTTCAGCCACCAGGCGCGAGTCGATCACTTTGGTGTCATTAGCACCGCA
Organism: Pseudomonas sp.; assembly: GCA_017886405.1. Classification (GTDB taxonomy): domain Bacteria; phylum Pseudomonadota; class Gammaproteobacteria; order Pseudomonadales; family Pseudomonadaceae; genus Aquipseudomonas. The sequence continues at coordinate 520 of JAGGNC010000165.1, read as the reverse complement.
GAAGGGGCAGTACATAAATAGGGTTTGCCTTAGGGTCAGAGCAGCCATGGTAGCGCATCCCGCAGGCAAGACAAGCCGCCGGGTTTGCGGTATACAGGCGCCCATTCCATAGCTGCGAAATTGATGATCTTTGATGAATGCCCATACGCCGTTTTCAGCGCTATTCATGCTCAGCCTGCTGGCCTTGCTAGCCGCCTGTGCCAGTGACAGCACCGCACCCGCAGCGCCGACCTCGCCGGCGTCGACTCAGGCCCCGGCAAAGGCAGCGCCACTGCCCGCCTATCAGCGCGAGCTGAGCGGCAGCCTGCTCAATGTGCCCAAAGAGGCGCAAGTCGAGCTGGCCCTGCTGGCGGTCGATTCGCGTGGTAACCCTGAAGCGCTTTTGGGCAATATCCAGCTGCGCGGCACCGGCAGCCCGCTGGCATTTCGCCTGCCGTTCAACCCGCAAACCTTCAACCAGCACACTCGTATCGAACTGCACGGCCGCGCTAACCAGGCCGGCCGGCTGATTCTGCGTTTG
>JAGGNC010000243.1 GCA_017886405.1 Pseudomonas sp. | reverse complement strand
ACTTTGCTGATCGAGAATCAGGTCGGCCAGGGTGCGCCCACCGAGGTTGCTTGCGCCCACCCCCTCGCCGCCGTAACCGCCAGACAGGGCGATGCCGTTGCGCCGGTCCACCAGCATATGCGGGCGAAAGCGCCGGGCCATGCCCAGGTTGCCGCCCCACGCGTGGGTGATGCGCACGTCCTTAAGTTGCGGGAACAGTTCGCTGAACAAATAGCGGCGCAGATCGCGCTCGTCCTCGCTTAGATTGAAATCGCTGCGCAGCTTGCCGCCAAAGCGATAACCGCCGCGCGCGCCAAACACCAAGCGGTCGTCGGCGCTGCGTTGGCCATAGGTGACTTGACGGCTGTATTCGCTAAAAGCTTGGCCGCGTTCCAGGCCGATATCGGCCCAGACTTCTTTAGGTAACGGCTCGGTGGCCACTAGCAGACTCTGCACCGGTAACTGGTGTTTGCCCAAGTGTCGCAGGCTGGCGGCGTAACCCTCCACGGCCGGTACGATCCAGTCCGCGCGGACGCTGCCGGTGGCGGTGCGCGCCAGGCCGGCTTGCCAATCGATTACGCGGCTCTGCTCATACAACTCGACGCCCATGGCCTCGACGCAGTGAGCCAGGCCGCGAACCAGTTTGGCCGGCTGGATGGTGGCGCAGTGGGGTGAGTAGATTGCCCCAAAGGCGTTGGCCAGCTGTAACTGTTTGCCGAGGTCGAAGGGGGTTAACCAGCGGTAGTCGAGCTCATCCAGCCCTTGGGCGCGCAATTCGGCCAAGTGGCTGCGCAGGCTGCCGAGCTGCTCGGGGTAGCGGGCGGCGCAATACAGCACGCCGCCCTTGCGGTAATCGCAGGCAATCTGCTCGCGCTCGAGCACGCGGGCGACCTCGTCGGGAATGTCGTGCAACAGGCGGTAAGCCGCGTGGCGTGTAGGATTGGGCTGCCCAGCGAGCAGACGGTCCTCACCCAGCAGGCCGCCCATCAGCCAGCCACCATTGCGCCCGGATGCACCGAAACCGGCAATCTCGCCTTCAAGAATAACGACGCGCAGCTGCGGTGCCTGGCGCTTGAGGTAATACGCCGTCCACAAGCCGGTATAGCCGGCCCCAATGATCGCCACGTCGGCATGAATATCGGCCTGCAGTGCGGCTCTGGGTTTCAGCGAGTTACCGAGTTGGTCCATCCAAAGGCTGATGCTCTGCCACTGGCTCATGCGCGTTTGCCTAGGTTGCGGGTGAATGCCACCTAGGATATGCCAGCGCAGTCGTGTTTGCTGTACTCAGCTCTTTGGTTTGTAGGCGCAGTAGCCGGGGCGTGGGCCGATCTTGGGGTGGTTGCGGCAGGTTTCCGGGCGCTTTTCATAGATGGTGCACAGGCGGGTCTTGCGGTCCAGGTACAGGCAGTCGTTATTGCTCATGCGTACCAGGGTGAAGATGCCTGATTTCTGGTGGAAGCGTTCGACGATGCCGTCTTTCTGCAAGCGTTTGGCGATGTTCTTCGCCGGTTCGCTGCGCTCAAATTCGTCGACCACGCCGATGCGGATCAGATCGTTGAGGCGCACCTCGACCGGCAGTGTGCAGCAGCTGGACATGCAGCTGTGGCACATATCGGCCGTGTATTTAGCCCAAGTATCCAGGCGGTCGAGTTCGGCGGCGGCAATCAGGTTGTTTTTCATCGGGCAGGGCGTGCGTCAATTGGGCGGCGAGCGATGATAGCGGGCTTAGCGGTTTTTTGAATGACAATCTGCCGGTTGGTCATATTTTGTGCGATTGAGGGCGGGCCAATTGTTTATATCTGCCATTCATTACAGATAATCTTCGGGCCGTTGCTGCGCACAGTTAGAAATTGCTCGCGAAAATTCTTAACTGTGCTGTGATGAATGCGGCATTCGTCTCTCTCTGGGTATGGATCTGCCGGGCTCTTATACTGCGGCGCATTACGCGCCGGTTGCCCGGCAACGGGATGTTCGGCTTTAGCTAAATAGGAGCGCGCTGCATGCAATGGATCTTCATGCTGGTGGGCTTGGTGCTCGGGGCGTTGGCGGATGAAACGCTGACTTTCTCGCTGATGGGTGCACTGCTGGGTTTGGGGCTAGGTCAGGCGCTCAAGCTGCGGGGGCTGGAACGTGAGAATGCTGCGCTGACGGCTCAGCTCAAGGGCTTCTCCCAGCGCTTTGAGCAAGGGACTGCGGCGCTTTATGCGCGTCTGCTCACACTGGAGCAGGGCGCAACGCCCATGGCTGAGAAGCCACCTGTCGTGGAACCTGCCATTACTGACCCCGCGCCTTCGCCCGAACCGGTCGTCAGTGCCCAGGCGGCGGAGCCAGAGCTGGACTGGACCCTGGATTTTGTTCTGGCCGAACCGGCGGCAGAACCGCTAGCGGCCAAGCAGTCCGCCCCCGAGACCGCCGTCGCGCCTGTCACGCCGCCGCCCGCTTCGCCCTGGAAGCCTGCTGAGGCGCGTCAGCCAAGCGTGATCGAACGAGGGTTTACCGCCGCCAAAAACTGGCTGCTGGGTGGTAACACGGTGCTGCGCGTCGGTGTGGTGCTGTTGTTTCTCGGTCTGGCTTTCCTTTTGCGGTACGCCACCGAAGGCATGGTGGTTCCGGTCGAAATGCGTTACGCCAGTGTCGCCGCCTGTGCTGTGGCCTTGCTGGGCCTGGGTTGGTGGCTGCGCCTGCGCAACCCCAACTATGCGCTGATGTTGCAGGGCACCGGGATTGCGGTGCTGTACCTGACCGTGTTCGCCGCCATGCGCTTGCATCCGTTGCTGGACCCTGGCGCCGCCCTGGGCTTGCTGGTGCTGGTGACGCTGTTCTCGGCGATTCTGGCGGTCAAGCAGGACGCTCTGGGCCTTGCCGCTGCTGCCGCCCTCGGTGGTTTCGCTGCGCCGATTCTGACTTCCACTGACAGCGGTAACCATGTGGCGCTGTTCAGCTATTTCGCTCTGCTGAATACTGGAATCTTTGCCATTGCCTGGTTCAAGGCATGGCGTCTGCTCAATCTAATTGGCTTCATCGGCACCTTCGGCATCGGCTTCGCCTGGGGTCTCCGTTCATACACACCTGAATTGCTGTGGAGCACCGAGCCGTTCCTGATTCTGTTCTTCCTGATGTACGTGGCCATCGGTCTGCTGTTTGCTCGGCGCAAGCTGCGCGAGGCGACGGATGCACCCGATGACCGCGATGAACTGCTGCGTTGGGCGGCGCGCAAGGGCGACTATATCGATGCAACCGTGCTGTTTGGCCCGCCGCTGGTGGGCTTTGGTTTGCAGTTTGCGCTGGTGCAGCACATCGAGTTTGCCGCCGCGTTCAGCGCATTGGCGCTGGGGCTGTTCTACCTAGTGCTCGCGCGTCTGCTAGTCGGCCGTACCGGTGATCGTGCCGCGCTGCTGGTGGAAACCTGCCTGGTGCTGGGTGTGGTGTTCGCCAGTTTGGCGATTCCGCTGGGGCTGGATGCGCGCTGGACGTCGGCGGCCTGGGCGGTGGAAGGCGCAGGCATCTATTGGCTGGGCCTGCGTCAGCAGCGCGGCTTGGCGCGGGCGTTTGCTTTGCTGCTGCAGTTCGGCGCGGCGCTGGCGTTCGCCAGTGGCCTGCGAGCGGGTGAACAAAGCCTGCTGGACGGCGCGCCACTGGGTGCGTTGATGCTTGGCGTGGCCTTGCTGTTCAGTTACTGGCAATTGCGGCAGAACGCGACACAAGCCAGCAGCTGGGAGGTGCGCGGGCTGCCAGTGCTGGCCTGCGCGGGGCTGGCTTTCCTCTACCTGATTGCACCGCTGCTGTTTGCCGCGCAGGGTGCGGCGATCAGCTGGGCGCTGGCCGGCTTGCTGACCCTGTGGCTGGGTTTGCGCATCCAAGCGCGCAGCTTCCTGTTTAGCGCCTTTGCCGTGCAGTTGCTCGGTGGCCTGCTGTTTATGCTGGATATGGCTGGCAATGCAGCCGCTGGCGCGGGCGGCTTTTCCACCGGCTGGCAGGGCTTGTTGACCTCCTCGTTGATTGGCTTTGGTCTGATCGCCGGCATGCTCCTGGCTGCCCGTGATCCGCAGGTTGGCCAGGATCGTCGCCTGCTGCGCGGTTTGTCCGTGGTGCTGCTGGTCGGCTTGGTGTTTCTCAATCTGGCGGTGCTGTTCGTTCTGCCCTGGGCCACGGCCAGTGCGGTATGGGGCGGTAGCGGACTGCTGATTATCTGGCTGAGCCTGCACCTGCAGCAGCGCGCCAGCTTTATCTTCGGCCTGTTGTTGCAGGTGTTGGCCGGTCTGGTGTTCTTGGCGGTCAGCCCGCTGCTATTTGGTCAATTGTCCGCAGAGGGCATTCGGCCTTTAGCCCATGTGGATTTCTGGACGCCTTTGGTGCTCGGCGTGGCGGCATTGATTGGCGCCTGGCGCTTGCAGCAACTGGCGCGTCGCGAAGCGCCCGATGCCTTGGGGCATTTCAGCCTGCTCGGTCTGGCGCAACTGCTGTTGGTGTGGGGCGCTGCCTGGTGGGCGGTGGCGCTGAGCAGTGAAGTGCTGCGCTTTGTCGCCCCCGAATTGCAGGCCAGCGCCTTACTCGCGGTATTGGCGGTCAGTATAGCCGGGGCGGCTTTCCTCGCCCCGCGCACGCGCTGGGCCGAACTGGCGCTGTTGTGCTGTCTGCTGATTCCGCTGGCGGGCGTGGTGTTGCTGCATGCCTGGCACCTGCAGTATCACCCAGCGGCGCAGTTCGGTTGGCTGGTCTGGACGCTGCTGTTTGTCGTGCATTTCTGGGCGCTGCGACGCTTGGCTGCACAGCTGCCGGCTGGCACGCTAAGTGCGGCCCATGTGCTTGGCTGCTGGTTGCTGCTGGGTGTGCTGGCGTTGGAGGTGCGTTACCTGTTCTTGGCCTTGTCTGAGTATTACAACGCCTGGCGCTGGCTGGGTTGGGCGCTGCTGCCGAGTGCCTATTTATGGCTGATGGCGCAGTGGCCAACGGCACTGCAACAGCGCTGGCCATTGGCAGCCTACCTGCGCGAATACCGCGTGTTGGCGGCAGCCCCACTGGCACTGTTAATGCTGGGTTGGTTCTGGCTGGCTAACGTGGCGAGTGCCGGTGACGCTGAACCGCTGGCCTTCCTGCCACTGCTTAACCCGTTGGAACTGGGTCTGCTGTTTGCCCTGGGTGCAGTGTTCGCCTGGGCGCGCATGGGGCTGGTTGAGATGGGCATAAGCGCCGTACGCAGCCAGTGGCTGACGCAGGCGCTGGCTGGCGCTTCGCTGTTCGCCCTGCTGACGGCCATGGTCATGCGCACGGCCCATCATTGGGGCGGCGTGCCTTATCAGTTGGATGCCTTGCTCGATTCGATGCTGGTGCAGGCGGGGCTGTCGATTGTCTGGACGCTGATCGCCCTGCCGCTGATGCTCTTTGGTCATCAGCGCGAGCGTCGTGAGCTGTGGCTGGTCGGCGCTGCGCTTATCGCCGTGGTGGTGGCCAAGCTGTTTTTTGTCGAGCTGGGCAATCAAGGCGGCTTAGAGCGCATCGTGTCGTTTATTGGGGTGGGGGTTTTGCTGTTGGTCGTCGGTTATTACGCACCTTTGCCGCCGAAGCGGCCGGATCATCAAGCGGAGCAGGTACAGGTATGAGTGGTCGTGCAGTTTTACGCGGGATGACCTTGGCGCTACTGGCGACCTTAATGCCCCTAGCCGGCGCGCAGGAGCGGGTGGCTGATTACGTCGCGCACGTACCCCTGACGCTCAGCGGTGAAGGTCCCTGGTATCGCCTGGAACTGCCAATGGCGCTGCACCTGGCTGCGCGTTACGCCGACTTGCGTGATCTGCGGGTATTCAACGCCGAAGGCGAGGCCCAGGCCTATGCATTAACCCTAGGCAGCGCTCGGCAGGCCGAAACCCATAACGACACCGCGGTTAAATGGTTCCCGTTGCGCGGCCCGCTGAACGCCGAGCAAACCCCGAGCGTGCGTGTGCAGCGCAGCCCCTCTGGCACCCTGGTCGAAGTGGTGTCTGAAGGTGGCGAAGCTGCTGGCGAGCAGGTGCTGCGAGGCTGGCTACTCGATACCAGTGCCATCGACGCGCCTTTGCACAAGCTGGTTCTCGACTGGAGCGCCGACAGCGAAGGCTTCCAGCGCTTTTCCATTGAGGCCAGCGACGATTTGCAGCAATGGCGCGCCTGGGAAGATGGGCAGATTGCCCGACTGTCGTTTGCTGATGAGCGCATCGACCAGCGCGAAGTGAGCCTGCCGGGGCAATCCGCGCGCTACCTGCGCCTGCTCTGGAGCAGTCCTAAGCAGGCGCCGCAACTGCTCTCCGCACGGGTGCTGAGCGCTACCAGTGACTTCGTCCCCGCCGCCCTAAGTTGGTCGGCAGATCTGCAGCCGAGCAGCGCCAAGGCCGGACAGTACACCTGGGAGTTGCCTTTGGCGCTGCCGTTGCAGCGTATCCAGGTCGAACTGGCCCAGGCCAACACCCTGGCGCCGGTCAGCGTCTCCGGTCGCCTCGACGGAAAGGTGCAATGGCAGCCGATGGCGCGTGGCCTGCTTTACCGCCTGCCTCAAGACGGCAAGGAAGTCCTGCACAACGAGCTGGAGCTCTACGGCAGCCCCGTGCAACACATCCGTGTGCAAGTGGACGAGCGCGGCGGCGGCCTGGGCAGCGCCACGCCGACCATTCGCGTCGGTATTCGAGCAACCCACGTGGTATTCCTCGCCCGCGGCACGCCGCCCTATGTGCTGGCCATTGGTAACCCTGCGGGCAAGGACGCGAGCCTGCCATTGAGCACGCTGATACCTGGCTACAACGACAAACGTATGGTCTCGTTGGGCGTCGCCAGCGCGACTGCAGTACCGCTCGTCGAAGCCGCGCAGGCAAACGCCGAGCAGGCCGCCCGTTTCGACTGGAAGCGCCTGGGCCTATGGGCGGTATTACTAACGGGGGTCGGTTTGTTATTGCTGATGGCGCTGAGCGTGTTGCGCGCCAAGCCAGCGGCGCCTTGATGGAATCAGCTTGACGCTGCCTGTGGCGCTCAGCGGCCTTAGCGGCCAGAGGCAGTGGGCGATGCCCCCATCAATCCCAGGACGGAGGCGCTGACGCCTGTAAACGTTTAAACTGCCCACGATTTTAATCCTTCCCGGAGCCTCCCATGTCCCGCGTTACCCTTAGCCGCTACCTGATTGAACAAACCCGCAGCAACAAT
>JAGGNC010000316.1 GCA_017886405.1 Pseudomonas sp. | reverse complement strand
GGTATGTGCTGCCCTGCCAGCGAGCCTGCACCTGAGTCATCTGCGCCAACAAGCGTTGAGTAAGGAAGCGTCCCGTTTGCGTATCGACTACCATCCAGCGTCGGTCACCCTGCACACCCAAAGCGTCCAGCGCTATTTCACCCAAGGCTTCGCCTGCCGCGGACTTCAATGGATAACGGTACAACCCGGAGAGATGCAACATGAATCCAGTTTTCCTTTGGCAAAATGCACTTATACGAGCAACCCGCCGCACCCACAAACCTATATTAGCTCTGCCTCTAGTGATAGTGCTGAGCGCCTGTAGCGGCACTGCGCCGGATAACCTGGGGATCAAGGATGGCAGCCTCGCCGCGTGCCCGGACTCACCGAACTGCGTCAATAGCCAGGCCAGCGATGCACAACACGCTATCGAACCGCTGCCGCTGAAAGGCTCACCCGAGCAAACCCAAGCACACTTAAAAGCCTTGCTCAGCGAAGAGCCGCAGGTGCGGCTGGTAGAGGAAGCGCCGGGTTATCTGCGCGCGGAATTCAGCAGCACGCTGATGCGCTTTGTCGATGATGTGGAATTTATGATCGGTGCAAGCGCCGTTGATGTGCGTTCGGCGTCACGCTTGGGCTATTCGGACTTCGACGTCAACCGCAAGCGCATAGAACAGCTGCGCCAGCGCCTCAGCGAATAACACAGCTAGACGAGTAAGCCTGGCGCAAGCGCCAGGCTTACTCGTCCGGATGTAACAGGGCCAGACGTTGACTCACTACATCGACCAATTTGTCTGGCTGGAATTTAGACAAGAAGTAATCGCAACCCACCTTCTTTACCATTGCCTCGTTGAAGCTGCCAGAAAGTGAGGTATGCAGCACCACGTACAGATCTTTGAGGCGAGGATCATTGCGTATTTCCGTGGTCAGACGGTAGCCATCCATCTCTGGCATTTCCGCATCGGTAATCACCATCAGTAGCTTTTCGTGTATATCAACGCCAGAGTCAGCCCAGCTTTTCAGCATATTCAGGGCACGCAGACCGTCACTCGCGACATGGCAACGGATATTCAACTGCGCCATGGTGCCCTTGAGCTGAGTCATGGCCACGTTGGAGTCGTCTACCAGCAATACTTCACGGCCCTTGGCGAACTCCAGCAGCGGGTCGTCGAGTTTTTCCGGGGAGACCTTGGTGCTCATCGGGGTGATTTCTGATAACACTTTTTCCACGTCGATGACTTCGACAATCTGATCATCAACCTTGGTGATCGCCGTCAGGTAATGCTGTCGCCCAGCCCCACTTGGTGGTGGCTGGATGGACTCCCAGTTCAGGTTGAGGATGCGCTCGACACCCCCGACCAAAAATGCCTGCACCGAGCGGTTGTACTCAGTCACGATAATAGTGCTCTTCTCATCCGGCACTATCGGACGCATACCGATGGCCTGGGACAGATCAATCACCGGCAGGGTCTGCCCACGCAGGTTGACCACGCCACAGACAAACCGATGCCGCTGCGGCATCAGCGTCAGCTTGGGCATCTGCAGAACTTCCTGCACTTTGAATACGTTGATCGCAAACAGCTGCCGACCCGCGAGGCGAAACATCAAGATTTCCAGGCGGTTCGCGCCCACCAGCTGGGTGCGTTGATTCACTGAGTCGAGAATGCCGGCCATCATGGGCTCCTGTTAACTAATCGATCTAGCCTGGCTCAAATGGCCTTAATTTGATGTATCGGCCATGTGCCGCGCACCTGAAGGAAGATAGTGCGGCGCCATCATGCGACAGGCGCTTCAGAGAGGCCAGTCAGATGACATATCTCGTATACGCTATTGCTGCAATAACGGCGAGTGCTCAGGCAAATGCACGCGCAGAGCCGCTGGCAAAACAGAAAAACATAGCTGCTGGCTCTCCATCGACTCACCGTCGCGATTCAAATACAGCCCCTGCGCCGCTTCAACTTCCAACCAAGGCAACCGCGCACTAAGGGTTACGCGTTGCAAAACCATTGATGCCACTCGACAGCAGCGTGCCCAAGGTGCCGACCACATCAATTGCCGCGGGAACAATGCACACGTCAAGCAGGCCCTCGTTGATCCGTGCCTGCGGACACAACACGTGCCCGCCACCGACATGACGACTATTGCCAATACCTAGAGCGAGAAACTCGCCTTGCCACTGAAAATCCGCCCCGGTGAAACGACCAAACAACGACTGCACCTCGGCAAAACGGATTACCAGGCCAGTCAGTAGGTAAGCCGCGCCGCCAAGGACTCGCTTAAGCTCTTCCAAGGTATTGGCCGTAACGCTGGAGCCAAAGCCGCCAGTGGCCATATTGAGAAAAATCTGACCATCGACTTCGCCCAGGTCAATCGGTAGCGCCGGCTCATCCAGCAAGTCCAGCGCGGCTAAGGGTTCAAGCGGCGCACCGGCGGCGCAGGCAAATCATTGGCGGTACCCAGCGGCAACACCACCACGCTAGCGCTGGTGTTGGCCAGCACCATGGCTTCGGCCACATCACGCAGGGTGCCATCACCACCATCGACAATCAGCGCCGAGTAGCCCGCCTTCAAGGCTTCGTGTGCCAAACGCTGGGCATCGCCAGCTTCCCACGTTAACTGCACATCTAGGTGCCAGCCTTCGCCACCACGCGCCTGCACGGCAGCGCGCACCTCGGCGTTGAGGGCTTGCTTGCCGTGCAGGATCAGCAGCGCTTTACGTTCTGCACTCCCGACAGCCTTTCACGCCCAACAGATAGGCTCAGCAACAAGGTTTGCAGCTGCGCCCGCGACATCAAATAATCAGATTGTTAGGCTCAATATTTACGCATTTTTAATCGCATTGATTTATCGGATCATTTACTCATCGCCAACCAACACCCAAGGCAAACGCCGGGTTATCCATGAGGACTTGCAGATGATCGAAGTACGCCCCTTCGCCGAGCTCGGTGGTGGAGATCATGGCTGGCTGCATGCCCGTCACCACTTTTCTTTTGCTCATTACTATGACCCGGCGCGCATGCACTGGGGTCCACTGCGGGTTTGGAACGATGATGAAATCGCCCCTCACTCAGGCTTTGCTACGCACCACCATCGCGAGATGGAAATCATCACTTACGTACGCCAGGGCGCCATTAGCCATAAAGACAACCTCGGCAATCAGGGCCGCACTGAAGCCGGCGATGTGCAGGTTATGAGCGCCGGCACTGGCATCGCCCATAGCGAGTTCAACCGCGAAGATACGCTTACGCAGCTGTTTCAAATTTGGATTCAGCCCGATCAAATCGGCCTGCCGCCATCCTGGGGGACCAAGCCGTTTCCCAAAGGACATCGCGCAGGCAGTTTCGTCACCATGGCCAGCGGTTATGCCGAAGACCTCGATGCCCTGCCACTTCGTGCCAATGCCCGGCTGGCCGCCGCCACACTGCAAGCTGGACAAAGCACTCAGTACGCCCTAGAGAAAAACCGCAAGGCCTACCTGGTGGCCGCCAGTGGCTCGTTTGAAATCAACGGCATCATGGCCAATACGCGCGACGGCGTGGCGGTGCGTGAGGTCGAGCTATTGCACATAACAGCCACCGCAGACAGTGAAATCATCTTGGTGGAAGTAGCTTGATATGCAGCCGATGTGTATCGCGGTGCTCAACCCACACTACGCCGGATAACCCGTGATTTTGCGAATGCTCTGATAAAGCGGCTTGAGCTGCTTGTACATGCGTTGATAGACCTGCGTGTACAACTGCTCATAGGTGCGCTGTGCATCCGGGTTTGGCACGAACACCCGGCCCACGCGGGTCATCGCCGCGATGGCCGTCGGATAATCCGGGTGCAAGCCCAAACCCACCGCACAGTTAATTGCTGCGCCCAGTCCGCTGGTTTCATACAGGTGCGGGCGCTCGGCGGGCAGGCCGAAAATATCGGCTGTCAGTTGCATGGCCGCATCGCTTTGCGAGCCACCACCAGAGACGCGCAGCCGGGTAATTTTCGTACCCGAACGCTTTTCGATCTTCTCCTTACCCTGACGCAAGGCATACGCCAGCCCTTCCAGAATTGCCCGATAGATGTGCGCGCGAGTATGGACGTCGCCAAAACCGATGATCGAACCCTTGGCCTCCAGCCCCGGTTCGCGGATGCCCGGCGACCAGTACGGCTGCAGTATCAGGCCCATGGAACCGGCCGGCACGCTGTTGACCAGCTCATCGAACAGCGCTTCGGGCTCGACATCCAGCGCCTTGGCGCGCTGCATTTCACCCAGGCCAAACTCTTTTTTGAACCAACTGACCATCCAGAAGCCGCGATAGATCATCACTTCGGTGTTGAAGTGATCGGGAATCGCCGAGGGATACGGCGGAATCAGCGGCACGGTTTCCAGGTAATGACTGCGGGTGGTGTTAATGGTCGCAGTGGTGCCATAGGACAAGCATGCGGTTGACGGTTCGACGCCGCCCGCGCCGAGCACTTCACAGGCTTTATCGGCACCGGCTGCAATCAGCGGCAAGCCTTCGGGGATGCCGGTATGTTGACTGGCCATGGCACTGATATGGCCGAGTAATTCGCCCGGCTTGCACAGCTCTGGCAACTGCTCACGGCGGACGGGCATGGCCTGCCATTTCCAGTCGTTGGGTTTGGCCCACTGCAGACGCTTATAGTCGAACGGCAGATAGGCCACGCAACTGGTCAGGGAATCAACAAAGCGACCGCACAGTCGATGGGTTAGGAAGCCTGACAGCAGCAGCACCTTGTGGGTATTGGCCCAGATTTCCGGCTGGTTCTGCGCGATCCAGTTAACCTCGGCCTGGGCGCGAAAATGGTCCACTGTGTCTTGCAGCCTCAGCAGCTTGAACAGCCAGCCCCACGGCCCCTTAATCGGTCCGCGCACTTGAGCCTGGCGCTGATCCAGCCACAGCATGGCCGGACGCAGGGGCCGCCCTTGCTCATCCACATTGATCACAGTGCCGCGCTGAGTGGTCAGCGCCACGCCTTTAATCAGGCGGCGGTCTATGTCGACCTTTTGCCAGAGTTGCGCGCAGGCTTGGCCCAGGCTGGCCCAGTAATATTCGGGGTCTTGCTCAGCCCAGCCGGGTTGCTTGGCGTAATAGGCCTCAAGCTCTACCTTGCCTTTGGCGAGCAGGTTGCCCTGAAGATCGAACAGCAACGCGCGAATACTTTGGGTGCCGTTGTCGATGGCCAGCACGTAGCTTTTGTCGCTCAAGAGGCTGTCTTTCTTATTCATCAATCTTCTACCGGCAGGCTGTAGCACTGCTGCCAAAGTTGCAGATATGCCTGCTGTTCCTGCTGCCAGCGCGCATCGCTCCAGCCCAGGCGAACCTGGCACAGCGCGCGAATACGCGGCAGCTCGGCAGCCGCTCCGCGAGCCAGGAGCAGGCCCAGACGGGTGCGCCGCAGCAGCAGATCGTCCAGGTGCAGCACCAGCTCCTGCTCGGCGGCCCAGGCCAGTTCGGCCCACAACGTGTCAGTACCAACCACGTGTTCGTGGCCAAGCTGCTCGATCAGCGCCAGCACCTGCGGTAGCGCCCGGCCATAGCGGCCGCTCAGGCGCTTCTGCTGAGCGAGGCTTAGCCAGGGCAGCGGTTGGCTAGGCAGAGGGGTGAAGGTCGCCGCGCCCTGATCCGCCACAGTGCGCCCGACAAAAGGCGCACAGGCCTGCAGCACTTCCAGAGCCAGCAAACGGAAGGTGGTGAGCTTACCGCCGGCCAGTGTTACGCAACCGGGCTCGACCCATAGCGCATGTTCACGCTTCTCATCTGAGGGCTTGCGCCCTTGCGCGCCGTCACTCACCACCGGGCGCACCCCGGCCCAGGTCGAGAGCACATCCGCCGCCTTGATCGCCGCCGCCGGAAACTGCTGGGCGCAGGCGTCTAGCAAGTAGTCCACTTCATCAGCGCTAATCCGCGCCTCCTCACTCAGCGGCGCTGGATGATCGAGATCGGTGGTGCCGATCACGGTCGCGCCCTCCCAAGGGAAGACAAAAACTGGGCGTTTATCGGCGCCGTGCATAAAGCTGAAGGCATGCGCCACCGGCAAACGCCAGGACGCTAACAGCAGGTGGCTGCCGCGCAGTGGGCGGATATGTTCGAGCCCGGTTTTCTGCCGCAGCTGATCGGCCCAAGCGCCCGTGGCTTGTGCCACGGCGCGACTGGTGAAGGTGTAACGCTGTTCGCTTTCCGCATCCTCGGCAAGCAGGCCAGTCACCCGACCGTTCTCACGCAGCAGCTCGACCACGCGCATGCCATTCAGCGCTTCAGCGCCCTCGGCGCGCGCTTCATCCAGCACCCGTTGCACCAGGCGTGCGTCATCGGTCACCGCATCAAAAAACTGTGTGCCGCCTTGCAGCCCATCTTCCTTCAAGCCGGGCGCCAGGTAACGCAGCTGCTGCAACGGGTAATACAGATGGTTGCGCTTACCAGCCAAGGCGTCATACACCGCCAGCAGGCCACCGAAAACGCGCGGACCGGGGAAGCTACCCTGGTAATGCGCCATGATAAAACTCAAGGGGTCGACCAGCCCCGGCGCTTCCTGCAGCAGGCGTTCACGCTCGCGCACCGAGTCGCGGGTCAAGGCAAACTGGCCCTTGGCGATATAGCGCAGGCCGCCATGGACCATCTTCGAGGAGCGACTGGACGTGCCCCAGGCGAAATCGCGCTGCTCGAGCAGCAGGCATTTCCAGCCACGTCGCGCGGCCTCGCGCAAGATGCCGGCACCGCTGATGCCGCCACCGACGACAATCAGGTCCCAGTCACAATCCGCCAGTTCGGGTATTGCCTGAGTGCGCCAGGCGGCGTTCCACTGAGTCATCATCACTCCTGCAGCAACACGCCGGGAGCCAGGCGCTGCTCGGGATCAAAATGCCCGGCCAACGCCTTGAGCGTCGCCATACCCAGCTCGCCCTTTTCCGCAGCGAGATAAGGCGCATGATCGCGGCCGACACCGTGCTGATGGCTGATGGTGCCGCGATTCGCGGCAATGGTCAGGCAAGCGTTATGTTTGAGTTTTTGCCAGCGCGCCATGGCCTCGGCATAGCTGGCGCCGGGACGGAATACGTAGGTGGTGTAGATGCTCGAACCTTCGTTGTAGACGTGGGACAGGTGAGTAAATACATGCACCTGCTCGCCCTCCTCGCTCAAGCCGCTGCGCAGACTGCTTTCGAGTT
>JAGGNC010000013.1 GCA_017886405.1 Pseudomonas sp. | reverse complement strand
TCCGACCGCTCGGTTCGTAGCCGAGTACTCTATCCAGCTGAGCTATGAGTGCATGAAGCCGGCGCATTATAAGGAGTCGATTTTCATAATCAAGCGTTAAATCGAGAAGTTTCAATAACTTATCGCTTTAACGCAGCCACGCCTTACAACACTAAATATGGCGGAGAAGGGGGGATTCGAACCCCCGACACCCTTTTGAGATGTACTCCCTTAGCAGGGGAGCGCCTTCGGCCACTCGGCCACCTCTCCGCAACACGGGGCGCATGATAACCATGTTTCCCCCGTTTGCAAAGCCAGAATTTCGATAAAAATTAGTGGCTTGGTTCTTCGTCTTTCTCTTTCTGGATGCGTTGGTAAATTTCTTCACGGTGCACCGCAATTTCTTTCGGCGCGTTAACGCCAATGCGCACCTGATTACCTTTAACGCCCAGCACGGTGACAGTGACTTCGTCACCCACCATCAGGGTCTCTCCGACCCGGCGAGTCAGAATCAGCATTCATTTCTCCTTAGGAATATCAGCTCAGGACAACAGCAGTCTGCAAAAAATAAAAATGGTGGCAGCCCCAGACAGCTCAGGCAGTGCCTACACTAAGTATTGACCAGTGTGAGCAGAAAGAAAGTTCCTGCTCATGCCAACCAAAAAGACGAAAGGCACGGAATAGACCGCGCCTTTCGGATAATGCCTCAGTCGCTCTTACGGGCTGGGGCATCCAGCTCAAAAGCAGTGTGAAGGGCGCGAACCGCCAACTCCAGATATTTCTCCTCGATTACCACGGAGACTTTGATTTCCGAGGTCGAGATCATCTGGATATTGATGTTTTCCTTGGCCAGCGCCTCGAACATCCGGCTGGCAACACCGGCGTGGGAACGCATGCCGACGCCAACAATGGACACCTTGGCAATTTTGAAGTCGCCGATCACCTCACGCGCACCCAGCTCGCGGGCAGTGTTTTCCAGCACCTGCTGCGCTGCGGTGTAGTCGTTGCGGTGCACGGTGAAGGTGAAATCAGTGGTGTTATCGTGCGCCACGTTCTGCACGATCATGTCCACTTCGATATTCGCCGCGCTGATCGGGCCGAGAATTTTGAACGCCACGCCCGGGATGTCCGGTACGCCACGGATAGTCAGCTTGGCTTCGTCGCGATTGAAAGCGATGCCGGAGATGATCGGCTGTTCCATGGATTCCTCTTCATCAAGGGTAATGAGGGTGCCCGGACCCTCTTTGAAGCTGTGCAATACGCGCAGCGGAACGTTGTACTTGCCGGCGAACTCCACCGAGCGGATTTGCAATACCTTGGAACCGAGGCTGGCCATTTCCAGCATCTCTTCAAAGGTAATCTTCTCCAGGCGCTGAGCCTGGGGCACCACACGCGGATCGGTGGTGTAGACGCCATCCACATCGGTGTAGATCTGACACTCGTCAGCCTTCAGGGCTGCCGCCAGGGCAACACCGGTGGTGTCAGAACCACCACGACCAAGGGTAGTGATATTGCCGTGCTCGTCGACACCCTGGAAACCTGCCACCACCACTACACGACCGGCCTTGAGATCGGCACGCAGTTTATGATCGTCAATCTCCAGAATACGCGCCTTGTTGTGCGCGCTGTCGGTAAGGATACGCACCTGATTACCGGTGTAGGACACCGCCGGCACACCACGACGAATAAGCGCCATGGTCAGCAGGGCAATGGTCACCTGCTCACCCGTAGACAATATCACGTCGAGCTCGCGCGGCACCGGCTGATCATCGCTAGCCTGCTTGGCCAGCTCGACCAACCGATTGGTTTCACCGCTCATGGCGGAAACCACGACCACAATGTCATCGCCGTTGTCGCGGAACTTCTTCACCTTCTCCGCCACCTGCTGAATACGCTCAACAGTGCCGACGGAGGTGCCGCCAAATTTCTGTACGATCAAAGCCATTTCAAAGCCGCCTCAGCCCGTGAAGGGCGCCCATTAAACAGATAACTCAATAGCCTGCCAAGACCCGTCGGGCGTATACCGGGCCTTGGGCTGCACATACTGGAAATAAGGCGTTTACAAACCCTGTTCGGCGAAGGCCACGGCCAATGCCAGTGCAGCATCCAGCGCAGTCGCATCGACACCGCCGCCTTGGGCCATGTCGGGACGTCCGCCACCTTTACCGCCCACTGCCGCAGCCGCTTGCTTCATCAGCTCGCCAGCTTTTAGCGTGGCGGTCAGATCCTGCGTAACACCGGCCACCAGCACGACTTTGTCGTCCTGCACGCCACCGAGCAGAATCACTGCACTGCCGAGCTTGTTCTTCAACTGATCAACCATAGCCAGCAGCGCCTTGCCGTCCAGACCGTCGAGACGCGCAGTCAGCACCTTGATACCTTTGACGTCGACGGCAGAACCTGCCAGATCATTACCCGCTGCACTGGCGGCCTTGGCCTTGAGCTGCTCCAGTTCTTTTTCCAGCTGGCGGTTGCGTTCCAGCACTGCGACAAGCTTGTCCAGCACGTTGTCGCGATTGCCTTTGACCAGTGCAGCGGCTTCTTTCAGTTGTTGTTCCGCGCCGTTCAGGTAGGCGAATGCTTGTGCACCGGTGAGCGCCTCGATACGCCGAACACCGGCCGCCACACCCCCTTCGCTGGTGATCTTGAACAGGCCGATATCACCGGTACGCTTGACGTGCGTGCCGCCACACAGTTCCACAGAGAAGTCGTCGCCCATGCTTAGCACACGCACCTGATCACCGTACTTCTCACCGAACAGCGCCATGGCACCTTTGGCTTTGGCGGTTTCGATGTCGGTTTCCAGGGTTTCAACATCACTGTTGCCGAGCACTTCGCGGTTGACGATGGCTTCCAGCTCTTTCAGTTGCGCAGGCGTGATCGCCTCGAAGTGACTGAAGTCGAAACGCAAGCGCTGACTGTCGACCAGCGAGCCCTTCTGCGTAACGTGCTCGCCTAACACCTGACGCAGCGCGGCATGCAGCAAGTGAGTGGCCGAGTGATTGAGCGCAGTGGCCTGACGCACACTGGCGTCCACTTCGGCCTTGACCGAGGTGCCGACACTCAAGCCGCCTTTGACCGCAATACCGTGGTGCAAGAACGCGCCACCGGCCTTGGTGGTGTCACGCACATCGAAACGCACACCCGCACGTTCAAGGAAGCCGCAATCACCTATCTGGCCACCGGATTCGGCATAGAAAGGCGTCTGGTCGAGCACCACGACACCCTCCTCGCCTTCATTCAGGCTATCCACAGCCTGACCTGCCTTGAACAGCGCAATAATCTTGCCGCTGCCGCGAGTACTCTGATAACCGAGGAAGGCAGTATCGCTGTCGACCTTCACCAGTGCGTTGTAGTCCATACCGAACGAGCTGGCGGAACGGGCTCGTTCACGCTGCGCCTGCATTTCGCGCTCGAAGCCTTCCTCATCCAAGGTCAGTTCGCGCTCACGGGCGATATCGCCGGTGAGGTCCATTGGAAAACCGAAGGTGTCATACAGCTTAAAGATCACATCACCTGGAATCACCGTGCCTTTAAGCTCAGCCAGATCCTGCTCAAGTATTTTCAGGCCCTGCTCCAGGGTCTTGGCGAACTGCTCTTCTTCGGTTTTCAGCACGCGCTCAATGTGCGCCTGCTGTTGCTTAAGCTCAGGGAAGGCTTCACCCATTTCAGCCACCAGCGCGGCAACGATCTGGTAGAAGAAGTTACCTCTGGCACCCAGCTTATTACCGTGACGGCAAGCGCGGCGGACGATGCGGCGTAGCACGTAGCCGCGACCTTCATTGGACGGCGTTACGCCGTCGGCAATCAGGAAGCCGCACGAGCGGATATGATCGGCCACTACTTTCAGCGAAGCCTGGGCTTCGTTGGCGCAACCGATGGCCTTGGCGGCGGCATCTAGCAGGCTCTGGAACAGGTCGATCTCGTAATTCGAGTTGACGTGTTGCAGCACTGCACTGACGCGCTCCAGACCCATTCCGGTGTCCACGCTCGGCGCAGGCAGCGGGTGCAATACACCGTCTGCCGTGCGGTTGAACTGCATAAACACGTTGTTCCAGATCTCGATGTAGCGATCACCATCCTCTTCCGGCGAGCCGGGCGGGCCGCCCCAGATGTGCTCGCCGTGGTCGAAGAAGATTTCGGTGCACGGACCGCACGGGCCAGTATCACCCATGGTCCAGAAGTTGTCGGAGGCGTATGGCGCGCCTTTGTTGTCGCCGATGCGGATCATCCGCTCAGCCGGCACGCCGACTTCCTTGGTCCAAATATCAAAGGCTTCATCGTCGGTGGCATAGACCGTAACCCAGAGTTTGTCTTTGGGCAGGTTCAGCCACTTATCACCGGTGAGGAATTCCCAGGCGAAGTGGATGGCATCGCGCTTGAAATAGTCGCCAAAGCTGAAGTTGCCGAGCATTTCGAAAAAGGTATGGTGACGCGCGGTGTAACCGACGTTTTCCAGATCGTTGTGTTTGCCGCCGGCGCGGACGCACTTCTGGCTGGTTGCCGCACGGGTGTAGGCGCGCTTTTCCAGACCGAGGAAGCAATCCTTGAACTGATTCATCCCCGCATTGGTAAACAGCAGGGTCGGGTCGTTACCCGGAATCAGGGAGCTGGAGGCGACACGGGTGTGCCCCTTCTGTTCGAAGAAGCTGAGGAAGGCTTCACGGATTTCTGCGCTTTTCATAGGTTCATCCACGGAAACAGGCGGCCACGACAAAGCCGGCAACAAAGACTGCATAAAGCGTAACGAGCGAAGGCTAGGCAAGGCAAAACAGGCGGAAAAACGCAGTTTACGCACTGTAAATAAGCATTTTAGCCTGTTTTAAACGCCGCATAGCCGAGCGCAGTAGCTTTCACGCAGCCTGCAAAGGGCCGCATTATATCGGGCCTGCGCGAGGGGGCTAGTGCCTTTATTGATAGATAACCGCTATTAACTACCCTAAGTTTTTAACTCGCGCGGAAATCTGCAAAGGCCGCGATCACCTGATCGATATCCGCAGACGCGATATCGAGGTGAGTGACCATGCGCAGACGCGGCGCGGCCGTGAGTACAATCCCGCGCTCGGCGCAGAAGGCTTTCAGCGCGCCGGCCTGCTCGCCAACCTGGGCGTAGACCATGTTGGTCTGCACCGGCTCCACCGTATAACCCAGTTCACGCAAGGCGGCGGCCAGGCGTTCGGCGTTAGCGTGATCCTCGGCCAGACGTGTTACCTGATGCTGCAGCGCATACAAGCCAGCGGCGGCGAGCAGGCCGGCTTGGCGCATACCGCCGCCGACCATCTTGCGCAGACGCCGCGCCCGGGCAATCAAATCGGCTGAACCGCATAGCACCGAGCCGATTGGAGCACCCAAGCCCTTGGACAAACACACCGAGACTGAATCGAAGTACTGCGTAATCTCCCGCGCCGGCACGCCCAGCTTGACCGCGGCGTTGTACAGCCGCGCACCGTCCAGATGCAGGGCCAGACCACGACGTGTGGTCAGTTCGCGCGCTGCGTGCAGGTAAGCCTGCGGTAGCACCTTGCCTTGCATGGTGTTTTCCAGCGCCAGCAGGCGGGTGCGGGCGAAGTGGAAATCATCCTGTTTGATTGTCGCCTCGACCTTGGCTAAATCCAGCGAGCCATCGGCCTCGCCTTCGATGGGCTGTGGCTGGATCGAGCCGAGCACCGCCGCGCCGCCACCTTCATATTTATAGGTGTGCGCCTGTTGGCCGACGATGTATTCGTCGCCACGTGCGCAATGCGCCATCAACCCGAGCAGGTTACTCATGGTGCCGGTGGGCACAAACAGCGCAGCCTCGAAGCCCAGATCAGCGGCCAGGTAATGCTCCAGACGGTTGACCGTAGGGTCTTCGCCATACACGTCATCGCCCAGTTCGGCTGCTTGTATTGCGGCGCGCATGCCCGGCGTTGGCTGGGTGACGGTGTCGCTGCGCAGGTCGATAAGGGGCATGGCGGGTTGTCCTTAGGCGGGGTAAAAAGCCGATGCTAAAGCGCGCCCATCAATCAAACAAGGTACAGATCGGGCGAGAAAGCGCAGGTCAGCCGTGTAAGGTGGATGACGCCTTTTTCATCCACCTGGCGTGCATCAATGGGTGGATGGATAAAGCGCCATCCACCCTACTGACTCAGGCCAGCTGCACATCTTCTGCCGGCACAACCAGAATGCCGGCACGCAGGCCATTCTTAACCTTGGGATTGGGGAAGATGATCCGCGCGCCAGGCTCATCGACCACCCAGCGGGTGTCAGTAAGGTCTTCGGCCAGCAGATAGCCGATCGGCAGTTCGCTGAAGTTCTCGATATCGTCCGGCAGGTGCAGCCGGAACCCATCGCTGTACTTGATCACTTCACGCGCCACGGCAAACAGCTTGAGCTCGCCCAGATCGTCCGTTGCACCCTCGGTTTCGCGCCCTTCAATCAGGGCCTGCAGGTGCTGCTCTAAGCGATCCAGATTGACTAATTCGTTCTGCCCGAACGGCCGTGCTTTACCCAGCTCCAGGGTGAAAGCCTCAGCGCCCAGCTGGGTATAGGTGTAGGCACTGAAGGTGATTGAGCTCTTGTTGTGCAGCAGCACCGCCTCGATCCCGGCAGCACTCAGGCGCGCCAGCTCACGCTGACTGCGCGGGCGGCCTGGCTGATACGGATAGAGGGCGAACTGCTCGATTTTCGACCCACGGATGGCGGTGTGCAGGTCGTAATGCAGGCGGGTGCGCTCTGGCTTGTTGAAAAAAGTCGCGGCCAAATGCTCAAGATCAGAGGCGCGTAATGCTTCGGTACCGCTGTACTGATCGTGACGGCCGTTAAATAGGCGGTTGATGTCCTGCTCGATATAACGCTCGCCGCGGCGCATGGCGGCGGGGTTACCGAACAGAATGAGAATCCGTGCGCAGGGCTGCAACTGATTGCGGGCAATGCCCTGCAGCAGACGGTCGAGCAATTCGATGGGGGCGGTTTCATTGCCATGGATGCCGGCTGATAGCAGCAGGTCCTGGCCGTTGTCGCGGGCCGCCGGTGGCGTCACTTCTAACGCGCCTTCGGCCAGCCAACGCAAACGCGTGCCCTCGGGGGTCAGCTGAATCTTCGCTGCCGGTTCATGGCCGGCCAGGGTCAGTTCGAGCAATTTACCAAGGGCAAGCATGGCATTTCCTCAGAGCGTTTTTACGATCTCGCGAGCTAGCGCCATGTAAGGCGCTACGTTAGTAACAGCCTTCGGCTGGT
>JAGGNC010000267.1 GCA_017886405.1 Pseudomonas sp. | reverse complement strand
AACTGCACCGCCGGGGGTTTAACAACCTCAAATTGCTCGCGCGCGGCGTCGACAGCCAGCTGTTCCACCCAGCCAAACGCAGCACGGCATTGCGCGAAGGCTGGGGCCTGGCGGAACAGGACATCGCCATCCTGCATGTTGGCCGTCTGGCGGCGGAAAACAATCTGGCCCTACTCCGCAAAAGCTTTCAGGCGCTGCAACAGGCGCACCCGCAGCATCGCCTGAAGCTGATTCTGGTCGGCGATGGCCCGCAACGTGCCAGGCTGCAACAGCAATTACCTGAAGCGATCTTCTGCGGCCTGCAACGCGGTGAGGAATTAGCGACGCACTATGCCTCGGCGGATATGTTCCTGTTCCCCAGCCTCGCGGAAACCTTCGGCAACGTGGTACTGGAAGCCCTGGCTTCAGGGCTTGGCGTGGTGGCGTTCGATCAGGCGGCTGCCGCTCAGCATATCCGCCATGGGCATAACGGCGCGCTGGCGGTGGCCGAGGATGAGCAGGGCTTTATCGAGGCAGCAAGCTGGTTGCTGACCGACCACGAGAGTCTGCGCCGGGTGCGCCTGAATGCCCGGCTACATGCCTCACGCCAAGGCTGGCCAGCAATTGTTGAGCTGTTCGAACAGCATCTGCGCGCTGCAATGCAGCCACTGATGCAGTTGCCTGCCGGCAGCACGCAACATTGACGTGGAGCGCACACGTCCGCGTCTACAACAGTACATCCAATCGTTTGATCAGGCGCACTTCCTGCGCGCTGATCGCAGCACCATAGGCCAGCACTTCAACACCCGCGCCGGCTGCCTCGCGCAGGGCAGCGGCATAGGCTGGGTCGATTTCCTCGGCCGGACGCACCGCATCGACATCCGTCAGATTCACGCAATACAGCTGCACCGCGCGCGTGCCAGCGCGGGCCAGGTTGGCTAATTCGCGCAGGTGTTTGCTGCCGCGCTCGGTGCGAGAATCGGGAAAGGCCGCTACCCGATTACCGGCGAACCCCAGCGTGACGCTCTTAACTTCTACGAACGCCAGCCCTGTTGGGAAATCCAGGCGAAAATCGATTCGGCTGCGCTCCTGGCCATAGGGCACTTCACGCTTGAGATGGCTAAAGCCGATCAGCTCGGCGATTACTCCGGCGCGCAACGCTTCTTCCACCAGGGCGTTGGCGCGCCCGGTATTAATCATCGCCAGACGACCATGGGGCGTTTCGCCGATCTCCCAGGTGCCCGGCAGCTTGCGTTTAGGGTCATTACTGCGACTGAACCAAACCCGCGCACCCGCGCTCATGCAGTTGAGCATCGAGCCGGTATTGGCGCAGTGAATGGTCAACAGCTCGCCGCTAGCGGTTTCGATATCGGCGAGAAAGCGTTTATAGCGCCTCAGCAGGCGGCCTTCTTCCAACGGCGGATCAAAGCGCATGGGGCCTCCAGGTTTTCAGGCCGCGCTGGATGCGTTCAACCGCCTGCTGCAGACGCGGCAAGTCTTGGGTGTAAGAAAACCGCACATGCTGCGTCGCCAGGTGGCGACCAAAATCCAGGCCTGGGGTAAAGGCCAGGTGCTCGGTCTCCAGAAAGTGCTGACAGAAGGCGAAGGCATCGCCGCCAAACGCGCTGATGTCGGCATACAAATAAAAGGCGCCCTCCGGTTCCACGGCGATCTTGAAGCCCAGCTCACGCAAGGCCGGCAGGAGGAAATCACGGCGCCGCTGGAACTCATGGCGACGCTGTTCAAGTATCTCCAGGGTCTGCGGCGCAAAGCACGCCAATGCAGCATGCTGGGCCATACTCGGCGCGCTGATATAAAGGTTCTGCGCCAGCTTCTCTAAATCCGCCACAGCGGCCGGCGGGGCCACCATCCAACCCAGACGCCAGCCCGTCATGCCGAAATACTTGGAGAAGCTGTTGAGCACAAAGGCATCGTCGTCCACTGCCAGTACGCTGGCGGCGTCTACCCCGTAAGTCAGGCCGTGGTAAATCTCATCCACCACCAGATGGCCGCCGCGCGCTTTCAGCGCCTGGGACAGCCCGGCCAGCTCATCACGGCTAAGTAAGGTGCCTGTCGGGTTGGCTGGTGAGGCGACCAACGCGCCGACGCTGTCCTTATCCCAATGCCGCGCCACCAACTCGGGGGTCAGCTGATAACGCACCTCCGGGCCCACCGGCACCAGTTGCGCGGCCCCCTCAACCAGGCGCAAAAAGTGCCGATTGCAGGGGTAACCCGGATCGGCCAGCAGCCAGTGTTTGCCGGGGTCGACCAGCAGGCTGGTGGCCAGTAGTAAGGCGCCAGAGCCGCCCGGGGTAATCAGGATGCGCCCGGGATCGATATTCAATTGATAGCGTTGCGCATAGAAGCCGGCAATCGCTTCGCGCAGGGCTGGCAAGCCGCGTGCGGCGGTGTACCGGGTGTGCCCATTGGCCAATGCAGCCTGCCCGGCGGCGATAATCGGCGCGGCCGTGGTGAAGTCCGGTTCACCGATTTCTAGGTGAATCACATCATGGCCGTCAGCCTGCAACTGATTGGCACGGGCCAGTAGCGCCATCACGTGAAAGGGTTCTATGGCGCGGCTGCGCGCACTGTAGGACGGGGCCATTGGACTGCCTGCAAGGAAGATAAGCCGCCGATTCTAAAGCATACCCAGCACAGCTTCGACAACCGGGAGTAGCGCCGGGTGAGTTGTTCTGGTAAGTTCGCCCGCTTTACAGCCGCAGGGCCAGTTCTACTCAACGTAGGATCGGCAAGGGACACCGTCCTGCGCAGTGGATTAGAAGAGTGAGAGGCGGTCATCCATGCCCACCAAAGCAAAAGCAAAAAGCAGTCAACTGATTCGCGGTTTCGAGCCCTATAAAGAAACCAAGGGCGAGGAATATATGGGTGCGCCGATGCGCGCCCACTTCACCGGCATCCTCAACCAGTGGAAGCTGGAGTTGATGCAAGAAGTTGATCGTACTGTGACTCACATGAAGGACGAAGCGGCTAACTTCCCCGATCCAGCGGACCGTGCCAGCCAGGAAGAAGAATTCAGCCTGGAACTGCGTGCCCGTGATCGTGAGCGCAAGCTGATCAAGAAGATCGACCAGACCATGCAATTGATAGAAGACAACGACTACGGCTGGTGCGAGTCCTGCGGCGTTGAAATCGGCATCCGCCGACTTGAAGCCCGCCCCACCGCCACCATGTGTATCGATTGCAAAACCCTGGCGGAAATCAAAGAAAAGCAGGTCGGTTCCTGATCTGACCCAGAGGGTGCTTCGGCACCCTCTGTTGTTTCTGTCGCCCTGTGCGCAACCGGCAGTCCTTCGCCCGTATGAACACACCTGCCTACATCGGCCGCTTCGCCCCCACCCCTAGCGGTTATCTGCACTTCGGTTCATTGGTCGCAGCGCTTGCGTCGTACCTTGACGCGCGCGCAGTGAACGGCCGCTGGCTGCTGCGTATGGAAGACCTCGATCCGCCGCGTGAAGTCGCCGGCGCCCAAGACGGTATTCTCCGCACGCTGGAAAGCTACGGCTTCGAGTGGGATGGCAAGCTGGTACGTCAGAGTAGCCGCCACGACGAGTACGCCGCGCTGGTCGAACGGCTGCTCAGTCAAGGTTTGGCCTATGCCTGCACCTGCTCGCGCAAACAGCTGGAAGGCAGCCAGGGCATTTATCCCGGAACCTGCCGCAATCTGGGACATAAAATCGACAACGCTGCAATTCGCCTGCGTGTACCGGAGCTGGTGTATCACGTTAACGACCGCGTGCAGGGTGAGTATCGCCAGCACCTGGGCCGCGAGGTCGGCGATTTCGTGATTCGCCGCCGCGACGGCCTGTATGCCTACCAGCTGGCCGTAGTGCTCGATGATGCCTGGCAGGGCGTAACCGATGTGGTGCGCGGAGCCGACCTGCTCGACTCCACCCCACGCCAGTTGTACCTGCAGGAACTGCTCGGCTTGCCGCAACCGCGCTACATGCATGTGCCG
Source organism: Pseudomonas sp. (assembly GCA_017886405.1). Lineage (GTDB taxonomy): Bacteria > Pseudomonadota > Gammaproteobacteria > Pseudomonadales > Pseudomonadaceae > Aquipseudomonas. Next base: position 20,768 of record JAGGNC010000267.1, on the reverse strand, counting down.
CTGATCATCCAGCCGGATGGCCATAAGCTCGGCAAGTCATACCGTTCGCCGCCGCTGCCGGCCGATCAAGCTACCGTGCAGCTGATCCGCGCCCTGTGCGCCCTCGGCCAATTATTGCCAGAAGGCGCCCGTTACGGCCAGCCCGGCGAGCTGCTGCAATGGGCCAGCCAGCACTGGGATGCCGCACGCATTCCGCGAAGCCTGACATTGGCCGAAGCGCACCTTCTTTAGCCCCTGCCCATTTGCGCCTATGTTCGCTAACGAACAGAGGCCGCCAAGCGCTGTGCTTTAGGGTCAGGAGAATGCTGCGACAGCATTCTTCCCGATGGCAGGGCTTACCCCGACCATCGCGGTACCTGGGTCTTAGGTGTTGACCGACCGAGAGTCAATATGCACAACCAGCACGACGAAGTAACAGGGGCACGGTAATCGTGACTTCGTAGGTTCGCTGTCGCGGTTTCTCGGATGGGTTTCGCAGCTCGGCACCCGTCGCGCATCCCAATGATGGCTGGAACCGCGCCCTATGACCTCAATCTTTAACGCTCTATTCGGCCATGCCGCTGCACGCTCGCCATGGCGTGATCACACCCCTGTACGCGAAGAGCTGTTCGGCATCGAACGCCTCGAACAACATGCCTACACCCTGGCTGCCGCGCAAACGATCAGCGCCAAACCACCAGCAGTGCTGTCACTGCAGCGTCGCCTGAACGACAACGCCAAGGTGCTGCTGGCCGCCTACCGTGCCAACGCGACCGAGCTGGCCAATGGTCGCGGTGTGGTGCCGGCGGCGGAATGGCTGCTGGACAACTACCACCTGGTGGAAGAGCAGATTCGCGAAATCCGCGATGACCTGCCGCCTGGCTATTACCGTCAACTGCCGAAACTGGCCAGTGGGCCCTTTGCCGGCTACCCGCGAGTACTGGGCATGGCCTGGGCCTTTATCGCCCATACCGACAGCCACTTCGACCCGGATATCTTGCAGCGCTATATCGTTGCCTATCAGCAGGTACAGCCATTGACCATTGGCGAGCTGTGGGCCGTGGCGATCACCCTACGCATCGTGCTGATCGAGAACCTGCGCCGCCTGGCCGATCAAATTACCGCCGGACGCAACGCGCGCGCCGACGCCGATACCCTGGCCAGTCGCCTGCTGGATAAAGGTACGACGCATGCGCAAGCGGACAAGGAATTGAGCGCACGCTCGAATGCACCGCTAAGCGAGACCTTTGCCGCACAAATGGCCAAGCGTTTGCGTGACCACGACCCACTCACCACGCCGGCACTAGGCTGGCTGCAAGAACGCCTGAGCGCACAGGGCAGCAGCGTCGATGAAGTGGTGCAACACGAGCATCAACACCAGGGGGCGTCCAACCTTTCGGTGCGCAATATCATCACCAGCATGCGCCTGATTTCATCCATCGACTGGGCGCAGCTGTTCGAGAACGTCAGCCTGGTGGATGCACGCCTGGCCACCGGCAGCGACTTTGCCGCGATGGACTTTGCCACCCGCAATCTGTACCGCAGCGCCATCGAACAACTGGCCCGTAACAGCACCTGTACCGAACTAGAAGTTGCCGAGCAGGCGCTGCAAGCCGCACACCAAGCGCATGACAGCCGCGCCGACAGCGACGACCCACGCCTCAGTGACCCTGGCTATCACCTTATCGCCGAAGGGCGCAGGGTCCTGGAGCAGCGCATCGGCTTTCGCCCACCGCTGCGCCTGCTCATCAGCCGTGGCTATCTGCGCCTAGGCATGCCCGGTTACGTCGGCGCGATAGTCAGCCTGGCCGGTCTGCTCCTCGCTCTGGCGCTTTACGGAGTGGTAAGCCAGGGCGTCACAGCCGGCTGGCTGCTGGCGCTTGGCTTACTGGGCTTTCTGCCGGCCAGCGAAGTGGCCACCGCGCTGATTAACCGTGCGGTCAGTGCCAACTTCGGCGCCATGGGCCTGCCGGGCCTGGAGTTGATTGACGGCGTACCCAGCAGCATGCGCACGCTGATTGCGGTGCCCACCCTGCTGGGCAGCGAGGCCGATTTACTGGAACAGATTGAACGCCTGGAAGTGCATCACCTGTCCGGGCATGCCGGCGATCTGACCTTCGCCCTGCTCACCGACGGCCTGGATGCCACCCAGGAACAGCTGCCCGGCGACGCCGCACTGCTGCAACTGGCCAGCCACGCTATCGGCCAGCTCAATCTGCGCTATGGACCGGGGGTCGCCGGTAGCCGTTTTCTGCTGCTGCACCGGCGACGCCAGTTCAACCCCAGCGAGCAGGTCTGGATGGGCTGGGAACGCAAACGCGGCAAGCTGCATGAACTCAACCGCCTGCTGCGTGGCGCCGACGACACCAGCTTTATCCCGGTGCCAGGGCTGAGCCAGCACCTCCCCACCGCTGTGCGCTATGTCATTACCCTGGATGCCGATACCCGCCTGCCGCGTGATGCAGCCCTGCGCCTGATCGGCAAGATGGCCCACCCGCTAAACCGGCCACGCTTCAATCCGCACCTGCAACGGGTGGTCGGCGGCTACGCGATTCTGCAGCCACGGGTGACCCCGTCGCTGCCCTTGCAGCGCGAAGGCTCGTTGTATCAGAAAGTCTTCTCTAGCCCCGGCGGCATGGACCCTTATGCCGCTGCCGTATCCGATGTGTACCAGGACCTATTCGGTGAAGGCTCCTTCACCGGCAAGGGCATTTACGATATTGATGCCTTTGAGGCGGCGTTGGCCGGGCGGGTGAAGGAAAACAGCATGCTCAGCCATGACCTGTTCGAGGGCGTCTTCGCCCGCGCAGGCCTGGCCTCGGATGTTGAAGTGTTCGAGGAATTTCCCTCGCGCTACGACGTTGCCAGCAAGCGCCAGCACCGCTGGACCCGGGGCGATTGGCAGCTGCTGCCGTGGATATTAGGGCCACTGAGTGGCAAGCAGGCGCTGCCAAGCATCGGCCGCTGGAAGATGCTGGACAACCTGCGCCGCTCCGTACTAGCCCCTGCCACCTTGGCCGCGCTGGCCTTGAGCTGGCTACTACCGCTGCCCGCTGCGTTGATTGCCAGCCTGTTGCTGGTCGCCAGCCTATTGATTCCAGCTCTGCTGCCGCTTTGTTTCGGCCTGCTGCCCACACGCGCCGGCATTCGCTGGCAGAGTCACCTGGGCAAGCTGCGCGATGATCTGCTGTTAGCCCTGCTGCATGGCGCGCTGAACCTGACCTTTCTCGCTGACCAGAGCTGGCGCATGCTGGACGCCATCAGCCGCAGCCTGTTCCGACTGCTGATCAGCCACCGCCACCTGCTGGAGTGGACCACCGCAGCACAAGCGGCAATCCACCCGCGCCTGAAACTGCTCGGTTTCTATTACGGTATGGCGGGCGGTACGCTGGTGGGCCTGCTGCTGTGTGCCGGGGCACTGGTTTGGTCGCCGGCTATCTGGCCCGTGCTACTGCCCTTTGCCCTACTCTGGCTCAGCGCGCCAGCGCTCGCACTGCTGGTCAGCCGTTCGCCCCGTGTGGCCAAGCGCCTGTTGGTTGCTCCCGCGCAAACCAGCGAGCTGCGCCTGATTGCCCGGCGCACCTGGCGCTTCTTTGAAACCTTCGTCGGCACTGCTGACAACCAGCTGCCTCCGGATAACTTTCAGGAGCACCCCAAACCCGTCATCGCCCACCGCACTTCACCGACCAATATCGGCCTCTATCTGCTGAGCGCCATCGCGGCCCGCGACTTCGGTTGGTCCGGCACCCAGCGCTGCCTCGCCCGCCTGCAAGCGACGCTGGCGGTGATGCAACAACTGCCACGCCACCGCGGGCACTTCTTTAATTGGTACGACACCCAGGATTTACGCCCGCTTACACCGGCCTATGTCTCGTCAGTCGACAGCGGCAACCTGGCCGGCCACCTGCTGGTGGTCGCCAACGCCTGCGAGGAATGGCTCAATACCCCCGTCAGCAGCGACGCCCGTCTGGGCCTGCATGACAACCTGCAACTGGCCGGTAATGCACTGGCCGCAATGCAGCTGAGTAGCAGCGAGCGAGGCCAACAACTGCACGAATTGCTGCAGCAGCTCGACGCCGGGCTGAGTGGCGCACAACCCCTGCCCGGCCTGTTGCCCACCATGATGCGCCTGAGTGATAAAGCCGCCCAACTTGCCAGTGGCATCACCCCACTCGACAGCGATGACCACGCCGCCGACCTGCTGTTCTGGCTGCAGGCGCTGACTCAGGCTATGAGCGACCTGCAACACGACGACCAACTGAGCGACGCCGAGCGCATGAGCTTGCACACCAACTTGCGCGCAGTGGCCGAGCAAGCGCGAAGCATGGCCCTGGCCATGGATTTTGCCTTCCTGCTGGAGCCGGAACGCAAACTGCTGTCGATCGGCTTCTGCCTGACTGACAACAACCTAGACAGCAGCTGCTATGACCTACTCGCCTCCGAGGCACGTCTGGCCAGCCTGTTCGCCATCGCCAAAGGCGATGTCAGCACCCGCCACTGGTTCCGCCTGGGCCGCACCGCCACACCGCTGGGCAATGGCTCGGCGCTGATTTCCTGGTCCGGTTCGATGTTCGAATACCTGATGCCCTCGCTGGTGATGCGTGCCCCGACTGGCAGTCTGCTGGAGCAAACCAACCGTTTAGTGGTGGCGCGTCAGGCTGCATACGGGCAGGACTTGGGCATCCCTTGGGGCATCTCTGAATCGGCCTACAACGCCCGCGACATGGAACTGACCTACCAATATTCAAACTTCGGCGTACCGGGCCTGGGCCTCAAGCGTGGGTTGTCCGCCAACCGGGTGATTGCCCCCTACGCCACCGGGCTGGCCACCATGGTCGACCCGCAGGCCGCGTTAGCCAACTACCAGCGCCTGGCCGAGATGGGCGCACTGGGCCGCTATGGCTACTACGAAGCGCTGGACTTCACCCCTACGCGTCTGCCGGACGATCAACCCTTCGCCATCGTGCGCAACTTTATGGCCCACCATCAGGGCATGAGCATCGTCGCCATCGCCAACACCCTGCATGGCGGACAGATGCGCGAACGCTTCCACCGCGAGCCGATGATTCAGGCCTGCGAACTGCTGTTGCAAGAGCGCATGCCGCGCAATGTTGCAGTCGCCCACCCACGTGCCGAGGAAGTCAGCGCCTGCGCCGCTGAGGGTGACAGTGCACAGCCCAGCGAACGCCGGCTCATCCATTTCAACGGCAATCCGCCGGTCACCCACCTGCTCAGCAACGGCCGTTACAGCGTGATGCTCACCGCCAGTGGCGCGGGTTACAGCCGCTGGCGCGACATGGCCATCACGCGCTGGCAGGAAGACAGCACGCGTGACCACTATGGTTCGTTCATTTTCCTCTGGGACACCCAGAACGACAGACGCTGGTACCTTGGCGCGCAACCCAGTAGTGGCATGCCCTACAACGAAGTGGTGTTCGCCGAGGACTATGCCAGCTACAGCCGCCAGGATGGCAACCTCAGTACCGTCTTGGAAATCCTGGTATCCGGCGAAGATGACGGTGAAGTGCGCCGTGTCTCGCTGACCAACAGCGGCCGGGTGACGCGGGAAATCGAGCTGACCTCCTACGCCGAACTGGTGCTGGCCAGCGCCGCCAGCGACAACGCCCACCCGGCGTTCTCCAAGCTGTTTGTGGTCACCGAATACCTGCCCGCCTTTGCCGCGCTGATTGCCACCCGTCGTCCGCGTAGCGCCAGCGAGCAGCCCATCTGGGCCGCGCACTTTGCCGTGGTGGAAGGTGAGCTGAGCGCCGAGCCGCAGTACGAATCCGACCGCGCGCGCTTTCTCGGGCGCAGTTGCGCACTGCATGCTGCGGCGGTCATCCGCCAGGACCAGCCCCTGTCCAACAGCGTTGGCACGGTACTCGACCCGATCTTTTCGCTGCGCCAGCGTATCCTGGTAGACCCGGGGAAAATCGCCCGCGTGGCCTTCTGGACGCTGGTGGCGCCCTCACGTGAGGCGCTGCTCGACCTGATCGACAAGCATCATGACCGCAGCGCCTTCGACCGGGCGAAAACCCTGGCCTGGACCCAAGCCCAGGTGGAGCTGCGTCACCTCGACATGCAGGCCACCGAAGCCGCTGACTTCCAGCGTTTGGCCGCGCCTATTTTGTATGCCGACTGCCGTTTTCGCGCCCCGGCTGCCAGCCTGCTGCGCGGTCTTGGCAGCCAAGCCGGGTTGTGGTCGCAGGGCATTTCCGGCGACCTGCCGATTGTGCTGCTGCGCATCGCCGATGCCGAAGACATCGCCCAGGTGCGGCAACTGTTACGCGCTCACGAATACTGGCGGATGAAGCGCCTGGCGGTGGATCTGGTGATCGTCAATGAACACGCCTCCTCCTACCTGCAGGATTTGCAGGTGGCCATCGAGACCGCCGTGCGCATCAGCCAGTCACGTCCGCGCTTCGCCAGCGAACTGGCGCAGGGCTCGGTATTTGTGTTGCGCGCTGACCTGCTCAGTGGCGAATTCCGCGAGCGCCTGCAAGCGGTGGCGCGGGTGCTGCTGGTGGCCCATCGCGGGCCCATATCCGAACAGTTGGCGCGCATCCAGCCTATCACCCCAGCTGCCGAGGCCAGTGCCGGCAGTCACAGCGCCCAGCATATCGCCGTGCCACGCGCCAAACCGCTACCTGACATGCTCGAATTTGCCAACGGTCTAGGCGGTTTCGACCTCGATGGCCGCGAGTACGTGGTGCGCCTGAACGCCTGGAGCAACACCCCGGCACCGTGGATCAACGTGATCGCCAATGCGCAGTTCGGCTTTCAGGCATCAGTCGAAGGCAGCGGTTACACCTGGGCCGACAACAGCCGGGAAAACCAGCTCACGCCTTGGTCCAACGACCCGGTCAGCGACCCGCCCGGCGAAGCCCTGTATGTGCGCGACGAGGACAGCCTGACGCTGTTCAGCCCCACCGCCCAACCGCTGCGCGACAGCGGCCACTATGAAGCCCGCCATGGCTTTGGCTACAGCCGCTTCAGCCATCAGGCCGGCGGCATTGCCATGCAGCTGTTGCAGTATGTGCCCCTGCATGACCCGATCAAGATTTCCCGACTAACCTTGCGCAACCTTTCCGACCGGCCACGGCGGTTGAGTGTCAGCGCTTATGCCGAATGGGTGCTGGGCACCACGCGCGCGGCCAGCGCACCGTTTATCGTCAGCCGGCAGGACGCCGCCACGGGCGCGATCTTGGTACGCAACCGCTGGAGCATTGCCTTCGCTGGGCGTAGCGCCTTCAGCGACCTGGGCGGCCAGCAAAGCAGTTGGACCGCCGACCGCTGCGAGTTTATCGGGCGCAACGGCAGCCTCGCGCAACCGGCCGCCCTCGCCCGAAAAACAGCGCTGAGCGGCAATCTGGGGGCGGGGCTCGACCCCTGCACGGCACTGCAATGTACGTTGGAACTGCAGCCCGGAGAAAGCACGGAAGTGCTCTGGCTACTCGGCCAATGCGCCAGCGAGAAGAAGGCCAGCGCCTTGATCAAACGCTACCGCCAGACCGACCTGGACGCCGTGCTGGCAGAGGTGCAGGCGCACTGGCAAGGCGTTCTCGGCGCGGTGCAGGTGCAGACCCCAAGCCGCACCATGGACATCATGCTCAATGGCTGGCTGCTCTATCAGACCCTGGCGTGCCGCATCTGGGCTCGCTCGGCGTTCTACCAGGCCAGCGGCGCCTATGGCTTTCGCGACCAGTTGCAGGACGGCATGGCGCTGACCTTTGCCAGCGCGGAGACAACCCGCAAACACATTCTGCGCGCAGCCAGCCGTCAGTTTGTTGAAGGCGACGTGCAGCACTGGTGGCTGCCGCACTCCGGTCAGGGCGTGCGTACGCGCATCTCCGACGATCGGGTGTGGCTGGCCTACGCCACGGCCCAATATATCCAGAGCACGACGGATACAGCGATTCTCGATGAGCCCGTGGATTTTCTCGAAGGCCCGCTGCTGGCCGCTGGCGAGCACGATGCGTTCTTCCAACCCATGCAGGCTGATGCGCCCGCCTCGCTGTTTGAGCACTGTGCCCGCGGTCTTGATCAATGCCTGCAACTGACCGGCGAACTGGGTCTGCCACTGATGGGCGGTGGTGACTGGAACGACGGCATGAACCGCGTCGGCGAACACGGCAAAGGCGAAAGCGTCTGGCTGGGCTGGCTGCTACTGCGCACCATCGCCTTGTTCGTACCCTATGCCGATAAGCATGACAGCGCCCGCGCAACCCGCTGGCGAGCGCATGCCGACGCACTGCGCACCGCGCTGCTGGCGCATGCCTGGGACGGTCAGTGGTATCGCCGTGCGACCTTCGATGACGGTACCTGGCTCGGCTCAGCGCAGAACACCGAGTGCCAGATCGACTCCATTGCCCAGTCCTGGGCGGTATTGTCCGAGGGGGCCGATCCGTTGCGCGCGAATATGGCCATGGCCTCACTGCAGCGCCAGCTGGTCCGCGAGGATGACGGCATCGCCCTGCTGTTCACCCCACCCTTCGACAAAACACCGCTGGAACCCGGCTATATCAAGGGCTACCCGCCAGGCCTGCGCGAGAACGGCGGGCAATACAGCCACGCGGCGATGTGGGCGATTCTGGCTTACTGCCAGCTCGGCTCAGCGCAGCAGGCCTTCGCCCTGTTTGATCTGGTCAACCCGATCAACCACAGCCTTAATCCTGAAGCCAGCCAGCGCTATAAGGTCGAGCCGTATGTGCTGGCCGCCGATGTTTACGCCGTGGCGCCGCATGTGGGCCGTGGCGGCTGGACCTGGTACACCGGCGCAGCGGGCTGGATGTACCGCGCAGGCGTTGAAGGGATTCTCGGCATTCGCCGTGAGGGTGACTGGTTGCTCCTTAACCCTTGCATTCCGGCCGACTGGCCTAGCTTCAGCGCGCAAATTCGTCTGGGCGACAGCCACTATCAGATTGAGCTGAGCAACCCGGCGCAGCGCAGCAAGGGCATCCGCCACGCGTGGCTGGACGAGCACGCAATCGACTGTGCCCAAGGGCACATCAAGGTGGCACTAGACGGGGCCGCGCATCGGTTACGCGTCGAGTTATAGGGTGCTTGTGACAGGCTCGGCCAATAGTTCGGCCAGCTCGTCACAGCCACTCTTGACGGCTGCTTGGGCAGCGACACAAAGAGCCTGGTAGCGCTGCAAAACCAGCTCGCCGGTGGCGGTGAGCTGGGTGCCACCGCCGTGCTTACCGCCGGCCAGGGTGCTGACCAACGGCTGCTTGAAACTGCGGTTCATGGTTTCCACCAGCAGCCCGGCACGCCGCTAGGACATGCCCATGGCGCGTGCAGCCGCGCTGATCGAACCCTGCTCGGCAATCGCCGCCAACAGCTCAGCCTTGCCGGGGCCGATGGCAATATCACTGCCGTTATGCAGGCGGATTTTCAGATCAAGACGGTACAGGGGACGGCCACAACGAGGGATTCGCTGGGCAGCCTAAGGCCTGATCGGCTCAGGCGAAAGCTGCGTATCAGCCGCTGTGGTCGGGTGTTTCGAGCGCGGCGGTCGCTGTTAGATAAAGCCCAGCAACAGCAACACAATCAGCACAATCACCACCACGCCCAAGCCGCCCGTAGGCCCGTAACCCCAGTTTTTGCTGTGCGGCCAGGCCGGTATGGCACCGACCAGCAACAGAATCAGCACGATCAACAAAATGGTACCCAGGCTCATGGGGCTCTCCTTGATGAGTCACGGCAGCACGCCGCAACATCAGGTGCCGAGATCACACCCAAGCGTCGCATCATCCTGCGCGCGGAAATGGCCCGTGTCGGTGCGCTACCGAACCCATGAGCGTTGCGCTATTCGGCGGCCAATGCGCCATCCACAATCTGCTGCGCCTCACTGAAAATGCGCTGCAGATGCGCCTCATCACGGAAGCTTTCCGCGTAAATCTTGTAGATATCCTCGGTGCCTGACGGCCGCGCGGCGAACCAGCCGCCCTCGCTGATCACCTTGATCCCGCCAATCGACGCGCCGTTACCTGGCGCCTTGTCGAGCACCTGGGTGATGGCATCACCAGCCAGCTCACGGCTGCTGATTTGCGCCGGCGAGAGTTTGCTCAGGGCCTTCTTCTGCGCAACGCTGGCAGGTGCATCAACGCGGTCGGCGTAGATCGCACCGAATTCGTCGCTCAGCCCTTGGTACAGCTCGCCAGGATCACGGCCAGTCACAGCAGTCATTTCTGCGGCCAATAGCGCCAGGGCGATGCCGTCCTTGTCGGTGGTCCACACCCGGCCATCACGGCGCAGGAAGGTCGCGCCAGCGCTTTCTTCGCCAGCAAAACCAAGGGAGCCATCGAACAGGCCGCTGGCAAACCACTTAAAGCCCACCGGCACTTCCTGCATTGGCCGGCCCAGGCGTTTGCTGACGCGGTCAATCATCGCGCTACTCACCAGGGTTTTGCCCACGGCGGCATTGGCACTCCACTGCGGGCGATGCTGGAACAGGTAATCAATGGCGACGCTAAGAAAGTGATTGGCGGGCAGCAAGCCGACACTCGGCGCAACGATGCCATGGCGGTCGTAGTCGGTGTCGCAGGCAAAGGCGATGTCATAACCGTTTTTCAGACCGATCAGGCGCTGCATGGCATAGCTGGAAGATGGGTCCATCCGGATCTGCCCGTCCCAGTCCAGGCTCATAAAGGCGAACTGCGGGTCGATGGTCTGGCTGACCACATCCAGATTAAGGCTGTATTGCTCTGCAATCCGCGCCCAGTAATGCACACCGGCGCCGCCCAACGGGTCGACGCCCAGGCGCAGACCCGCCGCGCGTATCGGAGCAAAGTCGATGACGCTGCCCAAGTCATTCACATAGGCACTGAGGTAATCGTATGCCTGCACATTGGCCGCTTGGCGTGCCCGCGCCAGCGGTAGGCGCTTGACCTCGCGCAAGCCGCTTTCAAGCAGCGCGTTAGCGCGGTTCTGCACCCAGGTGGTGATGTCGCTGTCGGCCGGGCCGCCGTTAGTGGGGTTGTACTTGAAGCCGCCACTGTCCGGCGGGTTGTGCGACGGGGTGATGACGATGCCATCAGCCAAGCCACTGCTGCGGCCCTGGTTGTACACCAGAATGGCCTGGCTGATCGCGGGTGTCGGGGTGAACTCGCCACCGGCAGAGACCATCGTCTGCACGCCGTTGGCGGCCAGCACTTCAATCGCGCTGTCCAGCGCCGGTTGCGACAGTGCATGGGTATCAGCACCGATAAATAACGGCCCGCTGATGCCCTGCGCCACCCGGTAATCACAAATAGCCTGACTGATGGCCAGCACATGCGCCTCATTGAAGCTGTGCGCCAGGGAACTGCCACGGTGCCCGGACGTCCCAAATGCCACGCGCTGGCTGGCCACTGCTGGGTCTGGCTGCAGGTCGGAATACGCCGCCAGCAGCGCAGTGATATTGGTCAACATCGAAACGGGTGCCGGCAGACCGGCCAAAGGGTGGATACGCGGGCTCACAACAGACTCCAGATAATCTCAGGGCGGTAGAACGTGGGCCAGTCTAGCAGCCCAGCTGGCGCAATCGGCCCTGCGCTCGGGGATACTCGCTAAGTGCGGTTGCGCACAGACAGCGCCGCGCCAATCGTCAACCCTAATGCCGCGTTTACTAGACCTGTTAATTGGCCAAGGGCTGCGTGGATCAACCGGAATCACCCTCGGCGCGCCTAGGTTGACTCACCAAACAGGTTAATGCTACTAACAGGCTAATGCTGCAGTTATCTACGTCATGTCGCGGGTTATCGCGTGTGTGGACGTTGTGCGTTAAGGAAAGACGCCTAGCCACCGTCCACTGCCGTGGAGAAATGCCATGCACAGACTCGGATACGCACGCTCAATCGCCCAGCACAGCCTTTTGCTTCTGTTACTGCTCAGCGCCGCTGCACAGGCTGAAGGCTTATTTGCTCCGGCGGTATTCATTACCGCCCCTGAGCAGGCCCACACACAGGCCATAAGCACGCGCAGCGGCCCGGAAAAAGCAGTCTTACAGTCCGTGGCGGCGGATCGGCAACTGCCGGCTGACCGCAATGCCGACCAGTGGCTCAGCCAATCAGTAACCCCGCCCGGTTCTCCTGCTCCGCTGCTTCCCAGGCTGCGCTTCTAAAACACAGGCTAGGCGAACGCTCACATGAGCTAACGCTGCATCCGCAACCGCAGGCGCGCCAAGTCCGGCGCAACGATCACAAGGAAGTGTCGGCAACATGATTAATCACATTCTGGTCATCACCGCTAACAGCGACGACGCCGCCACCCTGGATGCGGTCTTGGGCAGAGCCCACGACGGTCCTTTTTGCATTGAATGGGTGACCCGCCTGAGCCTGGCCCTGGAACGCTTACGGCTTAATGAGGCCGTGGCGATTGATGCCATCTTGGTTGATTTGACGTTACCGGACAGCCAGGGCCTGGCCACCTTTAGCCAATTGTTTGCCCTGGTGCCGGGCATTCCAATCATGACCCTTAGCGCGCTTGATGATGACCAGCAGACGGCTGAAGCGATTCTCCTTGGCGCTCAGGGCAGCCTGTCCAAGGGGCATTTCGGCAGCGCCCTGGTGCCACAAGCGCTGCGCAATATCATCCGCCGTAAAGCGGTTGAAGAAGCGCTGTTTGTGGAAAAGGCACGCCTGGCCATCACCCTGAACTCGATCAGCGATGCGGTCATCGGCACCGACCTGCACGGTAACGTCGACTACCTCAATAGCGCGGCTGAACAAATGACCGGCTGGTTACAAGCCGACGCGCAAAACCAGCCGATCGACAGCGTTATACGCCTGGTTAATGAGCAAACCCGCGCACCCGTTACCAACCCAATTTTCAAGGTCCTCCAGGACGATGCCCAAAAACCGCTGACCTCAGGCAGGGTATTGATCCGCAGAGATGGCAGCGATTCGGCCATCGAGGACTCAGCCGCACCGATTCATGATTCGGCAGGACGCCTCAAAGGCGCGGTAATGGTCTTTCACAACATGAGCGCAGCCATCACCATAACCGAAAGAATGGCCCATCAGGCGCAACACGACAGCCTGACTAACCTACCCAATCGCTCCCTGCTGAATGACCGCATCACCCAGGCCATTGGCCTGGCCGAGCGCCACAACAGCGAACTGGCCCTGCTGTTTCTTGACCTAGACAACTTCAAACACATCAACGACTCACTCGGGCATTGCATCGGTGACCAGCTGCTCCAAGCCGTGGCCCTGCGCTTGTGTGCCTGTGTGCGCAGCTCGGATACGGTCAGCCGTATGGGCGGGGATGAATTTGTCGTGCTGCTGAGCCAAAACCATTCGGCGGAAGATGCGGCGCACACTGCCGAAAAAATCCTCGAAAGCCTGGCGATCGCCTTTGTGATTGCTCAACAGCAACTGTTTATAACCGCCAGCATCGGCATCAGCACCTACCCCAATGATGCCAAGACGGCGCAGGATCTGATCAATAATGCCGATACGGCGATGTACCAAGCCAAGGAGGAAGGCCGAAACAACTACCAGTTCTTCCGCAGTGAAATGAACCTGCGCGCAGTGGAACGGCAATTGATTGAAGCGCACCTGCGCACAGCCTTGGATAACGGCGAGTTCATCCTCTACTACCAACCCAAGCTTGATCTGCACAGCGGCAAAATCACCAGCGCCGAAGCGCTGATCCGCTGGCAGCATCCAACCTGGGGGGTGATTATGCCGGCCCGCTTTATTCCGGTTGCCGAGGCCAGTGGCCTAATCGTTCCGATCGGTCGCTGGGTACTGATGCAAGCCTGCACCCAAGCTAAACGCTGGGAGAATTGCGGATACCAGCTGGGCTCGATCGCCGTGAACATCTCAGCTCAGGAGTTTCGCCAAAAAGACTTTGTCGAGAGCGTAGCCAATGCCCTCGCCGTCACTGGGCTGGCCCCACAAAACTTGCAGCTGGAAATCACCGAAAGTGTGCTGATGCGTGACGCCCCAGCCAGCGCCGCCATTTTGCAGCAGCTCAAGAGCCTGGGCATACAGTTGGCGGTTGACGACTTCGGCACCGGATATTCCAGCCTGAGTTACCTCAGCCTGTTCCCCATTGATGTGCTGAAAATTGACCGATCCTTTGTCCAGAACATTCACAACAGCAACGGCATCATCATTAGCGCGGTAATCGCCATGGGTAATAGCCTCAAGCAACGGGTGATCGCCGAAGGCATCGAAGATCCGAGTCAGCTGGACTTCCTGCGCCACCACAACTGCACCGAAGGTCAGGGCTTTCTATTTAGCCAACCGGTCAGCGTGGAGGATTTCGCCAACCTGTTGCGCAGTGGCATCAGCTCACCGATCAACACCCTGGCAAACAGTGCATATGCAGCAAAGCCTGCAGCCACTGCATCACCCACTCAATTCAATAGCGACAAGAGCGCTAGCAGCACCGTTGGAAAACGCAGGAGGTAGAGCGACGCAGGAAGCCGAAACCGAAGTGGTTTTTCAACAACCTGCTAGAACTGAGCGCGATAATCGGCCACCAGCGCGGCATAACACTCGCAAGCCGTCTGTTCCAACCCGGCGCGGTCGAGGATGCTTATCTCGCCACGGCTATAGCTGATCAACCCGCGATCCTGCAAGAGCGCAGCAGCAATCGATACGCCACTGCGGCGCACCCCGAGCATGTCCCCGAGAAATTCATGGGTCAGGTGAAAGTGATCGGCATGGGCACGGTCATGAGTCATCAGCAGCCAGCGCGCTAAACGCGGCTCAATTTCATGAAAGTGGGCGCACGCCGCGCTCTGCGACAACTGCGCCATGACCACATACAGATAGCGCTTAAGGGTGCGCAACAGGGCTGGGCTTCTGGGCAACTGCTGCCGAAACAGCACACTGCTAATGCGCAAGGCACTGCCTGAGCCTTGCACCACCGCGCGTATCGGCGCCTGTGCAACCCCTAACGCGAGCGTCGCGCCGAGCATGCCTTCATTGCCGATCAAGCCCATTCCCAGGGGTTGATGGCCCTCCAGCGTGGTCACCAGCGCTATAAACGCACTCAGCGGAAAGTACACATGGCCAATCGACTGATTGGCCTAATACAACACACTGCCAAAAACCAGCTCCACCGGCTCACAGGCGTTGAGTAGCTGTTTGCGTTGCTTGCTCGGCAGGCCTTCGATCAGCTGACTGAGGATGTGCAGCGGTGCTGTAGCAGACATTCACTTGTCCTTAGCACGACGCTTGCCAAAGAATGGCGCGATAACGGTGCTTGACGCCCTCGCCATTGCAGTCTACCTGAGTAACCTGGCAGCGCTCTGTGCGCTGCAGGACCCAAGCCTGGGCAACCGCTTAATGCGTCAAATGAGGGGCATTGTAAGGCAGTAAACGATCAGTTTCACACTTGACCACGGCGTAGCATTCGCAACTCAGGCTTTCGAGTTTTTCGCGGTCGAGCACGGTGATCAGCCCGCGGCTGTAGTTGATAACACCCAGGCGATGCAGCTTGCCGGCGGCTTCAGTCACGCCCTCACGGCGCACACCGAGCATATTGGCGATCAGCTCCTGGGTCATGGCCAATTGACAACCGGACAGGCGATCAAGCGACAACAGCAACCAGCGGCACAGCTGCTGGTCAATCGAGTGATGACGGTTGCACGCGGCCGTCTGCGCCACCTGGGTAATCAGCGACTGGCTGTAACGCAACATCAGGTGCTGCATCTCGCCGTGACGGTTGAACTCTTCTTTAAAGCGTTTGCCCAGCACCCGGTAGGCACTGCCAGCGCTTTGCACAACGGCGCGGCTGGTGGTGCTTTCACCGCCCATAATCAGCGCTACGCCAATCACCCCGTCATTGCCAACCACGGAAATCTCCGCCGATGCGCCGCTTTCCATCACATACAGCAGGGACACGATCGAGTTGGTGGGAAAGTAGACATGCCGCTGGGTATCGCCCGACTCATAGAGCACCATGCCCAGCGGCATATCCACCAACTCAAGGTGCGGCAACAGACGCTCCAGCACCTCGCCGGGCAATGTGGCAAGCAGATGGTTTTGTTGCGGATAGGGGGCTATGGACATCAATGTCTCCGGTCTAGATCCTTTGGGCGAGTTATTTGCAGTCTTAACAAGTAACTAACCATTTCGACCAGTATAATAGAATCTGTTTTTTATCTGTACAAAAGCGTTCAGATACGTGTTGAGCCGCTAAAAGACGTAGATGATGGCCATTCTGCATGCCCACAAGAGAGCCGAAAGGCACCTTTATCAAGCATTTCAGGCTACGCTTAACTGCCCATTTTTCTGCCGTAGGATCATCCCAATGCAAGCCCAGCTCGAAGAACTGATCAGCAAAATAAGCTCGGGCTGCATGCAGGCGGAAGACATCACGCGCATTGCCGAGGAAGCTGCACTGGCCTATGCCGATCCGCAGGCATTTCTCGCCGCTAACCCAGATATCAATTTCGACCACAGCTTCCCGATTCCGCTGGGCGAATGGGTGGTAGTCGGCAGCCTGCCGGAAACCGTGCTGTTTCAAGCCGACAGTTATGACGCGCTGTTCCAGCAGATCGTCGAGTCGTTCGGGCCGCAGGTGAGCTTTGTGCTCAAACCCAAGCAACTGGCTAAAGTCGAGCAGCTGACAGCGCTGAACCGCATCCAGGTGCAACTCTCCAGCCTGTCGCCGGATACTCAGGGGTATGTGCTCTTGAATTTCAGCGAACCGCTGGATGACGCACTGCAAGCCGTGCTGGTGTACAGCACTGACCTGCAGCGGGTGATGGCGCTGGCGGTAGAGGTCGGCATTTACGCCGCGCCAGCCTATGAAGCGCTAAAAGCTGCACAAGAAAGCGAGTAACACGGCAGAACCTGTTTACGATCTTGCGAGCTAGAGCCAGACAAGGCAAAAGCAGCCGAGGAAGCGGACTGAGCTCGCACACGAGTTTACTGCTGTAAATGAGCATGACCCGCCCTGCTCGCCCTTCGGGTCGCGCTAAAGCGCGTTAGCCGCAAGCGGCTTGCCGAGGCTGCTTTTAACGCCGGACGGCCGAAGCGCAGCTGATCGTAAACAGGTTCTCAGGAATGCTTGCGGCGTAACTCGGCCAGCTTGGCGGCCCACGCATCCAGCTCTGCACTCTGCCCTGCCGGCAGTTGCCGCAGCACCGCTTGGCTCAGGCGCATCTGGCGAATAAACCGCCGGCAGTGCTGACACATGGCCAGGTGCAGGCGCACTGACATACGTTTGCGCAGGCCCAGTTGGCCATCAAGAAATTCACTGGAGTGGGCCACTAACTCCTTACAGCTCAACATTGGCCAGTCTCCTCAAAATGCTCAACGGTCGCAAATACCTTAAGTCGCGCGCGGTGCAGGAGCACCCGCACATTGGAGAGAGACACCTGCAAAAGATTACAAATTTCCTCCAGTTCCAGCCCTTCGCGTTCACGTAGGTGCAACACGCTGCCCTGCATCTCGGACAAGCTGGCCAGGGTTTTCTCCAGGCACTCACGCAATTCTTCTTCGGTCAGCAACGCTTCCGGGGAGTCATGGTGCCAGGCGTGTGGCGCCAGCAACCAATGACCATCTGAGCTGAAGCGCTCATCACCAATGCTGCCGTGGGGTGAGGGTATATCGTCGAGCAGCACTTCGCGACGATTGCCCTTGAGGCGGGTTTTTGCGGTGTTAGCGGTGATGGTCAGCAGCCAGGTTTTCAGGCTGGAACGGCCCTGAAAACCGTCAAGGTTTCGCACCACGGCCAACCAGGCATCTTGCACCACTTCATCGGCGTTACGGCTGCCAACAATGGCAAACGCCACCGCCCGCATCGCCCCCTGATAGGTGGCGACCAGTTCGCGGTAAGCCTTCTGCTCGCCGGCTCGCAGACGAGGAAGGAGATCAGCGTCATTTACCGGCATAGTCAAAATCGCCTTAAGGTCGTAGCGAGCGCAGGGCAGGCAAGGCGAAAACAGGCGAGGACGCGGAGTTTACGAGTTGTAAATGAGCATTCCGAGCCTGTTTTCAACGCAGCATCCCCAAGCGCAGTAGACATTAAGGTGATTTTTAATGCTTACGCAGGATCACACTGCCAATCGAATACCCTGCCCCGAAGGAGCTGAGCACACCCAGCGCGCCGCTCGGCAGGTCTTCCTGGTATTTGTGCAGGGCAATCACCGAGCCGGCTGAGCTGGTATTGGCGTAGGTGTCGAGAATCACCGGGGCTTCGCCTGGCTCGGCATCACGACCGAGTAGCTTGCGCGCGATCAGCAGGTTCATGTTGAGGTTGGCCTGGTGCAGCCAGAAGCGCTTCACATCACCGACATTTAATTGATTTTCCGCCAGGTGCGCGGCAATCAACTCGGCGACCATCGGGCAGACATCCTTGAACACCTTGCGGCCTTCCTGGACGAACAGCTTGTCGCGTGCCCCCACACCCTCTTCCGCACAGCGGTTGAGGAAGCCGAAGTTGTTGCGGATGTTGTTGCTGAACTGGGTAATCAGCTTGGTGCCAACGATATCGAACTGGTAGTTAGACGTGGCTTGATCAGCACGCTCGATGATCACCGCCGTGGCCGCATCACCAAAGATGAAATGGCTGTCGCGGTCACAAAAGTTGAGGTGACCGGTGCAGATCTCCGGATTGACCATCAGAATCGCGCGGGCCTGGCCCAGTTGCACGCTATTGGCCGCCGCTTGAATACCAAAGGTGGCAGAAGAACACGCCACGTTCATGTCGTAACCGAAGCCCTGGATGCCCAATGCGGCCTGCACCTCAATTGCCACAGCCGGATAGCCGCGCTGCAGGTTAGAGCACGCCACGATCACCCCATCGATATCGGCGGCGGTCTTACCGGCCCGCGCCATGGCATCTTGAGCCGCGCCAACGGCCATCTCACAGAGGATGCCCCACTCGTCATTGCTGCGCTCAGGGATACGCGGCGCCATGCGCTTTGGGTCGAGAATGCCGGCTTTGTCCATGACATAGCGGCTCTTGATGCCGGAAGCCTTTTCGATAAAGCCGCTGCTTGACTCGCTTAGCGCGTTAACTTCACCGCTGGCAATGGCGGCGGCGTTGTCGGCATTGAATTGCTGCACATAGGCGTTGAATGATTCAACCAACTCGTCGTTGGAAATACTGTTTGCCGGGGTATAGAGGCCGGTACCACTGATCACGACGTTATGCACAATCATTCCTCTTGTTCTTCGCCGCAGGCAGCGGACGGTTATGCAGTAGGCCCAGGGCAGGCAGGCCACAGGCAAAAAAAGCTAACAGGCTCTGCAAACTCGATCCATGAAACGTCCTGTTACGGACTGTGCAGTTTGCCACAGCCAGGGGGTCTTCGTCCGCTCAGCACGTCAGGCTAAATACAACATGCTGCCGGCTAGGATGCGCGCAACGTGGCGCGAGACACATCTCGGCAGCACCCACCCTCTGGCACTTGAGCCGGACTGAAGCAGCCTCACCCGTTCGGGTGATGGCAGACTGTAGGACAATCTATATTCTCGCCTCTCCCTAATAACAAGAAAGGTTTCCGCCATGCGCAAGCTGCTTTTTCTGCTGGTGCTGAGTTTCTCTTCGTTGAGCCAGGCTGCTGTCGGTGTGTTCCCCGACAGCACCTTTCAAAATCTCGACCATGGCCTGTACTGGTTTGGTTATGGCGACAGTTGGCAGAAGGCCGTACCCGGCCAAACGAACGCCTATTACGTGGCCAGCAAGCCAACGATGATTTACATCCATGGCTGGCAGAACGGCTCATCGCAGAAGAAAAATCGCGAAACCTTCAATCGTCAGGATGCCGGCGGCCCAGACCTTGACCTGGCTCACGCTTGGCTCGCGGCGGGTTATAACGTTGGCGTGATGTATTGGAACCAGTTTGCCGATGAAGGCGAAGTGAAAGATGCCGAAGCCAAGATCTGGACCGCCACCGGCCCACGTGCCATGCGCTGGCGCAACAGCAGTGGCGCTTATGGCAACGGCCCCAGCCAATCTGTCGGCGACTTATTGTTCAACAGCTACAAAGACAACCTGGCTGGCTACACCGGCAGCAACATCCGCATCGCCGGCCATTCTTTGGGCAACCAGTTGGCCATCGTACTGACCAAGAAAATCAGCGATGCGGTATCCGCCGGCACCCTCAACAGCAAACTGCTGCCCAAGCGTGTCGCTCTGCTCGACCCCTTCTATTCCAACTACGCCAAGAGCTATTTGGGCAACAAATGGGTCGGCGAAGTCTCCCGCACCTATGTCAGCGCGCTGAAAACCAAGGGGGTAATTTTCGAGGCTTACCGCACCTCATCCGTCACCAGCACCGTGTTTGTGGGTGACAGCAACACCGGCCTGATGAAGATGACAGCCTTTAGCGAACTCAAGCCGTGGTACTTCAACTCCGTGCAGCAAGTGGAAAAACACAATGCCGCCGTCTGGCACTACCTGTGGTCCTTCAGCAGCAACCCGCCACTGATTACCGGCACCAGCAACCAGGCCGCTTCGGCGAAAACCAGTGACAGCCGCATCACCACGTTGATGAATGGCACCAAGAAACTGGTGCACGACCAAGGCGCGTACACCAAGGAACCGTCCGACGATAACTTCAAGGAAGCCAACCGCTAAACAACCTAAGTCCTGCCTTTCGGGGCAGGACCGGTGTGTGATCGCGCGGGCAGCCTAAAGCGCCCGCGGCTTGACTCTCCAGTCACCGCGTGAAATACAGAGGCACGCAGGCACAGCCTTGCACTCCCCCGCTTGTGGATTCCTCTCTTATGGCCTTGCATACCTGGCTGATCTTTCTTACGGCAGTGTTTGCTCTGGCGCTGACCCCCGGCCCAAATGGCCTGCTCGCGCTCAGCCACGGCGCACTGTATGGC
>JAGGNC010000254.1 GCA_017886405.1 Pseudomonas sp. | reverse complement strand
GCAAAACCTCCTCTCAAAGGGCGACAGTGGGGGTGTTGATAGTTTTGCGCGAGCTCGGCTGTACCCGCTGATTGATCCACTGTCTGCCAAGTTTTCCGAACTGATCGAGGTGCAGCTACAAGAATCCAAGAATCAGTACGAGTTGGGTGAAGCCGCTTATGCCACTCAGCTAAAACTGATTAGCACAGTGCTCGTGCTTGCCCTGTTACTCGGCTTAGGTCAGGCGCTTTACTTTATCCGCCTGATGAGCCGCCAGTTGGGTGCCGAGCCCGGCGAGTTGGAAGCCATCAGTGCGCATATTGCCGAGGGACGCCTGGGCGGTGGCAATGCACCCGGGAACCTGGCGGTGACCGGCGTAATGAAGTCGATACAGAGCATGCGCCAAGGCCTGAAGGATATGATCGGCAATGTCGGTGATGCCTCTGAGCAAATTGAAAACGCCACCCTGCAACTGGCGGCTTCGTCAACGCAAGTGATGAACAGCGCTAACGTGCAGAGCGACACCGCCTCGGCCATGGCGGCCACCGTTGAGCAGTTAGCGGTAAGCATCAACCACATCGCCGAAAATGCCCAGCATACCTATGACATTACCAAGAACGCCGGTGACATGACTGATGCAGGCATCCACGTCATGAGCCGCGCCAATGGCGAAATGCTCAAGATCGCCGAATTGGTCGCAGAAAGCGCCAAGGATGTAGAGACGCTGGCTGATCAATCACGCAATATCAGCGCCATCGTTGATGTGATCCGCGGCATTGCCGAACAGACCAATCTGTTGGCCTTGAATGCTGCTATTGAAGCGGCGCGTGCCGGTGAGCAGGGTCGCGGCTTTGCCGTTGTAGCCGACGAAGTACGCAGCTTGGCGGGGCGCACGGCACACTCCACCACCGAGATTGTCGCGCTGGTAGACGCCATCCAGGGTGGCATGCTGAAGGCTAAGACCAGCATGGCTGCTGGCTGTGAACGGGTCAGTATTGGCACTCAATTGGTCGATCAAGCCGGCAGTTCAATGAACGGTATTCGTCAGGCCCTCAATGAATCGCTGCAGGCAGTAAGCGCAATATCACTTTCCTTACAGGAACAACGTGCCGCCAGTGAGCACGTGGCCATGAGTGTGGAACGTGTGGCGCAGATTGTCGAAGATAACTCCAACTCCCAGGGCGGCACAGTACAGGCCATTGAGGCCCTAAGAGCCATGTCCGGGCGCTTACAAAGCGTGATGCAGCGCTTCAGCTTCTAGGCCAGACAGGGCCTCCTCAAGCCATTCAGCCTCTTGTGCTGAGTGGCGCTGGCAGGATCAGTTGCGCACGGCTAAGGTCACATGCTACGACTGACATAGTCCTACTCTAGGCTGGCATGTATGCCCGAAAATTCCTCTTTGATTGATGAAATCCGCGACATGCTCCTCGACTGCGGCTTGTTCAACAGTCTGCAGGCTAGCGAGATATTGCGCGCGGCCGGCTACTTCAGCATCAGCAAATTTGAGCCTGACGCGGTGATCTGTTTCGAGGGTGATCCAGGCACGTTCATGTGCATCATTCATTTCGGCACGGTCTCGATTCGCAAAATCAACTCCAGCGGCGAGACTCTCGAGATCGCCAAACTGCGCAAGGGCCGTGCCTTCGGTGAAATGGCGGTACTGGATGGCGAGCGCCGCTCGGCCAGTTGTGTTGCTGTAAACGACTGCACCCTGCTGATTCTAAGCAAGGAGTCACTGGACAAGATGCTGGTTGAAGCGCCCAAGTCGGCAGCCAGGGTCATACGTGCAATTGCCGTGGCCATGTCCAAACGCCTGCGTATGGTCGATGGTCAGCTGGTCGAACATCAGCTCTGATCAATCGGCCTAGGGGCGGTTACCGCCAAGCCCCTGGCTATTGCGCTGGCGTTGTTCCTCCAGCAATGGCAAATCACTATCCGGCGCTGCACGATTAGCGCTTGGCGGGTTGAGCCTTGAACCATTGCTACTTGAATTATTGACACCTGAGCCATGGTTGAGCAGTGGTTGCGCGTTTGGCGAACTGCTCGGCACATTGCGCAGTGTCGGTTGAGTGAAAGGCTGAGGCGTTGACGTGCCGGGTGATCCCGGTGCGCGTTGTGTGGGTGGGGACAAACGATAGTCCTCAGCGAAAGCCGCTGCAGCAGTCATCGTCAATAGCCCCACAACCAGCCAGATGGATGTATTCATGCATCCCCTCCAGTTATTCCTGACGTGGCTGTTAGGCAACCTAGCTAACAATTAAGTGCCCATCGCGGTGTTCTCGTCGACCGCTGGCAGGATTACACTGTCAGCCCAGCCTAGCGAGCCACGAGACCAGACATGAGCACGGAAAAAACCGCCACCGGCAAGCTTGACCGCATCCTCGCCGAGGCCCAGCGCTCGCGTGAAGAAGGCTACCGCGACAAGGCGCTAAAGATGTACCCACACGTTTGCGGCCGCTGTGCCCGCGAGTTTGCCGGCAAACGCCTGAGCGAGCTGACCGTGCACCACCGCGACCACAACCACGACAACAACCCGCAGGATGGCTCCAACTGGGAGCTGCTGTGCCTGTATTGCCATGACAATGAGCATTCGCGCTACACCGATCAGCAGTATTTCAGCGAAGGCTCGCTGAGTACGCCGAAGACTGTTCAGGCCACTCACAACCCCTTTGCCGACCTCGCTGCACGGCTGAAAAAGAACTAACACAATGTTCTACGGGGCAGCCTGATAGCGCGTACTGGGTTACATCGTCGCCAGCAAGCTGGCGCCTACAAAAGCGCGGGACTCCATAGGGGTATACTCGCGCTTTTTTGTGGCTGCCATGCGTGCCGCCCATCCCATGGCTGCCGCTGCGCGGCGTCTCAAATTTCTCCCGAAAATCGTTAGCGAGTGCCACCGTGGCCAACAAGAGATACGCCTGCATCGGCCTGTTCAACCCCAAATCCCCCGCGAACGTCGGCGCAGTGATGCGCGCTGCTGGCTGCTATAGCGCGGCTTCGGTGTTTTACAGTGGCAAGCGCTATGCGCGCGCCCGCGACTTTATTACTGACACCCAGCGCATCTATATGGATATTCCGCTGATCGGCGTCGAAGACCTGCAACAGATCATCCCCATGGGCTGCACGCCGGTGGCTGTGGAGCTGGTCGAAGGCGCCCGGCCTCTGCCGCAATATACCCACCCCGACCGCGCCATCTATATCTTCGGCCCCGAAGACGGCTCGCTTAGCAAGGAAGTGCTCGACTGGTGCGAGGATGTTATCTACATCCCCACTCAGGGCTGCATGAACCTGGCTGCCACCGTCAATGTGGTGCTCTATGACCGCATGGCCAAAGGCATCAATACCAAGTCCGGCCCCAAGTTCAAGTAAGCCGCCCAGCCGCCCACTAGCGCAACAGCTTGCTGTCCAGCACCGCGGAGGCAGCGCCTATGATATTTTCGCTGATTTCGATAAAGTCCTTGGTGCTGGCTTTATCCAGGCGCATCAGGCCACGGGTCACGTCATCCAGCGAGCGCGGCTGGTCTGTGCCCTTGGTGGCCTGGCGAATCTCCCGATCCAGCTCCTGCAGCAGCAGTACCGCACGGGCGGTAACCGGGCCTTTTGACCTATCAGTACGCAGGCTTGTTACCGGCTTGCTCCAGCCGATAAGCTGCTCACGGATTTTCTGGTAACGCTCCTCGTTCAGGCCACCCGCGCGGCGCATCAGTTCGATGGCGTAGTACTCGGCCAGGCCTTCGGTGATCCAGTCACTGCGATCACGGGCGCGGATGCGGCTGAACACATGCACCAACTCGTGCACCAGAGAGCTGGTGCCGTTTTCACTGACCAGCGGGCGGTCCGTGTGCATGTAATAGGAGTTAGCCGCAGACAGGCCACCACGCCACATCGGGTCGCCGGCGCCGACTATTAATAGCTTGGCTGGATCACGCGGAAAGACTTCCTGAGCATGCGGCCAGATAAAGGTCAGCAGGGTCATCACATCCATGCGGCGCATGCCTTCGCCCACCGGGGCCGAGATGGTTATATCTGTCTCGCCCAGTTTGGCGCGACGAGTACCGATCTTGCCCGCAACAATCCAGCCCGTCGGGCGGTCGAGCTTGCGTTGCGGGTTATCCACACGAAAGGTGTTCTTCCCCACACGTGGCCAGCCGGTCTCAACGCTTTTCCAGCCTTTGGGCAGATCAAACTGCACACGCGAGACCAGCTCAGTTTTGGCTTGCTGGCGAAGTTTTATCGCCGGCACCAGATCATCGCCGCGCAGCAGGGCCCAATCCTTGGTAATCCGTGCATCGAAGCGACCAGGGCTGCGCTCATGGTTGATACGCACGCGGTAGCTCAGGGTCGATTTGCCTTTAACAGGCTGCCAAGTGCCCAACTCGGGGCTGCTCTGCGTCCACTGACCGTCGGCCTTGAAATCACTGTAGATGCCCTGCTCACCCAGGTTAAAGGCCAGGCTGATCACCGGCGCGCCGTCAGCCAGGGTCAGACTGACTTCCGCCTGCTCGGTGTCCGGCAGAAAACGCACACGATAATCAAGATCGACCTTCTTCGCCCACAACGGCGCGCTCAGGCTTAGCAGGACAACGGACAGTAATAAACGGCGCATCAACATAAGAAAACTCCAGGATGCAAATCGTTGATTCAGAAGAATCTAGGCAGAGGTTGGCAGGTAAGGCTTACTCCTCACGCAGATCAATTTAGCCGGCGCGGAAGATCATATGGTCTTCCCAGTCGTCTTCAGCCACGCTGTTCTCACTGAGCATCCGCCCTGCTTGGGAAATACGCTGCTTATGCACCTGTTCGGGGTCGCCGCAGACCAGATGGTGCCAGAGCAGCAGGTCTTTGCCCTCACTGACCAGGCGATAGGCACAGGTGGGCGGCAGCCACTGGAACTGATCAGCCTGCGCCGGCGTGAGTTGGATGCAGTCTGCGACGTATTTGCGCCGGTTGCTGTAGTCGGTGCAGCGGCAGGTTTGCAGGTCCAGCAGCTTGCAGGCGATGCGCGTGTAATAAACGCTGCCATCGTCCTCATCCTCAAGCTTTTGCAGGCAGCACAGGCCGCAGCCATCGCACAGCGATTCCCACTCGTCCTGATCCAGCTGTTCGAGGGTTTTGCGTTTCCAGAAGGGTTCGACTTTGGCGGCCATGGCGAGGGTACGTGAGGGGTGAAAAGGCCGGCAGTCTAGCGGCTGGGGCAGCAGCGGCCAAGGGTTGCGAGCCGAATGGTCTAGAGAAGCTGTTTACGCGCTGCTGGGAGTCGGCACGGCTACCTTGAAAACAGGCTCGGGGAGCGTTAATAACCGCGCGCAAAATCCACGTGCCCACGCAGCGCATCACCCGCTCGCCAACGCGCCAGGTTAGCGATAAACAGCTGCACCAGCAGACGCGGATCAGTGGGGGCAGCACTGTGCCCGGTGAGCAGCACGCGCGGCGTATTCCAGAATGGATGGCCGGCGGGCAATGGCTCTTCACGGCACACATCAATCACCGCGCCGGCCAGTTGTACCCGCTGCAGCGCACTGACCAGCGCCTCATCAACCACCGCCACGCCGCGCCCAGCATTGATAAACAACGCACTGGGTTTGCAGCAGGCGAACAGCGGCGCGTCATAGATATCGCGGGTGGCCGGGGTATCCGGCAGCAGGTTGATCAGGTAATCCGCCTCTGCCGCCAGACGTGGCAAATCAGCTAGCCCTGCCACCTCAATAAATGGTGGCAACTGGCGCGCAGTGTTGGCAATGCCATACAGCTCAATGCCGAACGGCGCCAGAAACTGCGCCACGCTGAGGCCGATATCACCCGTGCCGATGATCAGCGCCTTGCGCCCAGCTAGGCTGGACGGCTGGCGGTTATCCCAGCGCTGCTCGACTTGAGCGGCCAGTGCAGCGAACAGGTGTCGCTCGTGGGCCAGCAGATGGCACAGCACATACTCGGCCATCACCTGACCGAAGATGCCCACCGCGCGGGTGAGCAGATAGTTCGACGGCAAATCCTTGGCTAACAGCGGCGTGATGCCCGCCCAGGTTGATTGCAACCACTGCGGCGGCATGCCTTGGCGCAGCAACGGCGCCAGCAGATCTGGCTGACCCAGCCAGATTGGGCAGCGCGCGGCGTATTCAGCGAGCTCAGCCGGTTGATCGCTGCCAAACACCTCAAGCGCGGGAGCCTGCTGGCGCAGAACAGCGGCATACAGCGCGTGCTCGGCTTCGGCAATCAACACACGCATCGGGGCCCTCGCAGCAGCATGCATAGTGATTACATCGGGTCGTTTCGACGCAGCAACTCATCCGGCAGATGCTCGATATATTCATCTTCCGGTGGCGGCATTTGTAGGTGATAGCCTTGCTCGTCGAGGTTGGCCAATACCTTGTGGATGTCTTCGCGCGCCAGCGCGCGCGCAGGCGTGAGCACCATCTCAAAAGCCAGCGTCGGCGGACCAAAAGCCAGCAGCAGGTTTTCCGGCACGCGCTTGAGCGCATCACTGCGCAGCACGTACAGGTACATCTCGTTCTTACGCGGGCTTTTGTAGATTGAGCAAATACGTTTCACGCGGACTCTCCGGTTGCAGCCAAGCAATCAAGTAACGCCTGGCCCATTAATTCACGCCGCCAGCCGCGTAGCGACTCTGGCAGCTGGTAAGGCCCGTTGGGATAGCCGGTTTTCAACAGCGCTTCGAGGGTTTTCTTGCGCAGCATCAGCTCCGGAGCAATGTTCAGTCGCTCGCCTTCACCCTGACCGATCGCACGCAATTTCTTCAGCAAACACGCAGCGTCCAGTGGCAATGGCTCGGGCAAGGCTTCAGGCCAATCCACAGCCGGGGTGGCAGCGGCCTGTTTGATCAATTGCAGAATAAACTCGCCGTCTTGGCGCACGGTTTTCGGGTGCATGTCCTCGATCCGCGCCAGGGCCACTAGATTATCCGGCTGGGTCCGCGCCAGAGGCCACAATGAGTGTTCGCGGATAATCCGGTTGCGCGGCTGGTTGCGCTTGCGCGCCTGACCTTCGCGCCAGGTGCACAGCGCTTTCAGCACCGCCAACTGTGGGCGGGAGAGTTTCCACGCCAACTTGGCATCACGGTAGGCTTGCTCGGGATCAACTTCACGGCTGAGGTTGCTGACCAGATCGGCGCCATCCTCCAACACCCAGGCATATTTCTCGGCAGACAGCTGCGCCTTAAGGCGGCCATAGACCTCAGCCAAGTGCAGCACATCTTCTGCCGCGTAACTGACCTGAGTGGCCGATAGCGGCCGCTGCAACCAGTCGGAACGGGTCTCGCCTTTGGGCAGCTCAATATCAAGTACCGCCTGCACCAGCCGCGAGTAGCCCATGGAGAAGCCGAAGTTGAGGTAGCCGGCCGCCAATTGAGTGTCGAACAATGGCGCGGGCAGACTACCGGTCAGGCGCAGGAACACTTCCAGGTCCTCGCTGCAGGCGTGCAGCACTTTGACCACGGCAGGGTCTTGCAACAGGCCGGTAAAGGGAGCCCAGTCGCTGATCAGCAGCGGATCGATCAGGTACGCCCGCTCGCCTTCGCTGACCTGCAGCAAGCCTGCAATCGGGTAAAAGGTGTCGACCCGCATAAACTCGGTGTCGACCGCCACAAACGCCAGCGTGCGCCAGGTTGCACAATGCTGCGCCAGGCTGGCGTCATCACCAATCCACTGAATATCAATCGCCACGCGGCTCTCCCTTAAAGAATGCACGGCAGTATATATGCCCCAGCACGGTGCCGGGCATTTGCCGGCCATTTGTGCCAACGCTCATCACAGCGGCGGATGAACCCTGTAATCTGGCCGGCAAATGCATGCGCCTAACTTCAATACAGGGAATAAAAACAATGAGGAAACTGCTTGGTCTGCTTTTGGCCTTGATTGCCGCAGTGGCGATCTACCTTGTCGTCACGCCTAGCCCGATTGATCCGCTGGCCTGGGAGGCTCCAGACAGCCCGCTGATGACTGGTGTGCTTGAACCCAACGACACCCTGATGAAGGCCGAGCTGCTCGGCCGTGGCCAAGTGCATGGCCCGGAAGACACGGCGGTGGATGCCCAGGGCCAGGTCTACAGCGGCTTGCAAGATGGCAGGATCGTGCGCATTAAGGCCGACGGCAGCGTGGAAACCTTTGTCGATACACAGGGCCGGCCGCTGGGCATGGATTTCGACGCGGCAGGCAACCTGATCGTCGCCGATGCCTACAAGGGTTTGCTCAGCATCGACGCTCAAGGGCAGGTCAGCGTGTTGACCACCGAAGCCGAAGGCGTGCCATTCAAATTTACCGATGACCTCGACATCGCCAGCGATGGCACCATTTATTTCAGCGATGCTAGCCTGCGTTTCGAACAGCCCGATTACCTGCTCGACTTGCTCGAAGCCCGCCCGTGGGGCCGCCTGCTCAGCTACAACCCGGCCAGCGGTGAAACCAAGGTGCTGCTCAAGGACCTGTTCTTCGCCAATGGCGTAGCGCTGTCGGCCAATGAGGACTTCGTGCTGGTCAACGAAACCTACCGCTACCGCATCACCCGCTACTGGTTAAGCGGCGACAAGGCCGGTACGCATGACATCTTTATCGACAACCTGCCTGGCCTGCCGGACAACCTGCAGGGCGACGGTAACGGCACGTTCTGGGTGGCCCTGCCAACCCCGCGCAAAGCCGACGCCGACATGCTGCACCGCTCGCCCTGGGCGAAGTCGCAGCTGGCCAAATTGCCGCGTGCCTTATGGCCCAAAGCGATACCTTATGGGTTTGTCATTGCCCTGAACGAGCAAGGCGAAATCATCCGCAGCCTGCATGACACCAGCGGCACGCACCTGCGCATGATCACCTCGGTCAAGCCGGTGGGCGACTACCTGTACTTTGGCAGCTTGAATAATGATCGGATCGGCAAGCTGAAAATCCGTTAAGCACAGTCTGCAAAAAAGCCGGCGAAACTGTTCAGCTTCGCCGGCTTTTTAAGCTGAACGTAGGATGGCTTATCACCCATCCTACGCCGCGGTCCGCAACCAATCGCGGGTATGGCCCGCTCCTAGCGCTTCTCAGCGATCCAGATGGTGTGTCTGGTGCCCTTGTTACCGTGGGCATAGACCTGCACTTCTTCCACTTTGAAGCCGGCCTTGCGCACCTTGTCGCTAAACAGCCGGTCAGCGCTGGCCGACCACACCGCCAGCACGCCTTTGTTGCGCAACGCTTGGTAGCAACGCTGCAGGCCCTGGGCCGAATACAGCCAGCCATTGCGCTTCTGGGTCAGGCCTTCGGGGCCGTTGTCCACGTCCAGCATGATCGCGTCATAGCGCTGATCGGCATTCTTCAGGCAGTTGGCCACATCGTCCTCAATCACCCGCGTGCGCGGATCGAGGATCGGATATCCGGCCTTGGCGCCGAGTGGGCCGCGGTTCCACTCCACCACACCTGGCACCAATTCGGCCACCTCCACCTCGGCAGTTTTACCCAGATTCTGCAGCGCTGCCGCTAGGGTAAAGCCCATGCCCAGGCCGCCGATCAGCACCCGCGAGTCCGGACGACCGGCGACTTTCTTACAAGGAATTGCCGCCAATGCATCTTCGGAGCCATGCATGCGCGTGTTCATTAGCTGACCACCATCACCACCGGCAATCTTGATGACGAAGTCCTCACCATACTCGAACAGGCACAGCGCGCCCGAGCCATCAGGAATCGGAGCAGTATCGAGCAATACAAAACGCTTCATGGGACGCGGCAACCTGGGTCAGAGCAAAACGGGCAGGCAGCATGCACATAAATGATCAAAGATGCAGCGCCCTGTCGGCAGAAATTGTTCTGTGTACGGCTTCTCGACAGTCGATACGCTGGGTTTATGATGCCCGCAGACTCTTTGCTTTCAGGATGACCGACATGCCCCTCGCCCAACTGATCAGCGCCGCCCAACTGCAACGACGCCTTGCTGAGCCCGACCTGCTGATTCTCGATTGTCGTTTTGCCCTGGATGACCTGAGCTACGGCCAGCGCAGCTTCGCCGAAGGGCATATCCCTGGCGCGCAGTTTGCCGATTTGGAGCGTGACCTGTCCGGGCCGATTCATCCAGGCATCACTGGCCGCCATCCGCTGCCAGCGCCTCTACAGTTGCTGCAACGTTTGCGCGAATGGGGCCTGCACAGCCACAGCGAAGTGGTGCTGTATGACGACAGTCCAGGCGCCTTTGCTTCCCGCGCTTGGTGGCTACTGGCCTGGTTGGGCAAGCGTGATGGCGTGTACCTGCTCGACGGCGGCCTCAAGGCCTGGCGCGATGCCGGTGGGGCATTAACCCTGGACCTGCCCACCCCAACGCCCGGCAGCTTCAATGGCAGCGCCGATGCCAGCCTGCTGGTCAGTGCCGCTCAGCTGCAACAGCGCTTGAGCGATAGCCAGATGACCCTGTTGGATGCTCGCGGCCTGCCGCGCTTTCGCGGCGAGGTGGAACCAATCGACCTGGTTGCTGGGCATATCCCCGGCGCGCAGTGCGCAGCGTTCACTGACAACCTAGACAGCGACGGTCACTTTCTCAGTGCTGCAAAGCTGCGTCAGCGCTTTGCCGGCCAACTCGGCGACCGTCCCGCCAGCCAGTTGGTAGCCTACTGCGGCTCAGGCGTGACGGCCTGCCATAACCTGTTCGCCCTGTGTCTGGCCGGCTATCCACTGGCGCCGCTGTATGCCGGCTCGTGGAGCGAGTGGATCAACGACCCCGCGCGTCCGGTAGCCACTGGCGACTGATTTCAATCATTGCAGGGTGACCGCACAGGGCAATGCGCGCTAATGGCGGTTAAGCACCAACTGGAATATAGGCAATAACCGAAAGCCGAAAACAATTTAAAAACAGCCCGTTACAGTTGAAAGGTCGCGCTACACTTCAACATAAGCGGCTAACCCCCGCTTCCGGCCGGGCCTTTATAAGAACAAGCAACCACGCTGCCAGCACCCCGGCACCATCGGTCACCTGTCACCGAGGGATTTATGGGAATTGCCGCCTGCGAGTTAAGCCAATACGTCATCCGCCCTACCCTGCTCTACCTGGGCCGCCACTCCATCGCCGCGGAAACCTTGTTGCTCGGCGCCGCCGCCAGCCAATCTGGGCTGTGTTCGGCCCTCGATGACAAACATGGCCATGGCCTCTATCGCATCGCCGCTCGGCGCCATCAGCAACTCTGGGATCAACACCTAGCACTAGATCCCGAGCTGGCCAGCCAGGTACGCGGTCTCGCCAGCCAGCATGCCTTTCTCGCCGCACCGCATCTGGAGTTGACCGTCAATCTGCGCTACGCCACCGCAATTGCCTGGATGCTAATCGAGGCTGAGAACAGCGTACTGCCAGCCGCAGACGACCTGCTCGGCATGGCGCAAATCTGGCGCCGGGTGTTCAAACCAAACGGTCGCAGCAAAGACTTTATCGCCGCCTGGCAACGCTGCATCGGTAGCCTCAGCCAGGCGGCCTGAAGCCGAAAAACGCGACCATTACCTTCGCCACCATAGGCTATTACGTCAGGCCACGTGACAACATCTAGAACTTCGTCATCGGCCTCGGGTCACAAGTGACGGAGCGTTTCTAATTCAGCCAGCAGTTTGAGTTACACTCACACGGCGCACAAAACAATAAAGAATTGTCTGGAACATTTTGTCTGGAACATTTTAACGTCGCGTAGCGACCGCCTGCGGGTGGCCGCCAAGGATGGCAGGCCTAGTACTGCCTGAGACAGCCCTTATGACTGCACTTTGCACTGCCTTGCCTGATCATCTAAGCCTGTTGCTGGTGGATGATCACCGGATCTTCCTTGATGGCCTCAGCCTGGCCCTTGCCTCACTTTGCCCCGACGTGCAGATTCGAACTGCCGAGTCGGCTGCTGCCGCTGAAGCCTGCCTGCAACTCACCACATTCGACCTAATTCTGCTGGACCTGCGACTGCCCGATATTCCGGGCCTGGAGTTACTGCAACGCTGGCAACAACAGGGTCGCATGACCCCGGTGGCGATTCTTAGTGCCAGCGACTCCAACCTTGATGCCCAAGTTGCACTGACAGCTGGCGCGCTGGGTTTTATCCCCAAAAGTGCCAATAGCGATGAGCTGCGCCAAGCGGTGACTCGCGTATTGCTGGGAGAAACCCTACCCGCTCCCCAGGCTGGTGATAAACCCCAGCTCACGCCACGGCAAATGGAAATTCTCCAGTTGCTGGCCGAAGGCTTGCCGAATAAATCCATCAGCCGCCAACTGGGGGTCTCCGAAGACACGGTAAAAACCCACCTGAAATCACTGTTCCAAGAGTTCGCCGTACACACCCGGACGGCCTGCGTTAGTGCGGCGCGGCAACGGGGCTGGCTGTAGCGACTGCATTAGCAGGCAACAGGACGGCCAGGGCCTGGCGCAAACGGGCCGGCAACAGGGGTTTACCGAGCAAGATGACATGCGCCCGTGTACAGCGCTCCTGCAGATCCCCGCCCACATCGGCGGTAATCAGCAACGCTGGCAGCATAAGGCCGGCCTCCTCCCGTAGGCGCTCGATAGCTCGTAGACCATCCTCTGTAGCAGCCAGTCGATAATCACTGATCAACACCTGAGGCTGGGCCTGCGCCATACACTCCAAAGCCTGCGCTGGATCTGCACAGGCCCATACTTCGCAGCCCCAACGCCGCAACAACCCGGCCAGAGCCTCGCGCCCGGCTGCGTCATCTTCCAGCAACAACACCCGTCCACTCAAGGCGTTTACCGGTGCAGCGGGCGCCTGCCATTGCCCTGCATCAGCCGGGGGTAGTTGCAGAACGAAACGCGCTCCCGCACCCGGGCTTGAATGTAATTGAAGAGGATGTTCGAGCAATTGCGCCAACTGTTGCACGATAGCCAACCCCAGCCCCAGACCGCGCTCAGCATTGCGCCCAGGATTGTCCAACTGGCGAAACTCTTCAAAGACCGAGGCCTGCTCTTCCTCGCTGAGTCCTTGCCCATCATCACCCACCTCCAGGTACACGACCCCCAGCTCCAGCCGGGCCTGCAACCAGACGTGACGCGCCTCTGCATGGCGTAAAGCATTACTGAGCAGATTGCGTAACACACGTTCGAGCAACAGCGGATCACTGCGTACCCACACGTCTGGGCAATGCAGCTGCAATTCGATGTTCTGAACGTTAGCTTCTGCACGGGTTTCACCACTCAAGCGCGCTAACAAGGGGCGCAAAGCAAATACCTCTGGCTTGACCTGCACACCACCCGGCAAGGTCATACGGGTGTAATCAAACATCGATTGCAGCAGCCGGCTAAGTTGCTCTACGGCAATTGCTAAGCGGCTACTGATGCGGTGCACGTCGGGATCCCGGTTTTGCTCCAGCAGGTGCTGTGCATAAAGGCCCATGGCATTTAGCGGCTGACGCAGATCATGGCTTGCTGCCGCCAACAGCCGAAGTTTGCGCGCATCATCGGCTTCGGCACGCTGTCGAGCCAGATCCAGCAACCGCAAGTTGAGCCAGGCTCCGCGTTGCCCATGTTCCTGTAGGTAAGCACCCATACTGCCAATCAGGTTGGCGCATAACAGAAACATCCCCTGAAAGCCCAGCGCCGCGCTCCAGCCCTCGCCCAGATAGCCCAGCAAAATGAATAAAGCGCATAGGCCCCAGGAGGCCATGCTTACCGCACGGAACGACACGCCCAGCAATACATAGCCAAACAACAGCACCAGAAACAGTCCGTCATAAGGCATGGCCACGCCCTGAATCCAGCTCAGGTGGATGATCACCGCAACACAGGCACCATTCAGCCCGTAAGCCGTTACATAAGCCAATAGATTTAACCGCGGCGGGCTTTGCGGACGGCGGCAATAAAGGAAGGTAAGCAGCGCGGCGCATATGCCAAATACACGAACTGGCAGTAAGGTAAGACTGATAGTCGCGGGGAGCACCAATAGATCGAGGATGGTGTAAACCAGCTGAAAGACAACTGCGATACTGATAATTAGCAACAGACGGCGACGAATACGCTGCACACGATGTTCGACAAACTCATCTTCCAGCACGTCGTTAAAGCGCAGACGACTGTAACCACGGCGCTGTTGCGCCAACAGCAGGGATTCTTGACGCTCAAGGCTCATCGCAGGCCTCCAGCGTTTGCATAGTGCTGAAACATTACCTGCGTTGCCGATACGTCTTTATAAACAGGCTCAACAAACTCAATTAAACCAGTTGAGCTCGATTTTTTTGCTGCTTCGACCAGCCAAGGGCTGTTTCTAACGTAACGTTTTTTCTCTACCGCCTCGCCTACATTTTTCAATGGCCTGCTATGGCTAGGGAGAGGAGTTGTCCTGCTGCTTGGCGGCAATGGCGTCATAAGTTTCCACACGATGCTGATCGTCAGCGTTGAATAAACGCTGGCGCAAACGCTGTTGCTCACGCTGCTGATCCTCAACACTGAGACCATTGCCTTGGAGAGCGGCAAGCTCCTGCTGGTAGGTGGCATAACGTTGTTGCCAGGCCCGCTCGTTGCGCTGCTCAACAATCAGGCGCTCGACGGTAGGCGAATCATAGGTCATGGCAAGGAGCTGGCGCACCTGCTGTTCGCTTGCCCCCTCCTGCCAGAGTTTCTCACTCTGAATTTGCAGGGCCTGTGCCTGAGCCTGACGCTCCTCGCTGGCTCGCATGGCATCAGGCAACTGGGCGCGCAAACGCTCCTGAGCCAAGGCCTTGCCTTGATCGGTCAGATCATCACGTGCCATCAGCGCCAGGTTATCCAGGGTGTAACGACCGTAGGCTTCCTCGGCACCGAACAGGGCTTCTGTCGCCGCACTGGAGAAGTGGCCGCGGCGCAACTGCGCGAGTTGTTCGAAAGCCCGCTGCAGTGCAACCAGCTGACCATCTGCAGAGCTTTGTTGAGCAGCGCTCAAAGGCTGTTGCATCAGCGCAATACTGGCACGCTTGTAATCCATGTAGTCGCCCAACAGACCGATAAACTGGCCTAGAGCAGGCTCAGTCAGTCGACCGCGCGCGTCAGCCAGAATAGCCTCTACAACAGGTTCCAACCCGGCCTGATCGGCAGCGCTGAGGAAGTAATCTAAGTAGTCACGTAGCCCCTGGGTCAGCTGTAAATTCCCGACACTGTCGACCTTGAGTTCACCGTCGACTTCAGTACCCTGCAAACCCGGCAAGCTTGCCGGTACGCTTACAACGCGAACAGCTGGTTTGATTGAATTTAATAGAGGACTTGGTGCGGCGCCCAAAGAAGCGTTGGCTGCAACCGGCGTAATGGTTGCCACGGGTAAGGCAGGCTCAGGCCACTGCCAATAAAGCGTAAGGCCGACAACGCTGCCGGCCAGTATTAGACATGGAAAAGTGGAGCGTAAAGACAGGGCCATTTGACCTCCTGAATGCGAGCTGCATGGCGCAGCTCGCCGGTGTAACGGTCAGACGCCTTTGTTTTTCAAGCGATTGGCATGCTGGCGATAAAGCGTTACAGGCTCAGTCCAGCCGTGAATACCGAACAGGTGGTTGATCGCATCCACGTGGTTCATGTTGTATCTATCACCGATCACCTGACCCAGGTAGGTGGAGCAGACGCCAACCAGACCGTCATTCTTTTCACTACCAAAGACCAGCCCAGTGATCGCCAAGAACGGATCGACCGCATCGAAGACGTTGGTGTAGGAGGTATTACCGGTCCAGGAGAAGTAACGGATGCTGTTCCCACGGACATTATGCACTTCAGTGGACTTGGCGCAGTAGCTGCTGGTATTGACGCCCCATGGATGGCGGCTATTCAATGCAGCGGTCCCGGCGGTGGTCAGGGTTTTCAGCGCAGCTAAGCCGTCCTGCGGGTTACTGTTGCCAGACAGCAGGTTGATAACCCCACCAATAGCATTAGCCAAGCCATTCACACCGCCCTCGATAAGGCTATTGGCCGGGATAACGCCGCGCAGAACGTCTGCCACTTTAGAACCTTTGTTGACGCCATTGACCGACGTGACCGAAGCCACCAGATCAGGGCGCAGGGAGGCAGCAACCCGTGAGGTCGGTGAACCTTGGCTATGGCCGATCAAATTGACCTTGCCGCCGTTAGCTGCGGCCCATGGTGCGATCTGCTGAGCCAATGCAGCGCCACGCTGTTCGCTGTCGTTGAGTGCTGAAACACTGGCCACATAGACCTTAGCGCCATCGCGCTCGAGGTTCCAAGGAATGGTGTGGAAGTAATTGATCAGACCGCCAATGGTGTCGAAACCAGTTACCCCGTGAACCAACACGATCGGGTATTTGGTCTGGGTGTAACCAGCGGCCTGGGCTTCGACAGCACCGACCAGAGCAACGGCAGCTAGAGCAGAAGTAATAACGCGACGCATGAGTGCATCCTTATTTTTATTGTTGGGATGCCGGGGAACTCCATCCGGCTTGCTAACAACTTTAAGGAGGTACTCAGCGGCGGGCTATCGCCCAAATGGGTGAGGCCTGAAAACCCTATTGACGCTGCGAGGCAATCGCCTGTTTGACTGCCGTCAAGAGCGCCGGGTCATCCGGGGCAATGCTGCTGGGAAAACTGGCCACAACGTTGCCTTGGGCATCGACTACATACTTGGAAAAGTTCCAGCGCGGGGCCTGGCTTTGCTTCGCCAGTTCCTTAAACAGCGGAACGGCTTCGCTACCGGTAACGTGCTGGGTTTCGCTCATGGGAAACGTAACGCCGTAATTGACGTAGCAGACCTTAGCCGTTTCTTCGCTGCTGTCTGCCTCCTGGCGAAAATCATCTGACGGCACACCCAACACCTGCAAGCCTTGATCCTTATAGCGCTGATAGAGTGCCTCGAGGCCTTTAAACTGTGGGGTAAAGCCGCAGAAGCTGGCGGTATTGACCACCAGTAGTGGCTTACCGGCGAACTCCGCGCACAAGTCGATACGTTCCTGGCTGCGCAGTTTCTGTAACTCACCCTGCAATAAAACCGGGCAATCCGCGGCCTGTACTGCATTCGCCCAGGCGCTCAGCATGACAACAACCAGTAGGAAAAAACGCCACATAAGAGATCACCTTGACTGAATAGATAGGTCCAACAATTGGCGTCAGCAGACACCTAAACCCAGCTGCAGAAAAGCCAAACCACTTTGCAGCCAACCCCACCAGGCCAAGCCAAGGGCCAACATACCAGCCATTACCAGTGCGGCATTCCAGCAATAGTCAGTATTCATGCACTCGCCTC
Organism: Pseudomonas sp.; assembly: GCA_017886405.1. Classification (GTDB taxonomy): domain Bacteria; phylum Pseudomonadota; class Gammaproteobacteria; order Pseudomonadales; family Pseudomonadaceae; genus Aquipseudomonas. Next base: position 7,626 of record JAGGNC010000254.1, on the reverse strand, counting down.
CTGTTGTTGCAAGCGTGCCACCGGCTGCTCTCGTATTGGCCAGTTCAGAGCAGCCGCCAGCAAACTGAGCAGCACGGCAATCTGCCAAACCAGATCATAACTGCCGGTGCGGTCATACAGGTAGCCGCCCATCCAGCCGCCGAGAAACGCCCCAAGCTGGTGGAACAAAAACACAATACCGCCGAGCATCGACAAGTTACGCACCCCGAACAGCGTCGCCACAATGCCGTTGGTCAGTGGCACCGTTGAAAGCCATAACAAACCCATGGCCACCCCAAAAACGTAAGCGCTCCAAACTGTAAGCGGCGTCATGATAAACGCCATAATCACCACCGCACGGGCCAAATACAAGGCACTTAGTAGGCGTGGCTTAGACATCTGTCCGCCCAGCAGGCCGGCAATATAGGTGCCGAAGATATTGAACAAACCCACCAACGCTAACACTGTGGTGCCGACCAAAGCGGGCAGGTGCTGATCGACGAGATAGGCCGGTAGGTGCACGCCAATAAACACCACCTGAAAACCGCAGACAAAAAAGCCTAACGATAACAGCCAGAAGCCGGAGTGCCCGCAGGCCTCACGTAGCGCCTCACTCAACGTTTGCTCATGGGCGGAGCGCGGTAATGGGACATCCTTGAGCATCGCCGCCAGCGGAACGATCAAAGCAACCAACAGACCCAACGCCATCAGTGCCACTGACCACCCCAGCCAGCTGATCAAGCCCAGAGTGCCTGGCAGCATGGCGAACTGGCCGAAGGAGCCGGCCGCCGCCGCCAGCCCCATAGCCATACTGCGTTTTTCCATCGGCACTGCACGGCCAACTGCACCGAGAATCACCGAAAACGAGGTACTGGACAGACCGATCCCAATAAGCACACCAGCGCTCAACGATAGGCTCAAAGCAGAGTCAGCCAGACCCATGCACAGCAGGCCGACGGCATACAGAATACCGCCGACGATGACTGTTCGCCGAGCACCGAAACGATCGGCCAGGGCGCCAGTAAAGGGTTGGGTCAGGCCCCAGATCAGGTTTTGCAGGGCAATAGCAAAAGCAAACACCTCACGACCCCAGCCGAACTCGACGCTCATCGGCGGCAAGAACAGGCCAAAGCCATGACGGATGCCCAAGGAGAGGGCCAGAATCAGCGATGCACCGAGCAGTATCCAAAAACTGCTCCGTCCGATTGTCTTCATTACTGCTCCCTTACCATTGCCAAGGATGTATTGCGGCCAGCTAGAGTGAATGCCGGCAGCAGCTTAGACAAGCCGACTATTGGCTAATCGAGGCTAACCAACAAACAGTGCTCCTTCGCTGGTGCATCTCACCCTGAGAATATCTATATACGGCTAATCACTAGCCTAGGGCGTTAGCGCCCTCTTCAGCCGAACACAGATCATCGCTGCAAAATGAGCAAGCAGCGGTCATTATTGACGCTCTAGTGCTTGGACATAAACCCTGGGGGTTTACTCGCTAACCACTCGACAAAGGAGCGTTATCGCTCATCACTCAGTAAGGTGTCATGGTTGTTATAAATCAGTGCCAGTTGTTTCTCGCTGAACAGCCGATGTATCTGATTGTGACAGGCGCGGCAGACCCAAAGCGTTTCTGCACATAAACCTTGTTATGCAGCGCCTTGGAAATCAGGTGATGGCGCGTCAGCGGCGCGGCGCGAGCGCAAAGTTCGCAGCACCTGGTTGCTCAGGCAGACGAAAAGGTTTCGGCATACAGGTGTCAAAGGCTCAGCGTTTACGGCAAAGGCTCAGGCCATCGCCGAGCGGCAGCAAGGACAGGTCGATGCGCGGATCATCACGCAGCGCCAGATTGAGTGCCTGAATCGCTCGTGTGTCTTCACTCTCAGGCTTAACTTCGAGCACTCGCCCACTCCACAGGGTGTTGTCGAACAGGATCAAGCCGCCTTGGCGCACCAGACGCAGAGCATGTTCCAGGTAAGCGGGATAGTTAGCTTTGTCGGCATCGATAAACAGCAGATCGATACTGCCGGCAAGGCCTTCAGTCTCAAGCGCCGTCAAGGTCTGTAACGCAGGGGCCAAGCGCTGCTCGATACGCGAAGTGAGACCTGCCTCGTGCCAGTAACGCTCGGCTGTGGCGTTGTACTCGCCGGGTATATCGCAGCAGATTAAACGGCCATCGTTCGGCATGGCTTGGGCCATGCAAATGGCGCTATATCCAGTAAAGGTGCCGACTTCGACAATCCGCCGAGCACCCAGCAGCTTCACCAACAAGGCCATAAACTGGCCCTGCTCGGGCGCAATCTGCCAGCGCGCCGAACTCAGCAGTGCAGTCTCCTCACGCAGACGCTTGAGCAGCGGTGTTTCGCGCAGAGACACATCCAGCAGGTACTGGTAGAGGCTGTCGTCGAGGCTGAGGGTGCGGTTGGTCATGGGATTTTCCATGGATAAACGCGCATGGACGTTTAGGAGCAAGCTTGCTGGCGATGACACTATTGCCCAGTAATAGTCTGACTAGCGGACTAGCGCAATCTAGCTCCTAAAAATTGGCATGATCGATTATGGATTGCTGGCCAGTTCGGGGGTAAATACCCGTTTGGCATTCAGGTAGGTACGCTGCCAGTAGGTATTGCTTAGGCTATCCAGGCGCACGGTGCCACCGCTGGAAGGTGCATGCACGAAGCGACCATTACCGACATAAATACCCGCGTGACTGACCTGACTGCCGCCATTTGTGGCAAAGAACACCAGGTCACCACTTTGCAGGGCATCACGCCTAATACCAGGGGCGCGCATGCTGATCAACTCGCGGGTAGTGCGTGGCAACTTAATGCCGGCGGCATCGCGGTAGACAAAACCGATCAGACCACTGCAATCGAAACCACCTTCAGGCGTATTACCGCCATAGCGATAGGGTGTACCGACCAGCCCAAGGGCGCGAAACAACACGTCTTCAGCATTGCCGTTAACGCTGCTAATTGGCGAATACACGCTAGGTTGCGGTGTTGGCGTTGGCGCATGGCTGGCGCAGGCACTGAGCAGTGCGGCAAGCACAATCAAGCTGAGACGAGAGATAGCGGTCATGGACAAGCGATCCTGAGCCGGGATGCGCCCTACTCTGCCGGCTTGCACATCGCAGTGCAAGCTTTAGCTTTCATTTGCAGGTTGTTGAAAAATATCACTATGGGCCTGAGACTCGCTTAAATGTAGCGGCCGAACACTTTCAGCCGCCACTCACGAGACTCAAGGGTGACGGACCAGCGCGTCACTGGGAGCCAGCGCCAAGGCACGCTTAGCCTCGATAAAGGTGCGCTTCCAGTAGCGATCTTCCAGGCTATCGACTCGAACGCCGCCGCTACGCGAACTACTGGAGTGAATAAACTGGTTATTCCCCATATAGATACCGGCATGGCTGACACGATTACGGCCATTGGTGCTGAAAAACAGCAGATCACCGGGCTCCAGTTCATCACGCTCGACCAGCGGAGCGTCGATATTGATCATGTCGCGCGAAGAACGCGGCAACTTCATGCCCAGCTCTTTTTTAAACAGGTAACCGATAAAGCCGCTGCAATCGAAGCCCGACTTCACCGTACTGCCGCCATACCGATAACGTGTGCCCACCAACAACAGGCCGTGAGACAGAATATTGTCAGCCAGCTGCGGCAGTTTGTAGGATTTCTCTTCAGTGAAGTCGCCCAGGGCAGCTTCATTAGCTTGTTCAGCAGCTTGTTCATCAATCTCGACAATATCTGTCGAGGAGAGGACCGCAGGCGGGGTTGCCAGCGCCTGCTGTGGTTGATGGTTGGCGCAGGCGACCAGAACCAGGGAAAGTGCTATAGGCACGAGGGGTGCGAGGCATTTGAGCATGGGCACGACCGTGTCGGTAAATTTCACAATAGTCTGACTATGACTATGACTATGCCTATTAAGGTATTCATATGCAAATTCTATGGCGCTAAATGTGACTCAGCAATACTGGCAAAACATCCAACGCCCGCCCTTGCAGATGCACATCCACGCGCCCACTCAAGTCAGTACGCTGCGGGTTGATCTCCACGGTAAAACCGCCGTGCTGGCGCGTGCGCAACAGCGGTTCAACGATATACGGGAAGCTGGCACTGGTGCCGATGCTGATCACCACCTCGAAACCTTTACTCACCTCGGCATAAAGCGTGTCGATGGCCTGCTCCGGGAGCATTTCCTCGAACAGCACCACGGGCGGGCGCAGCACCCCGGCACATTGTCGGCATTTAGGCGGTAGCGGCCGATCCAAATGCTCCGCCAGTTCCGCGTCAACCGCACCGCAGGATTGGCAATACAGCGGGGCCAGTTCGCCATGAATCTCGATCACCCGCTCCATCGGGCTGCCAGCCGCGCGGTGGTATCCGTCGATATTCTGCGTCAGCAACCAGCATTGTGGTTTTCTGCGCTGAAGCTCGGCAATCGCGTAATGCCCGGCATTGGCCTGCGCACCCAAGCAAGCTCGCCCAAGCTCCGCTAGGTATTTCCAGCACAGCGCCGGATCACGCTGCAACATCGAGCCGGACAATGCGGCCTCAATCGGCAGACCCTCGGCGGTATGCCCGTTATATAAGCCGCCGAGACCACGGTATGTGGGTAACCCGGAATCGGCGGACAATCCCGCACCGGTAATCACCAGGATTCGTTCAGCCTGTTTAAGCTGCTGGGCGACGCGCTTGATTGCTTGCTCCATCGCGAACTACAGCCTCAATGGTTGACCGTATGCGCCAGCATCACAGACAGCTGACACAAAGGCCGACCGCTCTGCTCATGCCATTCATTGAACGCTGCCTGCACGGCCGCGCGCTCTTTTAGGCTGGTCGGCAACTTGTCGACAATTTTTTGCGCCTTTAATGCAGCGACCAGGTCATCGCTAGGGACAAACGTATCCTTGCCAACCATCCGCAGAAATCGCGGCGCAGAAAGGCCACCGAGCTGGCTACCCTGTTTGGCCAGGTATTTCCAAAGGCCAACGATATCGCTAACGGGCCAATCGGCAATCAGAGCGCCGAAGCTGGCCTTTTCCTGGCGCACATCGAGGACGAACTGGGCATTGCGCGGCACGCTCTTGAGCTTGCCCAGGTGGCGAATGATGCGGGCGTCCTGCATCAGGTTTTCCAAACGCTCCGCGCCCATCAGCACGACCTTTTCCGGGTCGAAGCCGAAGAATACTTGCTCAAACGCCGGCCACTTGGCGTCTACCAGGCTGTGCTTTAGCCCAGCACGGAAGACTCGCAGACTAAGGGTCGACAGGTAGCGATCATCACTGATCGCCCGCAGCTCGACTGCACTTCGCGGCGAAGGCAGACGAGCTTCCAGCGCGGCGACTGAGCCAAAGCGGTTCAAGCAGTATTCATGCAGCCATTTGTAGTCACGCATCAGACAGTCCTTGAGCCGGAAAATCGCAGGATCAGAGGTTCATCACTTCGACAAAGCGCGAGGTGGCGCTGTCATCGATTTTCAGGCTTTTGAAGTCGAACAGGTTGCGATCCGCCAGCTGGGACGGCACCACGTTTTGTAGGGCGCGGAACATGATCTCGATGCGCCCCGGCGACTTGCGTTCCCAGTCCTGGAGCATCTCCTTGACCACCTGGCGTTGCAGGTTTTCCTGAGAGCCACACAGGTTGCACGGAATGATCGGGAACTCTTTGAGCTGACTGTAGGCCTCGATATCGGCTTCATTGCAATAAGCCAGCGGGCGAATCACTACGTTGCGCCCGTCATCGGCGCGGAGCTTGGGCGGCATGGCTTTGAGGGTGCCGCCATAGAACATATTGAGGAAGAAGGTTTGCAGAATGTCATCGCGGTGATGCCCCAGGGCCATCTTGGTCGCGCCGATCTCATCGGCGAAGGTGTACAGCGTGCCACGGCGCAGGCGCGAGCACAGCGAACAGGTGGTCTTACCTTCCGGGATTTTCTCTTTAACCACCGAGTAAGTGTCTTTCTCGACGATGTGATATGGCACACCAATAGACTCCAGATACGCGGGCAGTACATGTTCAGGGAAGCCTGGCTGCTTCTGATCCATGTTCACCGCGACAATCTCGAACTTGATCGGCGCAACCTTCTGCAGGTGCAGCAGCACGTCGAGCATGGTGTAACTGTCCTTACCACCGGACAGACAGACCATGACCTTGTCGCCATCCTCGATCATATTGAAGTCGGCAACGGCTTCGCCGGCCTGGCGACGCAGACGTTTTTGCAGTTTGTTCTGATTGACCGAGAGGCTGCCCATGGCGCGTTGGAATCCGAAAGCTTACTAAGGTGCAGCATTTTACGCAGAAAGCGCGGCCTGCCCTACCCAAATCAAACTGAAATGTTAGGCTCGACCGATGAACGACGAACTCAATCCTGCTGACGATCTGGCAGAGCAGCTTTACCAGTTGTTGCAGGCCGCCCCCGACGGAGTCGGCGAATACCCGTTGATCCAACAGCTGAAAGATCGTCACTGCAGCCATATCCCAAACCTGCCACTGACCGACAAACTGGTGCTGTTTCGTACCCACTTTCTGTTATTCAACGCGCTCTATCGGCTGCGCGATCAGCTCTGGCGCGAGCAGACAGGTTTCCTTCAAATCAGCCCACTGTGCATTCAGATCCTACCGTACCAAGCCGGCAGCGCCGAGTTGAGCGAACACGACCCACTGCGCGACTACTACCTGGATCTCAGCCAGTTGAGCGATACCGACGAGCATGATGTGGAGAAGCTACTGGTGAGCTTCTGGACGCGCATGCAGGGTGGCGAGGAAAAAGTCGCCGCGCTAGAACTGTTCGAATTGGCTGAAGACTCACAGCCGCTTGATCTCGCTACTATTAAGTACCGCTACCGCCAATTGGTCAGCCAGCACCACCCTGACCGAGGTGGCAGCACCAGCCACCTGCAGTCAATCAACAAGGCCATGGAAATTCTAGAACGTTATTACGGCAGATCCTGACAGACCGATTTGCTCTAACGCATCGCCCATTCCTGTGCAATGACTGCCTATACTGCGACATACGGTCGCATTGGTTTGGCCTCGCACCCGATTGCGCTGTTCACGCGAATCGGGCGCTGCGCTGGGGGGCGACTGATAAAACAAAGGAGGTCTGGCATGATCCATCACGTTTGGGGGCTATTCGCCCATCCTGACCAGGAATGGCGAGAAATACGTGGCGAAGAAGAATCCATCAGCCACATGTATCTCACCCACATACTGATTCTCGCGGCAATTCCCGCAGTCTCGGCCTATATCGGCACTACCCAGGTTGGCTGGGCGATCGGCGATCGAGCACCGGTGATGCTAACTGAAAGCAGCGCCTTGCAAATGACCATCATGACTTACCTGGCCATGCTTGTTGGGGTAGCTGTTATGGGCGCGTTTATCCATTGGATGGCGCGCACATATGATGCCAGTCAGAACCTCACCCAATGCGTAGTATTTGCCGCTTATACCGCTACACCGCTGTTTGTCGGCGGCCTTGCAGCACTCTACCCAAACATCTGGCTCGCCATGGTGATAGGCACGGCCGCCATCTGTTACACGGTATATCTGCTATATGTCGGCATACCGACCTTTATGGGCATACCCGAGGATGAAGGTTTTATGTTCTCAAGCTCGGTGCTCGCGGTCGGCCTAGTGGTACTGGTGGCGA
>JAGGNC010000188.1 GCA_017886405.1 Pseudomonas sp. | reverse complement strand
GGCGAGTCAGGTCCGGCCGGTGCTCTGGATATCGTGCAGTTCTAAGTGAACTACCCGCTGCTTTCCGGCAGCGGGCAGCTAAGCAGCGTTAGAACGAAGGACGAGCGCCAGCGATTGCTACCACCAGCAACCCCAGTAGCAGGTTGATGCCGACAAGCCGACGAATTCGCCCAAGAACAGCGCCGCCGTTCGGCCAGTCTTCAGCTGCAACGGCGCGGCGCAATTCTGGCAGTTGCAGTGCCTGAATACGCAGAAAAAGCGCCAGCATGGCGATATACAGCCCCATCATAATGTGCACATATCGCGGTGCAGTTTCAAAGCCGCTAAAGCGCAGGTGCAACATGCCAACGCCGGTAATGGGCAGCACGATCACGGCAGCCCATACCCAGTAGAAAAACCGCGGAAAGACCGCTAGCCAAAGTTTCAGGCGCGCAGGTGGTTCCAGTGCGGCGACTGCAGCCGGGCGCAAAACCATCCACGCGAAGAACATGCCGCCTACCCAGACTAGGGCGGCGAGCAGGTGAAGGCTGTAAGTAAGGGCGTAGGGGGTCATGCAGGCACTCCTGTTGGTTAAGAACCTATTTACGATCTGCTGCGCGTCGGCCCTGCTGCGTGAGAAACAGGCTCAAAATGCTCATGTACTACTCGTACACTCCGCTTTTTCGCCTGTTTCTGCCTTGCATGGCTCTAGCTCGCGAGATCGTAAACAGGTTCTAAGCGGTTCAGCGCCGGATCAATTAGCGCGCTATGATAGCCGGCGATTAAAAACACTGAAAATTTATCCAGCCTTTTCCTGTCAAGATCCCATGCTAAGCACCGAACTCAAGTCCCAGATTCAGGGCGCCTACTCGCGTTTTCTCGAAGCCAAGTCGCTAAAGGCGCGCTATGGCCAGCGCCTGATGATTGCCGAAATCGCCAAGGTACTGGGCGCGATCAAAACCGACGAAGAGGGCCGGCGTGTTGGTGAGCCGGCCGTGGTGGCCGTTGAGGCTGGCACCGGTACGGGCAAGACCGTAGCCTATAGCCTAGCGGCGATTCCTACTGCTAAGGCCGCAGGTAAGCGGCTGGTGATTGCTACTGCGACCGTGGCCCTGCAAGAGCAGATCGTATACAAGGATCTGCCGGACCTGATGCGCAACAGTGGTCTGAATTTCAGTTTCGCCCTGGCCAAAGGGCGCGGCCGTTATCTGTGCTTGTCGAAGTTGGATATCCTGTTGCAGGAAGGCCAGGCGCAAAGCTCCACTGCTCAGCTGTTTGAGGAGGAAGGCTTCAAGATTGATGTAGATGAGCAAAGTCAGAAACTCTTCACCGCGATGATCGAAAAGCTCGCCGGTAATAAGTGGGACGGTGACCGCGACAGTTGGCCAGAAGAGCTGGAAGACGCGCGCTGGTCGCAACTCACCACCGACCACAGTCAATGCACCAGCCGCCACTGCCCAAATTTCCAGCAATGTGCCTTCTATAAAGCGCGCGAGGGAATGGGCAAGGTTGATGTCATTGTCACCAACCACGACATGGTCCTGGCGGACCTGGCCTTGGGCGGCGGTGCGGTCCTGCCGGACCCGCGCGATACCCTCTATGTGTTTGACGAAGGCCATCACCTACCGGATAAGGCCATTGGCCATTTCGCCCACTTTTCGCGCCTGCGGTCGACCGCCGACTGGCTGGAGCAGACGGCTAAGAACCTGACCAAGTTGTTGGCCCAGCATCCGCTACCAGGTGATTTGGGCCGCCTGATCGAGCAGGTGCCGGAGCTGGCGCGGGAGATGAAAACTCATCAGCAATTCATGTTCGCCGCGTGCGAGCAATTGGCTGAGTTCAAGCCCGGCGAAGACATGCAGGGCCGCGAACGGCCCCGTCATCGCTTTGTCGGTGGCTTGGTTCCGCCACACCTGATTGAGCTTGGCGTGGAGCTGAAAAAAGGTTTTTCCAAGCTCACCGAGCTGTTTACTGGGGTAACTGAAAAGCTCAAGGAAGCCATGGACGGCGAGGCCACTGTTGGCATCGCCAGCCATCAGGCTGAAGAATGGTACCCGTTGTTCGGCAGCCTGCTGGCGCGCGCTCAGGGTAGCTGGGAGCTGTGGCTGGCGTTTACTGCGGAAGATCCGGAAGGCAGCCCGCCGATGGCCCGATGGCTGACCCTGGCCGATAGCGGCGCTTTATTCGACATCGAGGTCAATGCTAGCCCGATCCTGGCCGCCGAAATGCTGCGGCGTAACCTGTGGAATGTTGCCTATGGCGCGCTGGTGACCTCGGCAACCCTGACGGCGCTGGGTACCTTTGACCGTTACCGCATGCGCGCCGGTTTGCCGAAGGTGGCGGTCACCGCTGTAGTGCCGAGCCCATTTCATCATGCCGACGCTGGCGTGCTGCGGGTGCCCAACTTGAACGCTGACCCGCGTGATGCGGTGGCGCATACGGCGGCGATCATCCGTGAGTTGCCCGCTCTGGTTGAAGGGTCGCGCGGGACTTTGGTGTTGTTTTCATCGCGCAAACAGATGCAGGACGTATTCGAGGGGCTGGAGCGCGACTGGCGTAAGCGAGTATTTATTCAAGGCAACCTGTCCAAGCAGGAAACCCTGAACAAGCATAAGGCGCGGGTCGATAGCGGTGAGGAAAGCGTGCTGTTTGGCCTGGCTAGTTTCGCCGAGGGTGTCGATTTGCCGGGTGCCTACTGCGAGCATGTGGTGATCGCCAAGATTCCCTTTGCCGTACCCGATGATCCGGTGGAAGCGGCCCTGGCCGAGTGGATTGAAGCGCGCGGCGGTAACCCGTTTATGGAGATCGCCGTACCGGATGCATCGCTGCGTCTGGTCCAGGCCTGCGGCCGCCTACTGCGCACCGAGGCGGATCGCGGCATTATTACCCTGCTGGATCGACGGGTGGTCACCCAGCGTTACGGCAAGTCGATTCTCAATGCCTTGCCGCCGTTTCGTCGGGAGATCAGCTAGTGCACCGCCTGGCGGTATCGCGCAATTCGCCTCGCTGCATAAGTTCCATATAACGCGTGCACAATGCCCTAGCAGTAACTAGGGTCAGAATTTTGGCTTGGGCAGTGCTGCCTGAGGCGACTGAAACAATGGGGGAGTGTGGTTCGTGAAGGTTAAGCGCAGGCTGCAAGCAGGTGTTTTGTTATCAGTACTATTAGGTTTTTGCAGTGCAGCCGTGGCGACAGAGCAGCAATTGTTCAACTTTGTCCGGCCGATGGATGCCGTGCAGGTCACGACGAAGGACGCTGAGCTGCCTAATCGCATCGGCGAACCAACCCCGCAAGGCGAAGTGCTGCGCCGGGTAACTTTCCATCCTGCCGAGCAGCCAAGCCTGCGCCTAACGCCGCAAAGTGGCAGCTGGGATTGGTCAAAGCAGACGCTGGTCAGCCTGCGTGTGCAGAACGCCATGGATTGGGCGCTGACCCTGGATGTGCTGATCGAAAGCACCGATGGCCAGCGTCTAACCACCCGCATCGCCCTGCCAGCCGGCCCTGCGCAAACCTTATTAATTCCCTTGCAGGCGACCTCGCCCCGTGATCAGGGCATGCGTGCCGGCGTGCCGATGCCTTGGATGCACAAAGGCCAGCGTCTGCTGCTGGCGCACACGGTTAGCGGCGCGCTGGACCTGAGCAAGGTCAGCGCAGTAACCCTGTCCATGCCGCAGCCGAAAGCAGCACAACACATCCTGATCAGCCAGTTTGGCGTGAGCAGCGAGCAACTGTCGGCTTCGGCTTATGCCGGCATCGTTGACAGCTACGGCCAGTTCACACGGGCGGATTGGCCGGGCAAGGTAAAGAGTGACGAGCAACTGCAGCAGGCGGTAGCCCAGGAGCAGAGGCTGCTTAATGGCTGGCTGGCGGAGCGCCCGGCGCAAGATAAATTTGCTGGCTGGACGGGCGGGCAGTCGTTTGAAGCGAGCGGTTTTTTCCGTACCGAGAAGCGCGATGGCCGCTGGTTTTTGGTCACGCCGGAGGGCCATCCGTTCTACTCGCTCGGCGTCAATGCGGTAACGGCGCAGCAGAGCGCCACCTACGTTGAGGGGCGCGAGGCGATGTTTGCCGGTTTGCCGCAACCGGGTGAGGCGCTAGCGGCCTACTTCGGCACCGCTGACAGCCGCAGCAACACCGGTGCCAACCTGGGGCGGGCGTTTGCCAGTGGGCGTTGGTTTGACTTTTATAAGGCCAACCTGCAGCGCAGCTACAGCCAAGTTGACCCGACTGCCTGGCGCACCCTCAGCCAGGATCGCCTGCAGGCCTGGGGCTTCAATACGTTGGGTAACTGGAGTGAGCCTGCGTTTGAAGGCGATGCGCGCATGCCGTTCAGCATCCCACTGTCGATACATGGTGATTACGCCACCATCAGCACGGGTGTCGACTGGTGGGGCGCGATGCCTGATCCGTTTGATCCAAGGTTTGCTATGGCTACAGAACGTGCGGTAGCGATTGCCTCGCGTGATCACCGTGACAACCCCTGGCTGCTCGGTTATTTCGCCGATAACGAGTTGGCGTGGGCGGGTCCTGCGGATGACCCCGACGGTCGTTATGCCCTGGCTTACGCCACACTGCGCCTGACCACCGATGTGCCGGCCAAGCGCGCCTTTCTCAAGCAGTTGCGCGACAAGTACCGTAACCACAATGGCCTGTCTCGGGCCTGGGGTATTGAGCTGCCGGCTTGGGAGCTGATGGAAGACCCAGGCTTTAAGGCGCCGCTGCCGAGTGCCGAATTCCCGGCCATCGAGAAGGACATGCAGGCATTTTTGCGTCTGTATGCCGAAACCTATTTCAAGACCATTGCCGATTCGCTCGACTGGCACGCGCCCAACCATCTGCTATTGGGTGGCCGTTTCGCCAGCAGCATCCCTGAGGCAGTGAATGCCTGCGCGAGTCTCTGTGATGTGTTGAGTTTCAATTTCTACACCCGCGAGCCGCAACAGGGCTATGACTTCGCTGCACTGCGCCAGCTGGACAAACCATTAATGATCACCGAATTTCACTTCGGCTCGCGCGATCGTGGGCCGTTCTGGGGTGGGGTTGCCGAGGTCTATAAGGAAGAAGAGCGCGGCCCGGCCTATGCGCATTTCCTTAGCAAGGCCCTGGAAGAGCCTCAGGTTGTTGGCGTGCACTGGTTCCAGTACCTCGATCAACCGGTCACTGGGCGACTGCTGGATGGCGAGAATGGTCATCTGGGCCTGGTCGCGATCACCGACCGGCCTTGGGCTGGTTTCGTAAAAGCGGTGCGTAAAGCCAACCTGCAAGTGCCGAAAAGCCTAATCAAACCAGTCGTTACCACGCCCTGAAGACGTATTCGCGAACCTGATAGTGCCTTTATCAATCCCTGGCAGGGTTCACCGTAAGCGTTGAAGCTGAAACAATCCGCCGGAGATTTAGCTGAGTAGTGGATTAGATGAGCAAAATGGTGCAGATACAGGGTTATTTCGACCTCAAGTTCGAAGCGCTTAAAGATGCTTTTGCGGGGCTGTTCGATGAGCCGCAGGAGCGCGGCATGGCCCTGTGTGTGCAGGTTGCTGGCGAAACCGTGGTGGACCTGTGGGCCGGTGTTGCCGATAAGGATGGCCAGCAGGCCTGGCATAGCGACACCATCCTCAACCTGTTTTCTTGTACCAAGACCTTTACCGCCGTGACCGTGCTGCAACTGGTCGGCGAAGGCAAGCTAGAGCTGGATGCGCCAGTGGCTCGATATTGGCCGGAGTTCGCGGCGGCAGGCAAAGACAGATTACCCTGCGCCATGTGCTTAGCCACCAGGCCGGGCTGCCGGCCTTGCGTCAAATGCTGCCGGCCGAAGCCTTATATGACTGGCAAACCATGACCACTGCATTAGCCGCCGAGCAGCCCTGGTGGGCGTTGGGTGAAGGTCATGGCTATGCGCCGATCACCTATGGCTGGCTGCTTGGCGAAGTGTTGCGCCGGGTCGAGGGGTGCGGGCCGGGCGAGGCCATCGTCGCGCGCACGGCCAAGCCCTTAGGGCTGGACTTTCACGTCGGTCTGGCAGATCAGGAGTTTGATCGGGTGGCGACTATTTCCCGCGGCAAGGGTAATTTTGGCGATGCGGCGTCTCAGCGCTTGTTCATGACCATGATGAGCGAGCCTACAGGCATGAGCGCACGGGCCTTTACCAACCCACCGTCGATCATGACCAGCACCAACAAGCCCGAGTGGCGACGCACGCAGCAGCCGGCAGCCAACGGCCATGGCAATGCCCGCAGCCTTGCCGGCTTTTACAGCGGTCTGCTGGATGGGCGCTTGCTGGACAGTGAGCTGCTTGCCGAACTGACCCGTGAGCACGCGGTTGGCGAGGACAAAACCCTGCTCACCGCGACTCGTTTTGGCCTGGGTTGCATGCTTGATCAGCCCCAGGTCTCCAACGCCACGTATGGCATGGGGCCGCGTGCCTTTGGCCACCCTGGAGCGGGCGGTTCCATTGGCTTTGCCGACCCGGAGCGGGATGTGGCCTTCGGCTTTGTCACTAATAATTTAGGACCGTTCGTCTTGATGGACCCCCGTGCGCAGAAACTTGCGCGCCTGTTGGCGGATTGTTTGTAGCCAGCTCAGCTAGACTGTTGCGTGACATGGGTCGGTTTGCTGTTTATGCAGACCGATGGCCGGTTTATTTTGCCTTTCACGATGTGGATTCCCGATGCTCGCTAAAAAAATTCTCGCCATTGCTTTGTGTGCACTGATTAGCGGTTGCAGTGCTTTCGATAAATCCGAGAAGTCTGCGCAGAAAAGCGTTGCTATGCCGCCACCCGCAGTGACCCAGGCCTGGTTGGATGCCTACGAGCCGAAGGTGCGTGAAGCGATCAAGGGCACTCATTTTGAATTTGAACGCCGTGAAAACCTGCTGGTGGTCACTGCGCCTGTATTGGGTTCGTTTAATCCGGATCGTCCGCACATGATGCTGCCTTCGATGCTGGGTCCACTCAGTCGTATGGCTAAGCTGCTGGAAGCTGATGAATCTATCGGTGTGTTGATTCTCGGTCATGCCGACAGCAGCGGTGAGGTGAATGCCAACCGTGACCTGAGCCAGCAACGCGCGCGTGCGTTCACCTCGATCTTCCGCTTGAGCGGTCTCAAGCAGAATCGTCTGATGGTCAAGGGCCTGGGCTCTGATATGCCGCGCGCGGCCAACGACAGCCAGCAAGGCCGTGCGTTGAACCGCCGGGTAGAGATAATGCTGACGTCGAAAGACACCCTCAACGCCTTGATCGCCAAATACAGCCAGCCAGCGCCAGCCACCGCGGTTGCGGCAGTGTTGCCGGCTTCAGACAAAAACGCCAAGGTTCTCG
>JAGGNC010000029.1 GCA_017886405.1 Pseudomonas sp. | reverse complement strand
GCCGTACTGCGCGGGCGGCGCTGGACAGGTGAAGTCTGGTCGCCTGATTTACACGCGCAGTTTCCCGGTCGTGACTGGATTCTCACAAGGATTCTCTGGTTGAGTGGTTGTGAGCCTGGGCTAAATCGTTTGGGCGATGTTGATACTTTCCGCCGCTATATCTATTTGCACGGTACGCCGGACAGTGAGCCCATGGGCGTAGCGCTATCCCATGGCTGTGTGCGTCTGCGTAACAGCGATTTACAGGAATTGTTTGCGCGTGTCCCACTTCACTGTGCGGTTCAGATTGGCGAGGCTGCTTGCCCGGCCTGGACAGCTACGCCTCTTTATTAAGGATTGATTGTGAGTTCACCCATGCGCGGTTCATTGATGCTGGATATCGCCGGCACCTGGCTGACGGCTGAGGATCGACAGCTTCTGCGGCAGCCGCAAGTTGGTGGTTTGATTCTGTTTGCCCGCAATATCGAAGACCCGCGTCAGGTGCGCGAGCTGTCCGCGGCGATTCGTGCGGTGCGCCCAGATCTGCTGCTGGCGGTGGATCAGGAAGGCGGGCGAGTACAGCGCTTACGTCAGGGTTTTGTGCGCTTGCCGGCCATGCGAGCGTTGGCCGATAACGCCAATGCCGAGATGCTGGCTGAGCAGTGCGGCTGGATCATGGCCACCGAAGTACTGGCGGTGGGACTGGATTTGAGTTTCGCCCCGGTGTTGGATCTCGATCATCAGCGCAGTGCAGTGGTTGGCAGTCGTGCTTTTGAGGGGGACGCGCAGCGCGCCACCTTATTGGCCGGTGCGTTTATCCGGGGCATGAATGCGGCGGGCATGGCCGCGTGTGGCAAGCATTTCCCCGGGCATGGCTGGGCTGAGGCTGATTCCCACGTCGCGATTCCGGTCGATGAGCGCAGCCTGGATGAGATTCGAGCCAGTGATCTGGTGCCGTTTCGGCAATTAAGTAAACAGCTGGCCGCGGTGATGCCGGCCCATGTCATCTATCCGCAGGTGGATGCGGGTCCGGCCGGGTTCTCACGCCGTTGGCTGCAGGAGATCTTGCGTGGTGAGCTGGGTTTCGATGGCGTAATTTTTAGCGACGACCTGACTATGGCGGGCGCCCATGTGGTTGGCGACGCGGCTTGCCGCATTGAGGCTGCATTGTCTGCAGGTTGCGACATGGGCTTGGTGTGCAATGATCGCGCCGCTGCAGAATTGGCCTTGGCTGCCTTGCAGCGCCTTAAGGTACAACCGCCCAAGGGCCTGGTACGTATGCGTCGGCAGGCTTTCCCCGGTGTTGAATATCGGCAGGATCCACGTTGGTCGGCAGCACTGGGTAGCCTGCGCGATGCGCAATTAATCGACTAAGGAGTAATGGATGACGGTTTACGCGATTATCGGTGGTACCGGCCTGACCAAATTGGATGGGCTGACTATCAAGGCGGCGCTGCATATCGATACGCCTTATGGCGCGCCATCTGCTGCGGTGCTCCGAGGCGACTATGCCGGTCGTGAAGTGTTGTTCCTAGCGCGTCACGGGCATCCGCATCGTATCCCGCCGCATCAGGTCAACTATCGTGCAAACCTTTGGGCGCTTCGGGAGGCCGGGGCCAAAGCGATTATCGCAGTGAATGCCGTGGGCGGTATTCATTCGGCCATGGGTACCGGACATTTTTGCCTGCCGCACCAAATTATTGATTACACCTTCGGGCGTGAGCACACCTATTTTGCAGGTGAGCTAGACCATGTCACCCATGTCGATTTCAGCCACCCCTATGACGCTGGGCTGCGGACCAAGCTCGCCAATGCCCTGACTGCCGAGCACTGTGCGTTCAGCAATCACGGCGTATATGGCTGCACCCAAGGGCCGCGTCTAGAAACTGCTGCTGAAATCGCACGGATGGAGCGCGATGGCTGCGACATCGTCGGCATGACTGGCATGCCAGAGGCGGTTCTGGCCCGTGAACTGGGATTGCCTTATGCCTGTTTAGCGCTGGTGGTGAATCCGGCTGCCGGCAAGTCACGTGCGCTGATCTCCATGGCGGAAATTGAGCGTGCACTCGATGATGGGATTGACACGGTCAAAGCTGTATTGGCCCGCGTGCTCACCAACTGATTCAGTTTTCATGCAAAAAAAGGGCTGCGTTATGCGGTCCTTTTTGTGCTTGAGTTTTTTACAGTGGACTGACGCGAATCAGCAGACCCAGGCTGCCATTATCGACAAAGGTTAGTTCGCCACTTTTCAAGCGGCTGCTTTGTTTGATGCGCTCGCTATCGCTGAGGATGCCGCTGGCATCGAGCTGATTGACCCAGATGTCACTTTCCAATTCGATTAGGCGGCCTTCTTTGAGGCTGATGGTGCCTTCGACGGGGTAGTGGCCAAACTGTTGATTACCGGTGCTGATGGCGACGCTGCTGCTCGATCCACCCACGCTTTGCGACCAGGCCTTGTGCAGCAACACTTGATAGCCACTGGATGGGCTGAGTTTGGCGGCTTCGACATTCAGTGCGGTGCTACGGCTGTTGCTGCCATCCACGGGTAGCGCGTTCTGCGCCCAGTTATCGGGTGGCAACTGGCCGGCCGAAATCTGCTCTGCCGCTTGGCGGAACACGATGACTTCAACCTGGTAGAGGCTTTCAGCCAAGGCGGTTGTGCTGCAGAGCAGGCTAAGCAGAGCAAGCGGCAGCAGGGCCAGGGTGCGGAGTGCGCGCATGGGTCAGTCCTTTACGTAGAGGGAGTCAGGCGCTCGAACAGCGCTTCCAGGGTATTGAATCGTTCTTCCGGGCGCTCCATGGGCACTTGGAATTTAAACAGGGTCGCGCCTTCGAATTTATAGCGGTTCGGCGCGCCTTGGATCAGTTTGATCAGCGTCAGCGGGTCAACACAGGTGTCAGCGGCGAACTCAATACGTCCGCCTTGCGGGCCGGCGTCGACTTTTTTGATGCCGAGCTTTTCTGCCTGCAGCTTAAGCAAGGTGATGCGCACCAAGTTCTTGCTTGGTTCGGGCAGCAACCCAAAGCGGTCAATCATCTCCACTTGTAGGTCTTTCAGGCCATCTTCGTCAGCGGCGTTAGCGATGCGTTTGTACATGATCAGCCGCGCGTGCACATCCGGCAGGTAATCGTCGGGGATCAGCGCCGGTACGCGCAAGTTGATCTCCGGGCCGCCGCCGAGCGGTTGGTCGAGATTGGGTTGTTCGCCCTTGCGGATCGATTTCACTGCACGTTCGAGCATTTCCATATACAGGGTGAAGCCGACCGCCTGAATTTGCCCGCTCTGGCCGTCGCCAAGCAGTTCGCCAGCGCCGCGGATTTCCAGATCGTGGGTGGCTAGCAGAAAGCCTGCCCCCAAATCCTGGGCATTGGAGATAGCTTCGAGGCGCTTCTGCGCATCGTCGGTCATCTGCTTGCGGGCCGGCGTCAGCAGGTAGGCATAGGCCTGGTGGTGGCTGCGGCCGACGCGGCCACGCAGTTGGTGCAGCTGAGCCAGGCCGAACTTGTCGGCGCGCTCGATGATGATGGTGTTGGCGCTCGGTACGTCGATGCCGGTCTCGATGATGGTCGAGGCAATCAGCACGTTGAAGCGCTTGTGATAGAAATCGCCCATCACCTGTTCCAGCTCGCGCTCGCGCATCTGCCCGTGACCGATGCCGATGCGTGCTTCCGGCACCAGTTCGGCCAGGTCGGCGGCGCACTTTTCGATGGTTTTCACATCGTTGTGTAGGTAGTACACCTGACCGCCGCGCAGCAGTTCACGCAGCAGCGCTTCCTTGATGGTCGGGTTGTTCTGCTCCATGACGAAGGTGCGCACCGACAGGCGGCGCGCCGGTGGCGTGGCGATGATCGAGAGGTCGCGCATGCCCGCCACGGCCATGTTTAAAGTGCGCGGAATCGGCGTGGCGGTCAGGGTGAGAATGTCGACTTCGCTGCGCAGGGTTTTCAGCTGCTCTTTTTGGCGCACACCAAAGCGGTGTTCTTCATCGATGATCACCAGGCCTAGGTTGTTGAATTTAACGTCGTCCTGCAGCAGTTTGTGGGTGCCAATGACGATATCAACCTTGCCCTCGGCCAGTTGCTGCATGGCCTCATTCACTTCTTTGGTGCTCTTAAAACGGCTCACCACCTCGACCTTGACCGGCCAATCGGCGAAGCGGTCGCGGAAGCTGTTGTAGTGTTGCTGGGCGAGCAGGGTGGTGGGCACCAGCACCGCCACCTGTTTGCCGCCATGCACGGCGATAAATGCGGCGCGCATCGCCACTTCGGTTTTGCCGAAGCCGACATCACCGCAGATAAGGCGGTCCATTGGCTTGGCAGAGAGCATGTCGCTGTACACGGCTTCGATGGCCGCTTGCTGGTCCGGGGTTTCCTCGAACGGGAAGCCTGCGCTGAAGGTGCTGTAATCGGCCTTTGGGTCGGCAAACGCGTAGCCTTCGCGGGCGGCGCGGCGGGCGTAGACGTCGAGCAGTTCGACGGCGACATCACGCACCTGTTCGGCGGCCTTGCGCTTGGCTTTTTGCCAGATTTCCGAGCCAAGGCGGTGTAAGGGGGCCAGGGCGTCGTCGCTGCCGGTGTAGCGCGCAATCAGGTGCAGGCTGGCCACCGGTACATAGAGCGTGGCTTCTTCGGCATACATCAAGGCGAGGAACTCGGCGGCCTGACCGTCGAACTCCATGGTCACCAGGCCTAGGTAGCGCCCGACGCCATGGTCGATATGCACCACCGGCGAGCCTTCGCGCAGTTCGGTGAGGTTCTTGATGACATTGTCGCCACCGTCGCGGGATTTCTCGCGGCGGCGGCGCTGCATGACGCGTTGGCCAAATAGCGGACTTTCCGCCACCAGTGCCACGTCTTCGAGCAACAGGCCGTCATCCAGCGGGGCGATGCAGATGCCCAGGCGCTCTTTGCTGGCGGTGAAGCTCGGCCAGCTCTCGAATTCATTGGGTTTGAGCTTGAGCCGTGCCAGCAGTTCCAGCAGTACCTCACGACGGCCGGCGGATTCGGCGCAGAACAATACGCGGCCGGGGTATTCCTCAATAAAGCGTCGTAGCGCAGCCAGTGGCTCACTGGCCTTGGCTTGAATGGCTAGGTCGGGCAAGGCTTGCGCGTTAAAGCGCAGGCGCCCGACACCCTCATCTATATCTTCCTGGCTGACCACTATCCGCGGCCAATCCTTTAGCCGGGCGAAACAGTCTTCCACCGGCATGAAAATATCAGCAGGCGGCAACAGGGGGCGTTCTGGGTCGACGCGGCGTTCTTCATAGCGGCCCCGTGCATCGATCCAAAACTGTTCAGCGGCCTTTTCGATGCCTGGCAGAGAAAATACTTGGGTGTCGGCGGGCAAATAATCGAAGAGGGTGGCTGTTTCTTCGAAGAACAGTGGCAGGTAGTACTCGATGCCAGCCGGGGTAATCCCGGTGCTGAGGTCTTGATAGATCGGACAGCGCCGAAAATCCACATCGAAACGTTCGCGGAAGCGTCCGCGGAAATCGGTGACGGCTTTCTTTTCCAGCGGGAATTCCCGGGCCGGCAGTAGCTTGATCGACTCGACTTTATCAATGGAGCGCTGGGTTTCCGGGTCGAAGGTACGCAGGGTTTCGATTTCGTCATCGAACAGATCGATGCGATACGGCAGTTTGCTGCCCATGGGGAACAGGTCAATCAAGGCGCCGCGTACGGCGAACTCGCCATGTTCATACACCGTGTCAACACAACGATAGCCGGCGGCTTCCAAGTTGCCGCGCATCTGGTTGACCGCGAGCTGCTGGCCGACCTGCATGACCAAGCTGCTACCCAGCAGAAAGCGCTTGGGCGCCAGACGATGTAAGGCGGTGGTGATCGGGACAACTAATACGCCGTGCTTTAGCTCAGGCAGGCGATACAGCGCTGCGATGCGCTGGGAAATGATGTCCTGATGCGGCGAAAATACGTCGTAGGGCAGGGTTTCCCAATCTGGAAAATGCAGCACCGGTAAATCTGGGGCGAAGAAACTCAGTTCTTCCTGCAGGCGTTCGGCACTCTGACTGTCGGCGGTCAGCAGCAGGGTGAAGCGTTTAGCATTGCTGGCGGCTTCGGCAATCGCCAGGCTCAGCGCGGCACCAGGCAGGTTGCCCCAATACTGCTTGCCACTGGCGGCGGGTAGTTTCGGTAGGTGCAATACAGACACTGGCGATAGTGCTCTCTGACTAAAAGGCGTGATCGAAAATAGCTAAGCCACCGATTGTAGCCTTGCAGGGGCTGGTCGAGCGAGCATCTGGCGGACTCTGTGACTGTCAATATGGCTCAACATCAAGGCTAAGCCGCATGAGGCTCGGCTCTGACGCTGTTATTTCGGTGTCATGGGCTCTATCCGTGCGTCGATAGGAAGGCTTGCTATGCTGTCGGAAGTCTATTTATGAATTATTGAGTTGTAGTTGGTTTTTAGCGGTCAGCCGGTGGCTGGTGATTGTAAGCCTGAGTTGTTTCTGGTTGTGGTTAAGTGTGCGACTAACCAGTGGAGCCTCTTCTTTAGGGTGCGCAATGCTCGAAAAACTCTTTGACGGTAGTTTTATGCCGCATGGCCATTGTTTCTTGTGGTGATCAGATTTACTGGCCTTGCATGTGGTCTGAGACTTACTGACGGCAGTGTCTTGCGGACTTATTCTGTTGGGCCTAGTACTACATAGTACGCAATCGGCAAGACTTGTCTTTTGACTGGTTATGCATGTTATTTACGGCCTTAATATTATTTTTTAGCGTTTCTCATGCGCTTGGTTTGGTTAACATTTAGCACGGCTATTATTATATAGAGGGTGTTGTAAAGCTTGGTGGGATGGTTTCTGCGTTTACTGCGTTCATGTTAATTAGGGCGGCTCCCAAGATAGTCAAAATTCCTAGTGCGCAGACTCTTGAACTAAGTAATAAAGAGTTGGTTAAGTTGAGGGATCAGTTGCAATAAAGTAACTTGTGCCCAGAACAGCGTGTTGCCCAACGCACAGAGCCGCTTGAGCCGCTGGCTATAGCCGATGGGTTGACGGGTATTTATAACCGTGGGGAATAATGCGTCGGGGTCTTGCTGAAGTTGAGCGATCTGATCGATATCAGCGCCCGCTGACTGCACTGATGATAGATAGTGATTGTATTAAAAATAAATGATCACTATGGCCATCAGGGTGGTGGTGAAACACTAAAGCGGGTTACCGCAGAAATACAAAGCTGCTGTTGGCTGTCCGATAGTTTTGGGCGCTACGGTGGTGAGGAGTTTTTGCCCATATGCCCGCAGATGGATAAGGCGATGGCGTTCCATTTTGCTAGGCGTATCCGTGAACAAGTCGAAGCATTGTCTTTGGACGATACATAATCCGTGACTGTGAGTATTGGTGTGGCAGACTCCAGCGATCAGCCGAATTTGGACGCTCTGATCAATGCCGCAGATCGGGCTCTGTTCATGGCCAAGGATCAAGGCCGCAATGAAAGTAGTGAGTCATCCCAACAGCTGAGACTTTGCTTGGTTATTGCCTGAGTTGAGTTGTGTAACCAATCTACAATCCGGCTATTAGATCGCCGTTCACGTTTTTGCGCAGTGACGAATCCTATTGCGCCTTTATCAGAGCGTTCGCCATGCCAAGCAACAGCTGTCGATTGCCCACGGCGGAGGGTGGCGGCATAATGTAGCCCCTTTTTTAAGCCCCTACATGTGGAAGGTACAGCCTGTGACTCAGAAGCCCGACCAGTGTCTCGGTGAGTGGATCGATCGAGAAGCCCTTGCGGAAGCGATGATTCCGATGATTGGCCAACTCTACCGCAACAACAACGTGGTTACCTCGATCTACGGCCGTGGTCTGATCAATCGCTCGGTGATTGATATTCTCAAGGCCCACCGCTTCGCCCGTCACCGCCTGGCTGACGGCAGCGAATTGTCGGTGCACGAAACCTTCCCGATTCTCAAAGCCATGAGCGAGCTCAAGCTGGGCACCGCCTCTGTGGACCTCGGGAAGATGGTCAGCAAGTACAAGTCTGACGGCCAAGGCCGCAGCATCGAGCAGTTCGTCAAAGACGAGTTGGTTGAAGTGGCTGGCAAGCAGAACGGCGAGGCCCGCGAAGGCACTGACGTGGTTCTCTACGGTTTCGGCCGTATCGGTCGTTTGCTGGCGCGCATCCTGGTCGAGAAAACGGGTGGCGGTGACGGCCTGCGTCTGCGTGCCATTGTTGTGCGTAAGGGCGCGACCAATGATCTGACTAAGCGCGCCAGCCTGCTGCGTCGCGACTCGGTACACGGCCCGTTCGACGGAACCATCACCATTGATGAGGCCAGCAGCACCATTACCGCCAATGGCAACCTGATTCAGGTGATCTATGCCAAAGACCCGAAAGAAGTCGACTACACCCAGTACGGCATCAAGAATGCGCTGTTAGTAGATAACACCGGGGTGTGGCGTGATGCTGAAGGCTTGGGTCAGCATCTGGCTTGCCCCGGTATTGACCGCGTCGTGCTGACCGCACCGGGCAAAGGCGCACTGAAGAACATCGTGCACGGCGTTAACCATGGCGAGATCACCGCTGATGACAAAATCATCTCGGCGGCGTCCTGCACCACCAACGCCATCGTGCCGATTCTCAAGGCAATCAACGACCAGTACGGCATTGCCAACGGTCACGTTGAGACCGTGCATTCGTACACCAACGATCAGAACCTGATCGACAACTTCCACAAAGGCGATCGCCGTGGTCGTTCGGCACCGCTGAACATGGTGATCAGCGAAACGGGCGCAGCCACCGCTGCGGCCAAGGCGCTGCCAGTGCTGAAAGGCAAGCTGACCGGCAACGCCATTCGTGTGCCGACGCCTAACGTGTCGATGGCTATTCTCAACCTCAACCTTGAGAAGGCCACCAGCCGTGATGAAGTCAACGAGTACTTGCGCCAGATGGCCATGCACTCGGACTTGCAAAAGCAGATCGACTTCGTGCAGTCGCAGGAAGTGGTGTCCACTGACTTCGTCGGCTCGCGTCACGCCGGTGTGGTCGATGCCGAAGCCACCATCTGCAACGAAAATCGGGTGATCTTGTACGTTTGGTACGACAACGAGTTCGGTTACAGCTGTCAGGTGGTTCGCGTGATGGAAGACATGGCCGGGGTCAATCCGCCCGCCTTCCCGCGCTAAGCGCAGGCAGCGAATAAAAACGGGAGCTTGGCTCCCGTTTTTTATTGTATGGGGTTAGTCAGCCAGCAGGCTGGTGCGCAACTTATCTGACAAACCGTTGGGGGATAGCCAGATGCCCAGATACGCCTTGGCCAGTGCCGGGTCCTGGCTGGTATAGGCAACCGTGCCATTGATTTCCAGGGTCAGACCGCCATCTGCGTTGAGGTTGAGGGCGTAGCGATCATCAGGGCGAATATCGCGGAAGGTGGCGTGCAGGGCGTCGATATTCGGGCGCAGGGCGTCCAGTGTGGCGGCATCGTGCTGGCGTTCCAGTGCGGCCCAGGCCGCCTTAATCACGTCTTGGCTGTCGATGTTGCGAAAGTAGTAAAGCTCTAGGCGCTGGGTTAGTGGCTTGGCAACCGCCTGACTGGCGCTAGCCTTGGGTGGTGCATAGAAGGCCGCGGCATAGACATCGGCCCATAGATAGGTCAGAACGCTTTGGTTCTTGCGTTCCAGCTTGTTCTGGCTGATCTCGTGGGTGGCCGCGAAGTTGGCTTCTTGCAAGCGCTCGCGGTTGTTAGCGAATAATTCGCTGCTCAGCAGCAATAGGGTGGTGAATACCATTAAAAGGCGCATATCAAGGCTCCGGTTGGTCTATTAGTCCTATGTCGCGCGCTGAGCTCTTGCAGTCAAGCCGGCATCTGTTGCCTTCTGTTACGTTTAACCGGATAAAAGCAAGCGCTTGGGTGGCCAGTGGCCGAAGGTGCGACTTATAATCGTCCAGATTTTTCTCGCGACCGACATCCTGCGCTGCGTCTGATTTTTTTGCGTTGCGCCGCAATTTTCTGTGTTGGTGTCGTCCGTATTCTAATAAAGCTTATAAATCAGTGGTTATGCAAACCTATGATCAAGATAAAACATGGGCTTGATTTGCCCATAACAGGCGCGCCGGTGCAGCGTATCGAGGCTGCAAGGCCGGTACGTAGCGTCGCCGTCATAGGCTTCGATTACCACGGTATGAAACCCTCGATGGAAGTTGAGGTCGGTGATCGGGTGAAGCTGGGTCAGGTGCTGTTCTCGGACAAGAAATCGCTAGGCGTGCAGTACACCGCTCCCGCTGCGGGCGTTATCAGCGCCATTCACCGGGGTGAGAAGCGCGTGCTGCAGTCCGTGGTGATTGATGTTGAGGGTGATGAGCAAATCACCTTTGATCAGGTTGCAGTGGAACGGCTGGCGGCTGTCGGTGACGCAAAAGTGCGTGAGGTTCTCCTGCAATCAGGCCTATGGACTGCGCTACGCGTGCGCCCGTACAGCAAAGTGCCGGCTGCTGATGCACAACCCAACTCGATTTTTGTCACCGCCATTGATACTCAGCCACTAGCGGCCGATCCGGCGGTCGTGATTGCCGAGTACGCTGCTGACTTTACCCACGGTCTGCAGGTGCTGAGTAATTTGGCTAAGGTGTTTCTGTGCAAGGCTGAAGGGATTACGTTGCCCGGCGAGCAGCTAAGCAACGTGCAGACTGAGACCTTTGCTGGCCCTCACCCTGCGGGTTTGCCAGGCACCCACATTCATTTCCTTGATCCAGTCAGCGCCAGCAAGAGCGTCTGGTTTATCAACTATCAGGACGTGATTGCCATCGGCAAACTGTTTACCACTGGGCAGTTGTGGACCGAGCGCGTTGTAGCGCTGGCGGGCCCTGTGGTGGAGCAGCCGCGACTAGTGCGCACCCGTTTGGGCGCTAGCCTCGACGAGCTAACTGCCGGTGAACTGCAGCCAGGTTCTAATCGGGTTATTTCCGGCTCGGTGTTGGGCGGGCGAACCTCGCAGGGTGCTTTTGCCTTCCTCGGTCGCTATCACCAGCAAGTGTCTTGTCTGGCTGAAGGCAATGACCGCGAGATGATGCATTACCTGCGTGCCGGGGTGAACAAGCACTCGGTGATGAATATCTTCGTTTCCAAGCTGTCTGCAGCGAAGAAGTTCGCCTTCTCCACCACCACCAATGGCAGTCCGCGCGCCATGGTGCCGGTGGGTAATTACGAAGCAGTGATGCCACTGGATATCCTGCCGACTCAATTATTGCGCTACCTAATCGTCGGCGACACCGAGATGGCTCAAAAGCTGGGTTGTCTGGAGCTCGACGAAGAAGACCTGGCGCTGTGCACCTACGTATGTGCCGGCAAATATGAATTCGGCCCGATCCTGCGCGACAACCTCGCGCGTATCGAAAAGGAGGGTTAAGTCATGGGTATCCGTGCATTCCTCGATAAAATCGAGCACAACTTTGAAAAAGGCGGCAAATACGAGGGTTGGTATGCCTTGTATGAGGCCATCGACACCTTCTTCTATCGCCCTGGCAGCGTAACCAAAACCACCGCTCATGTGCGCGACGGCATCGACCTCAAACGCATGATGATCACCGTCTGGGCTTGCACCTTCCCGGCGATGTTCTTCGGTATGTGGAACACCGGCTATCAGGCCAACCTGATCTTCGCCAACAGCCCTGATCTGCTGGCCGCTCAGGAAGGTTTTCGCTTCGCGTTGATAGGCTCGCTTGCCGGCTTTGACCCCAATAGCCTGTGGGATAACTTTATCCAAGGTGCAGCCTACTTTCTGCCGGTTTACGCCGTGACCTTCATCGTCGGCGGCTTCTGGGAAGTGCTGTTTGCCTCGATCCGCAAGCACGAAGTGAATGAAGGCTTCTTCGTCACCTCGGTGTTGTTCGCCTTGATTCTACCGCCGAGCATTCCGCTATGGCAGGTTGCTCTGGGTATCAGCTTTGGTGTGGTGATTGGTAAGGAAGTGTTTGGCGGCACTGGTAAGAACTTCCTCAACCCAGCACTGACCGGTCGTGCCTTTTTGTTTTTTGCCTACCCGGCGCAGTTGTCTGGAGATGCGGTGTGGACCGCAGTAGATGGTTATTCCGGTGCTACGTCGCTGAGTTTGGCGGCTAGCGGCGGTGTGGAAAACATCATTAGCAACGGCATTACCTGGATGAATGCTTTTGTTGGCACCATTCACGGCTCCATGGGCGAAACCAGTACGTTGGCGATTCTGATCGGCGGTGGCGTGCTGTTGATCACTAAAATTGCCTCTTGGCGCATTGTCTCTGGCGTGATGCTGGGCATGATTGGCTTCAGTCTGCTGCTCAACCTGCTGGGGTCAACCACCAACCCGATGTTTGCTATGCCGTGGTACTGGCACTTGGTGGTCGGTGGTTTTGCCTTTGGTATGTTCTTTATGGCCACTGACCCCGTGTCGTCGTCCATGACCAACACGGGCAAGTGGATTTTCGGTGCGCTGATCGGTGTGATGGTGGTGATGATCCGCGTGATCAATCCGGCTTTCCCCGAAGGCATGATGTTGGCGATTCTGTTCGCCAACCTGTTCGCACCATTGATCGACCACTTCGTCGTTCAAGCCAATATCAAGCGGAGGCTGGCGCGCAATGTCTAGTCAAAAAGAATCCACCGCTCGCACCTTGGTGGTCGCCCTGTTGGTATGCCTGGTGTGCTCGGTGTTCGTAGCCGGCGCCGCTATTGCTTTAAAGCCGACGCAGGTAGAAAACCGTCAGTTGGACAAGCAACGCAGCATTCTGGCCATTGCGGGCCTGGGGCAGCCGGGCATGTCCAGTGCTCAAGTCAAAGACATGTTTAATGGCACTGTGACGGCCAAGCTGGTTGATCTGGAAACAGGTGAATTCTCCGATGCCAAGGACCCGCAGACCTTCGATCCATTGAAAGCAGCGAAAGATCCAAAGCTGTCCAGCGTGTTGAGCGGTGATGTGGATATTGCTTCGATCAAGCGTCTGGAGCATTACACCACTGTGTATGTAGTGGAAAAAGACGGTCAGTTGGAAACGCTGATCATGCCAGTACGCGGTTACGGCCTGTGGTCCACCTTGTATGGCTTTATCGCGATCAAGGGTGACCTCAATACCATCGCCGGTATGGGCTTCTACCAGCATGCTGAGACCCCGGGTTTGGGGGGCGAAGTGGATAATCCTAAGTGGAAGGATCAATGGGTGGGTAAGACCCTCTACAACGAAGACGGCAAGCTGTCTGTCGCTGTAGTTAAGGGTGGCGTCGATCCGCAAAGCCCTAAGGCCGAACACCAGGTTGATGCGTTGGCTGGGGCGACTTTGACCAGCAAGGGCGTTGATAACCTGCTGAATTTCTGGCTCGGTAAGAACGGTTTTGGTCCGTTTATCGCTAACCTGCGCGCAGGGGAGGCTTAATCATGTCGCAGTCAACTATTAAAGAAGTTCTGCTTAACCCTATCTTCAATAACAACCCGATTGGCTTGCAGATTCTGGGTATCTGCTCCGCCCTCGCGGTGACAACGAATCTGAAAACGGCGCTGGTGATGTCTGCCGCGTTGACCTTGGTAACAGGGTTCTCCAACCTGTTTATCTCGATGATTCGCAGTCAGATCCCAAGCTCCATCCGCATGATCGTGCAAATGGTGATCATTGCATCCTTGGTGATCGTGGTGGATCAGCTGCTCAAGGCGTATGCCTTTAGCCTGTCCAAACAGCTGTCGGTATTCGTCGGCCTGATTATCACCAACTGTATCGTGATGGGTCGTGCTGAAGCCTTTGCCATGCAAAACCCGCCCATGCTGTCATTCTTCGACGGTATCGGTAACGGCCTTGGTTACAGTGCATTTCTGGTGGCTCTGGGCATCATCCGTGAGTTGTTCGGCGCCGGAAAGCTGATGGGTTACGAGATCATTCCGGTGATCAGTGACGGCGGCTGGTACCAGCCCAACGGCATGCTCCTGCTACCACCTTCGGCATTCTTCCTGATCGGCCTGTTCATTTGGGCTATCCGTAGCTGGAAAAAAGACCAGCTTGAGAAGCCCAGCTTCAAGATGGCTCCGCAAGTCTCGAACAAGGAGGCCTACTAATGGAGCACTACCTCAGCTTGCTGGCCAAGGCGGTGTTCGTTGAGAACATGGCCCTGGCGTTCTTCCTTGGTATGTGCACCTTCATTGCTATCTCGAAGAAAGTCGAAACGGCAATAGGTCTGGGTATCGCGGTTATCGTGGTACAGGTCATCACCGTGCCGGCGAACAACCTGATCTACACCTATCTGCTGAAAGATGGTGCGCTGGCCTGGGCTGGCCTGCCGGAAGTGGACCTGAGTTTCTTGGGTTTGCTCAGCTATATCGGTGTAATTGCGGCGATCGTGCAAATCCTCGAAATGACCCTGGATAAGTACGTGCCTGCGCTCTATAACGCCCTTGGCGTGTTCCTTCCGTTGATTACGGTTAACTGCGCCATTTTGGGCGGCACCTTGTTTATGGTGGAGCGTGATTACAACCTTGCCGAAAGTACGGTGTACGGCTTCGGTTCTGGTCTGTCTTGGGCGCTGGCCATTGCTGCGTTAGCAGGCATTCGCGAGAAGCTCAAATACAGCGACGTACCGGCAGGTCTGCAGGGGCTTGGCATCACCTTTATCACCATCGGTCTGATGTCTCTGGGCTTTATGTCCTTTTCCGGCGTGCAGTTGTAAGGAAGGGATGAATAGATGATCATTTACGAAATATTTCTCGCCATCGGCATGTTCACCGGCATCGTGCTGGCGTTGGTGCTGGTCATTCTCGCGGCGCGCGCCAAGCTGGTTTCCAGTGGTGACGTCAGCATCGAGATTAACGGCGAAAAAACCATTGTGGTGCCGGCAGGCGGCAAGTTGCTGCAAACCCTGGCGGCCAACAATATCTTCCTCTCTTCTGCATGCGGTGGCGGCGGTACCTGCGCCCAGTGCAAGTGTGTGGTCGAGCACGGCGGTGGCGAAATGCTGCCGACCGAAGAAGCTTCTTTCACTCGCCGCGAAGCCAAGGCCGGCTGGCGCTTGTCTTGCCAGACCCCGGTCAAGCAGGACATGAAGATCGAGGTGCCGGAAGAAGTGTTCGGTGTGAAGAAGTGGGAATGTACGGTCGTATCCAATCCGAACGTGGCCACCTTCATCAAAGAGCTGACGCTAAAACTACCGGAAGGCGAGAGCGTCGACTTCCGTGCAGGTGGTTATGTGCAGCTGGAATGCCCACCCCACGAAGTGCATTACAAAGACTTCGATATTCAGGAAGAGTACCGCGGCGACTGGGACAAGTTTAACCAGTGGAAGTACGTGTCCAAAGTCGAAGAGACGGTGATTCGCGCTTATTCCATGGCCAATTATCCGGAAGAAGTCGGGCTGGTGAAGTTCAATATCCGTATTGCATCGCCGCCCCCGGGCAAGGACGATCTGCCGCCGGGCAAGATGTCCTCCTGGACGTTCGGCCTCAAGCCAGGTGACAAGGTCACTGTATACGGTCCGTTTGGTGAGTTTTTCGCCAAAGACAGTGATGCTGAAATGGTGTTTATCGGTGGTGGTGCTGGCATGGCGCCGATGCGTTCGCATATATTCGACCAGCTCAAGCGCTTGAAGTCGACCCGTACTATCAGCTTCTGGTATGGCGCACGCTCTATGCGTGAAGCGTTCTACGTTGAGGATTACGATCAGCTGCAAGCTGAGAATCCAAACTTCAAGTGGCATTTGGCGCTGTCTGATCCTCAGCCGGAAGACAATTGGACGGGCCTCAAGGGCTTTATCCACAACGTGCTGTACGAGAACTACCTGAAGGACCACAAGGCTCCGGAAGAGTGTGAGTTCTATATGTGTGGTCCGCCCATGATGAACGCTGCAGTGATCAAAATGTTGGTCGATATGGGTGTGGAGGAGGAGAACATCCTGCTCGACGACTTCGGTGGCTAAGTATGAACTGCGCGGTACTAAAGCCCGTTATTGCTGTCAGCGTGCTGGCAGCCTTAACGGGCTGTTGGTTTTCAGAGCGAATAGAAGAGTTTGCTGGCCCTACCATGGGCAGCACCTATTCGATCAAATATGTGCGCAATCAGGATTCGCCTAGCCTTGAGCTACTCAAGCGTGAAACCGATGCCATCCTGGCCGAGATCGACCAACAGATGTCGACCTACCGCGACGATTCTGTGATTGAGCAATTTAACCAGGCTCCGGCGGGCAGCTGTCAGGCCATGCCGGGGGCGGTACTCGAATTGGTTGAAGTGGGGCGTGTGCTCAATAGTCAGAGTCAGGGTGCTTTAGACCTGACCCTGGAGCCATTGCTCAACCTGTGGGGCTTCGGCCCTAAGGCGCGGGTCGAGAAAGTACCCACCCCTCAGCAGTTAGCGGCTGCTCGTGCACGCGTTGGCATGCAACATCTTCGGCGCGTCGGTGAGCAACTGTGCAAGGACGTTGATATTCAGGTTGATTTCAACAGCATTGCTGCCGGCTATGCCGTCGATCGCGTTGTGCAGCGTTTGAGTGAGTTGGGTGTCAGCAGCTACTTGGTTGAAATAACCGGTGAGCTCAAGGCAGCCGGGAAAAAGCCCGATGGACAACCGTGGCGCATCGGCCTGGAAGCACCGCAGGAGGGTCAGCGAGTGGCTCAGCGTGTGTTGGCTATCGATGGTTACGGCGTTTCTACTTCGGGTGATTATCGCAATTACTTCGAAGAAGACGGGCTACGGTACTCACACACCCTCGACCCGTTGACCGGTGCGCCGATCACGCACAAGCTGGCAGCAGTGACCGTGGTGGATAAATCGACCTTACGCGCTGATGGCTTGTCTACAGTGCTGATGGTGATGGGTACTGAGCGTGGCTTGGCCTTTGCTGAGAGTATGGGTATAGCGGCGTTTTTTGTGACCCATGAAGGTGACGCGTTTGTCACACAGCCAACTCAGGCTTTCGAGCAGTTATTTGCTACAGGAGATGAGCAATGATTTTTTTAGTGGTGTTTTTGGTCATGCTGCTGGTGGTGGGCATGATGGCGGTAGGGGTGATTATGGGGCGCAAGCCCATCGCCGGTTCTTGCGGAGGTATTGCTAACCTGGGCATCGAGAAGGAATGCTCGATCTGTGGTGGCAGCCGCGAGAAGTGCGATGAGGTCAATAGTGACCCGCAAGGCAAAACGCAAGCCCTGGCCTACGACGCGACTAAGCGCTAATCGCTCTGCAGGCATACAGGGGCTAGGCTGCCTAACGCATCGACTGTCAGGCTGCTTAGTGCAGTGCTGACCCTGCCGAGAGCACGGTATAAGTGCTCCGGTGTGATCTAAAGGAGTAAACATGGCAGTCTACAACTACGACGTAGTGGTGCTGGGCTCTGGCCCTGCGGGTGAAGGCGCGGCAATGAACGCGGCCAAGGCCGGGCGCAAGGTGGCAATGGTCGACAACCGTCGTGAGGTCGGTGGTAACTGCACCCACTTGGGTACCATCCCTTCAAAGGCACTGCGCCACTCGGTGCGGCAGATCATGCAGTTCAATACCAACCCGATTTTTCGCCAAATTGGTGAGCCGCGTTGGTTCTCATTCCCTGATGTGCTGAAAAGCGCCGAGCGGGTTATTACCAAGCAGGTCAGATCGCGCACCGGTTATTACGCGCGCAACCGCATTGACTTGTTTTTTGGTACCGGCAGCTTTGCCGATGAGCACACCATCGAAGTGGTCTGCCCGAGCGGCGTAGTGGAAAAACTGGTAGCCAAGCAGATCGTTATTGCCACCGGCTCGCGGCCATACCGCCCGGTGGACGTTGACTTTCAACACCCGCGTATCTATGACAGCGATACCATTCTCAGTCTTGGGCATACCCCGCGGCGCATTATTATTTATGGCGCTGGGGTGATCGGCTCCGAGTACGCCTCGATCTTCAGTGGTTTAGGCGTGCTGGTGGATCTGATCGATAACCGTGATCAATTGTTGAGTTTTCTTGATGCGGAAATCTCCGATGCGCTGAGCTATCACCTGCGCAATAACAACGTACTGATTCGCCACAACGAAGATTACGAGCGCGTCGAAGGGGTGGAGAACGGCGTAATTTTGCACCTCAAATCCGGTAAGAAGATCAAAGCGGACGCCTTTCTCTGGTGTAACGGCCGTACGGGTAACACCGATAAGCTGGGCTTGGAGAATATTGGAATCAAGGTCAACAGCCGTGGCCAGATCGAAGTTGACCAGGCTTACTGCACGCCGGTGCCAAGCGTCTATGCTGCAGGCGATGTAATCGGCTGGCCAAGTCTAGCAAGTGCGGCGGCTGACCAAGGCCGCTCGGCTGCTGGCAGTATCGTTGACAATGGTAGCTGGCGCTTCGTCGATGATGTA
Organism: Pseudomonas sp.; assembly: GCA_017886405.1. GTDB lineage: Bacteria > Pseudomonadota > Gammaproteobacteria > Pseudomonadales > Pseudomonadaceae > Aquipseudomonas. Next base: position 6,628 of record JAGGNC010000029.1, on the reverse strand, counting down.
CCGACCGGCATCTACACCATTCCAGAGATTAGCTCGATTGGTAAGACTGAGCGTGAACTGACCCAGGCCAAAATTCCTTACGAAGTCGGTAAGGCATTTTTTAAGGGCATGGCGCGGGCGCAGATTTCTCAAGAACCTGTTGGCATGCTGAAGTTGCTGTTCCACCGCGAGACCCTAGAGGTGCTCGGTGTGCATTGCTTCGGCTACCAGGCCTCGGAGATCGTGCATATCGGTCAGGCGATCATGAATCAGAAGGGCGAAGCCAACAGCATCAAGTACTTCGTAAACACTACCTTCAACTACCCGACCATGGCGGAAGCCTATCGGGTGGCGGCGTTTGATGGCCTTAATCGGCTTTTTTGAGCGGCTCCGGCCGGCGGCCTGAGCCGGTCGGGGAAAACCCGTTCAGTAACTCCTGCGACTGGCGCTGGCCGAATCGCGAAAGTTTCTGATCAGGCTTAAGCAAAAACCGGCTCTAGTGGCCGGTTTTTTGTGCGCGCTTGATCAGGTATTCGCGCATAGCGGATAAATTTAGCAGCCTAGCAAGCTTTGTCATATGCAGTTATGTCACTGCGCCGCCTAAGGTCTTTACGGCAAGCCCAGGGAAGTCGGTGATGATGCTGTCTACGCCAAAATCTGTCAGGCGCCGCATCAGAGCCGGCTCATTGACCGTCCACACCGATACATGCAGCCCAGCTTTCTGCGCTTTCAGCAGGCGCTCCGGGGTGCACAACGTCCAGTTCAGTACGAGCAGGTGGCAACCATAATGCGTGGCGACTTTCAGCGGATCGAGCCAGGCATATTCTGCTACCAGGCCGCGCTGCAAATGAGGGGTCAGGCGCTGTAGGGCGCGGAGCACTTCGCGTGAGCTGGAGGTTACGGTGACCTTGTCGGTCAGCTTGTAGCGTTCTGTCAGCTCGCTAATGGCCATAACCATGCGCGCCGAGCGGACTTTTGAGGCGCTTTTGACTTCCAGCTGCCAATGCTCGAAATCGCACTGCTGGAACAGTTCTTCCAGTCGCGGAATCGGGCAGGGCGACACCGCCCCGGGGCCACCTTTGCGCGCGTCGTAGGTCACCAGTTCAGCGGCGTCATGTTCGACTACTTTGCCGCGGCGGCCTGTAGTGCGCTTGAGGGTTGGATCATGAATCACCATCAGCTCGTTATCGCGCGATAAATGCAGATCCAGCTCACAACCGCGAACGCCATGCTTCAGGCATTGCTCGAAGCTGGTCAGGGTATTTTCCGGCACCTCGCCTTTGGCACCGCGATGTCCATAGATGACTGTCACTTTGGCTCCTTGGCTTGCGTGGTTGCGCCGGGCTGATGATGGCGCACGCTGTTGATCACCTGTGTGTGCTCGAAATAAACGCTGAAGTCGCGGTAATCCCAGCGGGTGATTGGCGGGTTGCCAACGCTTGGGTGCTCCTCATCTGCCAAGCCGAAACGCTCCAGCACCGCGCGCTGTGATTCGCCGAGCTGAGGCAGCCGCAGCTCGCCGACACCTTGCTGGCTGATGGGTATTTGCAGGGTCTCAGCGTATGCGCCGACAGGCATTAGCAGGGCGAGAAGCAGAAGCGTGCGTGGCATGGTGGCTCGCTATCAGGATTGCAGGGGCTGCTCGCGAGCCTGGCGACGCTCCAGGGCTTGGCGTTGCAGGATATGGCGGGCGAGCAACTGACGCTGAGCATCACTCAGGGCTTCGAATTCCGCGCCGATCTCAAATTGTTGCGACGGCAATGGCTGACAATGCACCACCTTGGCTCGCAAGAGCAGGCCCAGGGCTTGAGGCATCAGTACCATTTTCAGTGCCAGATGCGCGCCGAGGCTCACTGGCTGGAGATTATTGAAACTGACACCACCCTCGGACAGGCTGACCTTGCGCGGTGTCCCAATATCGCGCAACAGGCTTTGTGCCACGGCTTGGCCGAGCAGGTCGATGCGCTTGTTAATGACCTTCAGGTAATTGGCCAGGGTCCGGTCGCGTTCGGTAATGTGCCGTAACAGATGTTGCGACTCGAAGTCCGTAAGGTGCAGTTCGCTGAGCAGGTTGAATAGTGGCGAGTTGTCATGAAGCTCGTCACTTGCCAAGGCTTCTGGGCCGGAGAGCAGGGTGAATTCCAGTGCGATCGTATCGTCGATACGATAGTATTCTCGGCGATCATCTTCATCTTGAATCGGCATGGCGAACCCATGGCAGCAGTAGTAGTCAGAGTGTAAGGCTGCTCGCCAAGCCCCGCCACAAGGACGTTTCTTTTTTCCTCGAATTAGCCCCGACATGTTCAGACCTCTGTTTGTATTTATCGGCACGCGCTATACGCGGGCCAAGCGTCGCAATCACTTCGTATCCTTTATTTCCCTGACCTCTATGATCGGGCTGGCACTGGGAGTGCTGGTGATGATTCTGGTGCTGTCGGTGATGAATGGCTTCGACCATGAAATGCGCACCCGTGTGCTCGGCATGGTGCCGCACGCCACCGTGGAAAGTGCCACGCCGATCAATGACTGGCGCCGCCTGGCCGAGCAAGTGCAAAGCAACCCGCAGGTGCTGGCGGTTGCGCCGTTCAGCCAGATGCAGGGCCTGCTGACCAACGAGGGCAAGGTGCAGAAGGTGCTGATCAATGCGATTGATCCGCTTGAAGAAGCCAAGGTCTCGATCATCGGCAATTTCTTTCAGCGGGGCCGTCTGGAAGCGCTGCAGCCTGGCGAGTTCGGCATGGTGCTGGGTGACAAGGCCGCCGCTAAACTCGGCGTCGGTATGGGCGACAAGGTCACCTTTGTCGCCCCGGAAGTCACGGTCACCCCAGCCGGCATGTTCCCGCGCCTCAAACGCTTTACCGTGGTCGGCATCTTTCATGTCGGTGCGGGCGAGATCGATGGTCATCTGGCCCTGACCCATGTTGAGGATCTGGCGCGTCTGCAGCGCTGGCAGGCCGATCACGTTCAAGGCATTCGCTTAAAGTTTGCTGACCTGTTTGAGGCCCCGCGAACTGCCTGGGCGCTGGCACAGACATTGGGTGAGGGTGATTACTATGCCCGCGACTGGACGCGCACCCATGGCAACCTGTACCAGGCAATCCGCATGGAGAAGGCAATGATTGGTCTGCTTCTGCTGCTGATCGTCGCGGTCGCCGCCTTCAATATCATCGCCACCCTGGTGATGGTGGTGACCGACAAGAAGGGCGATATCGCCATTCTGCGCACCCTGGGCGCGACGCCGCGGCAGATCATGGCGATCTTTATGGTTCAGGGCACGGTGATCGGCGTGTTCGGTACGGCCATTGGTGCGGTGCTGGGCTGCCTCGCGGCGCTGAACATCAGCAGCGCGATTGCTGGGCTGGAACATGTGTTGGGTATCAAATTTCTTAATGCCGATGTGTACTTCATCGATTATCTGCCCTCGCAGCTCCAGCTGATTGACGTGCTGCTGGTGTGCGGTGCGGCGTTGGTTTTGAGCTTTTTCGCCACCCTATATCCGGCCTGGCGCGCGGCGCGTATCCAGCCCGCGGAGGCGCTACGTTATGAGTGATCAGGTTATGCAAGATCGTGCAGTGTTGAGTTGCCGCAACCTTGGCAAAAGTTACGACGAGGGTCCGCAATCGGTGGTGGTGCTGCATGACCTGCAGCTTGAGCTACACCCCGGTGAGCGCGTGGCGATTGTCGGCAGCTCTGGGTCGGGCAAAAGTACCTTGCTCAATATGCTCGGCGGCCTCGATACCCCGAGCACCGGCAGCGTCTGGCTGGCCGGCGAGGAGTTATCAGCGCTGAATGAAAAGCAGCGTGGCCTGCTGCGCAACCGTGCCCTGGGCTTCGTTTATCAGTTTCATCACCTGCTGCCGGAGTTCACCGCGCTGGAGAACGTCTGCATGCCACTGCTGATTGGCCGCACGCCGATCAGCGAAGCGCGTCAGCGCGCCACTGCGCTGCTGGAGCGGGTTGGTCTTGGCCATCGCCTGGCGCACAAGCCCTCGGAGTTGTCCGGTGGCGAGCGCCAGCGCGTGGCGATTGCTCGTGCCCTGGTCAATAAACCCGGCTTGGTATTGCTCGATGAGCCCACCGGCAACCTCGACCATCACACCGCGCAAGGCATTCAGGACTTGATGAAGGAGCTGAGCAGCGCGTCGCAGACCGCATTCTTGGTGGTAACTCACGATATGGATCTGGCCCAGCAGATGGACCGTATCCTGCGTCTGGAAGACGGCAAGCTGGTGGCCGCCTGATGTTTCGTCCGCTGAGTATCTTTATCGGTATCCGCTATACCGGGGCCAAGCGCCGCAATCACTTTATTTCCTTTATCTCGATGACTTCAATGATCGGCCTGGCCCTCGGTGTGCTGGCGATGATTGTGGTGCTGTCGGTGATGAATGGCTTCCAAAAGGAAATGAGCACGCGCATCCTCGGCATGGTGCCCCACGCCAGTATTGCCGGCAGTCAGCCGCTTGATGATTGGCAGCAGGTCGCCGCTGCAGCGAAGAGCAATCCTCAGGTTGTCGCGGCGGTGCCGTTTGCTGAGCTTGAGGGCATGCTTTCGGTGCGCGGTGCCATGCAGCCGGTGCAGTTGCATGGCATCGACCCGGCGCTGGAACCACAGGTGTCGATCATCGATAAGCACATGCAGCAAGGCCGCTTGAGCGACCTGCGTGAAGGCGAGTTTGGTGTGGTGCTCGGTGAGATTACTGCGCGGCGTTTCCAGCTGCGCGTGGGTGACAAACTGGCGTTGATCGTGCCGGAGTTGAGCCGCGTGCCGGGCGGTATCAGCCCGCGCATGCAGCGCCTCAACGTGGTCGGTATCTTCAAGGTTGGGGCTGAGCTGGACAGCTCGCTGGCGCTGATTCACGTCGCCGATGCGGCGCATATCCAGCGCATGCAGCCGGGTCAGGTGCAAAGCGTGCGCCTGAAGCTGCAGGACCTCTATCAGGCGCCGCAAGTGGCTGCGCAAATTGCCGGCGGACTGGGCGCGGGTTACACCGCAAGCGACTGGACCCTAACCCAGGGCAGCCTGTTTAGTGCGATGAAAATGGAAAAGACCATGATCGGTCTGTTGCTCTTGCTGATCGTCGCGGTGGCGGCCTTCAATATCATTGCCACGCTGATTATGGTGGTGGCAGACAAGGGCGCAGACATCGCCATTCTGCGCACGCTGGGTGTTACACCTGGGCAGATCATGGGTATCTTTATGGTACAGGGTACGGTGATCGGTGCGATTGGTACGCTGATTGGTGCTGTGCTGGGTATTCTCGCCGCGCTGAATGTCAGTCAGCTGGTGAGCTGGATCGAGCGTTTGAGCGGCCAGCAGGTGATGAGTGCGGATGTCTATTTCATCAATAATCTGCCCTCTGAGTTGCTGCTGTCTGATGTGCTGCTGATCTGTGGTGCGGCGTTCACGCTGAGCTTTCTGGCGACCGTCTACCCGTCTTGGCGAGCAGCCAAGATTCAGCCTGCCGATGCATTGCGATACGAATAGGCTAATCTGCATGAAACAAAAAAGCCGTTACTCAGTAACGGCTTTTTTGTTTCAGTTCTGTATGTCGCGCTGTTGGCGTTTATCCTGGCGCTTGCGCCAGTTGTGCTGCACCCACCAGCGCCAATAGGCATTGGTGGCTAAGTAGCCTATCAGTGCCAGCGCCGCACCGAGCACAATCGAACCGAGCAACAGAGGTTGCCAGTGGGTTTGCAGGACTTGGCCGATCCAGCGCAGCGTGATGTGGTCGGGAATCAGCAAGGTAGGCGTACTGGTCAGCCAGGCACCGAATTTATAACTGCAATAGAACACTGCCGGCATGGTGATCGGGTTGGTCAGCCATACCAGACCCACTGAGATTGGCAGGTTGGCCCGGGCGGGTATGGCGATAAGCGCTGCGGCAACCATTTGCATGGGCATGGGCATCATTGCCCAGAACAGGCCGATGGCCATGGCGCGTGATACAGAGTGGCGGTTGAGGTGCCAGAGGTTGGGGTCATGGATCAGACTGCCCAGAAAGCGCAGGGATTTACTCCCTTTGATGCGGTCTGGGTGAGGCATGTAGCGCTTGAATAAACGACGCGGCATGAAGGCTCTCTGGCGGATAGAAGCGCCGGCATTATGCACCCATTGATGACAGCCTGCTTTCACACTTTGTGACAGCAGATATGCAAAAGCAGATCAGTAGATTAAATGCTCTACCCGACTCATGGAGCGAGTCTATGCGTACAGCGATTTTGGCGTTGGTGGCCGGGCTACTGGTGCTGCGCTTTCTTCCAGCCTTACCGCCATTCTGGTTGTTGGCGCTCTTGCCGTTAGCCGGCTTGATGCTGCTGCCGTTTCGCAGTTACCCCATCGCCTTATTTCTGTTCGGCTTCACGTGGGCCTGCGTATCGGCGCAGTGGGCGCTGGATGACCGCCTGGCGCGACCACTGGACGGGCGAACTGTGTGGCTGCAGGGGCATGTCGTCGGTCTGCCTGAGGTGGCTGATGGAGTGGTGCGTTTTCAGCTGGAACAGGCGGTTTCACGTCGCGCTAAATTGCCCGCACGTTTGCGTCTGGCTTGGTATGGCGGGCCTGTGGTGCGTGCGGGGGAGACGTGGCGCTTGGCGGTGCGCCTCAAGCGTCCCCATGGCTTGGTCAACCCACAGGCATTCGATTATGAAG